>JAUMBK010000109.1:0-2573 GCA_032115795.1 Saprospiraceae bacterium | reverse complement strand
TGTTGCTGTCCGGTTTGCTTTGCCTGTTCAGGGCATTGAAAACTATTTTATCTTATATCGGCCGGGATCTGCTTTCTTTGAACCTGTGCAGGGGGTAACCCATATGTTTATGCATGCTGATTTTGGCCATCTTTTTTTCAACATGCTGGGATTATATATGTTTGGAAGCTGGGTTGAGGAAATAGTAGGGCCCAAACGTTTTCTGATTTTATACCTAATCAGTGGTTTTCTTGCGTCTGTTTTACAAATGTTTATGTCACCCGTACCCATTTTAGGTGCTTCTGGCGCTGTATATGGCATCATTGCGGCTTTTGCCACCATGTTCCCGAATGCGCAGATGATGTTGCTTTTTCCTCCCATACCGATGAAAGCCAAATATATGGCCTTGATTTTTATCGGCCTGGGCCTGTACTCCGGGCTGTCGGGAGCACAGGACGGAATTGCGCATTTTGCCCATGTTGGAGGTGCTGTAATGGGCTTTGTTATGGTAAAATACTGGAAACTTGACAGTCTTCGATAAAAAAGAAAAATATGTTTGCTTCGCTGACTGATGATATAAAAAACGCGTTCGATCATGGCAATATGGTCACAAGATTGATCATGATCAATGCGGGGGTGTTTGTCATTACAGCCTTGATGTCTGCGTTCCTTCCGCAATTTTACGGACAGCATGTGCTGCCCTGGCTTGCCTTGCCCGGAGATCTTTCGGTGTTGATGTACAGACCATGGACATTGCTTACGCACATGTTTCTTCACCAGGGACTGTGGCATATCATCTGGAATATGCTGAACTTTTACTGGTTTGGGAATATTACCGGAGATTTGTTGGGTGACAAACGAATCTGGCCCGTTTATCTGTTTGGAGGGCTCTTTGGCGCGTTGTTCTATCTTGGGGCTTTCGCATTTTTACCTCATACCGGCAGCATGGCATTGGGCGCCTCAGCTGCTGTCCTCGCCATTGTTTTTACTGCAGTTGCTACGGCACCGGAATATAGAATTCACCTGATACTGCTTGGTCCGGTACGTATCAAATTTATAGGTCTGTTTATTCTTTTTGTCGACATCCTGGGCACGCAATCTGTAGGAAATTCCGGAGGTCACTTTGCCCACATAGGAGGCTCCTTATTTGGTTTTGCTTTTGTGTATTTTCTCAGGTCAGGAAGAGATCTGTCTGCCTGGCCGTCTCTTCGTTTGAAAGGAAAGCAAAAAGGGAAGCCTATGAGCAAGCTCAAAGTGGCACACAAATCATCCGTGCTGCGCAAATCCAACCCTTCGCCATCCCCATCCCGGGTGGATGATATTCTCGATAAGATTAAGTTAAAAGGATACGATAGCCTGACGGACGAGGAAAAGGAAATTCTGTACAAGGCAAGCAAAGAAACGTAGATACGATGTTCAACCGGGTACTTTTATCCATAAATCTACTTGTCGTGGTCAGTACGTTTCTTGCGTACCTTGCTCCGCATATCGACCCGGAACTGACCTGGATTATTGCCTTTTTTGGTTTGTTTTACCCGATTTTACTGGTTTCAAATGTACTTTTTATCCTGTTCTGGCTTTTGAAAAAGTGGCAGTATTCTATTCTGTCAGCCGCATGCCTTGCCTTTGGCTGGTCGGAATTGTCCAGTTTTGTTGCCTTCAATTCGAGTGGCGTAGAACAGACCGACCAACAGCTTTCAATCATGTCATACAACATCAGCAATGGCTTGTTTGGATACGATCAGAAAAAAAGGGACAGGCTTGCAAAAAAAACTGCACTCATCGAATTTCTGAAACAGTATGAAGACACGGATGTGTTTTGCATGCAGGAGGTACGGGATTATGGGCTGGAAATCATCCGAGAATCATTTCCAACGCACTTTATTCATTCCACAGGGAAAGGGGCAGTCATTCTCTCCCGCTTTCCCTTTGTCAAAAAAGGGGAAATTGACTTTGGCACCATCACAAATTCATGCCTTTGGTCGGATATAAATGTCGGCCATGATACCGTCAGAGTATACAGTTTTCATTTGCAATCAAACCAAATCAGCAAGGATGCCGAAAAATTTACCAGCCAAAAAGAACTTGATCAAAAGCAAGCGTGGTATGATATTAAGGGCATATTGCGAAAATTCAGAAACCGGCACCTTACCCGGAGCCGTCAGGCTGAGAGAATGTCTGCCCACGCCAGAAAGAGTCCACATCCTGTGATTCTTTCCGGTGACCTGAACGATCCGCCACAGTCTTACACATACCATGTTTTATCGACACTGGGCAAGGATGCTTTCTGTGAGCGGGGCAACGGCATAGGAACGACGTATGCCGGAAAAATCCCTTTATTGCGGATCGATTATATTTTTTCTGACCAGTTCTTTTCGGTCGTGGATTTTAAGATAAATAAAAAACCTTTTTCTGACCATTACGCAGTGAGCACCCTGCTAGAGTGGCCGGTAGAGAAACAGGAGGCACACTAATCTTTCAAATTTCCGTTATGAACATACTGAATGACACGTCGATGCAACAACTGAATACCCTGGGATATCTTGATATCGAACCAGATGTATCGCTGGACCTGGTGGCTGAAATTCAGCGCT
>JAUMBK010000108.1:0-3822 GCA_032115795.1 Saprospiraceae bacterium | reverse complement strand
ATTCCCCTATGCCGCAAGGGGCAGCAAAACTGGAGGATTGCAAAATAAGTAAAATGGATGCCTGGGTAAAGGCCGGCGCTCCGAATAATTAAGCATAATTTAGTAATTTGACTCCATAATCCACGCAAAAAACCTTTCGTTTCTTCTTTCCGCAGAATATAACATCGCATGTAAATTCCCTCACTGGCATCGTAATAAGTAAAAATAAACAACATGCCCCGGTGAATAAAAAACAGAAATCGTAGTATGACAAAGCAAAAAAATATACTCATGCAAAAGTGGATACCATACCTCTTGTTGTTTCTCGCTGTAGCTGGGACCGCTGTCTATATGACCTACAATAAACCTCATGAAAGTGCGGCTGACGGCAAAGCGGATTTTACCACGTCACCCATAGGCATCGTCAGAGAATATCTGGATAGCGAGGAGGCCGCAAACGACAAATACCTGGGCAAATTGGTCGTAGTTCAAGGCACAATCCGGACTGTTGTCCTAAACCCCAATAGCGCAACTGTTACGATGGAAACCGGTGATCCCATGACGTCTGTCTTGTGTGAGTTTGAAACTCCTGCAGGACTGGAATCGCTCAAAGCAGGGGACAAGGTCGCAATAAAAGGGTTTTGTTCAGGCATGCTGGGAGGGGACATGATGACTGATGTCATCCTCAACAGATGTGCCCTTTGACAAAGAAATTTGTATCTTACAATCTAAGTGTAAATATCACTTCAAATATGAAAAATGGAATTATCCTGACTGTATTGTTCTTGTTGGTTTTCAACGGAAAGGGAAGTGCCCAGAAATATTTTACTAAAAGTGCACATGTGGCCTTTTATTCAGATACACCCATCGAGAAAATCGAGGCACACAACACCACTTCAAATTGTGTTTTTGATTTGGCGACTGGCCGCATCGAGTTTAGTACGCTGATCAAAGGTTTTCAATTTGAAAAAGCATTGATGCAGGAGCATTTCAATGAAAATTACATGGAGAGCAATGCCTTTCCCAAGGCGACATTCAAAGGGCAGATCGAAAATTATAGAAAAATTGATCCCACAAAAAATGGAAAGCACGTTGTTCTAGTCAGCGGTGATATGAACATGCACGGTGTGTCTAAAAAGGTATCAGCGCAGGCCGTCATCGAAGTAAAGGACGGCACAATACAATCCTCCTCCACATTTCAGATCGCTGTTGCAGATTACAAAGTGGCGATTCCTTCCCTTGTTAAAGACCAGATTGCCAAGTCAATCAAGGTCACAGTGGATGCAGTTTTAAAACCATTGTCAAAATAACATCAGCATGAAACACGCTCTTCTATGTATACTGTTTTCTCCTGTTCTCTTTGGCTCATTGCATGCGCAGGAAGAAGATTTGTTGTCCTTATTGGGGGAAGATGAAACCACGGAGATGGTGGATGCCAGTTTCAAGACAAACCGGGTAATCAATTTTCACTCACTGGAAAATACAGCAGGAGGTGTACTGGATTTTAAAATTGGCCATCGTTTTGGCACCCTCAATGGTGGCGCGTATGAATTGTTTGGCTTGGATAATGCTTCTATTCGTCTTGGCTTGGATTATGGCATCTCCGACGCAGTGACAGTCGGTCTTGGAAGAAGCAGTTTTCAAAAAACATATGACGGCTTCGTAAAATACAAGTTTCTCCGACAGTCAACAGGAAAAAAAGAAATGCCCATCTCCGCTGCCTTGCTCCTGACTTCGGCAATCCAGACGCTAAGGTGGCCTGATCCCGACAGGGAAAACTTCTTCTCCAGCAGACTCTATTATACTACCCAACTGATCATTGGCAGGAAATTCAGCGAATCCTTTACATTGCAGATTAGCCCAACCATGGTACACCGCAATCTCGTCAGGACAAATGCAGAAAAAAATGATGTCTATGGTACAGGCATCGCCGGTCGGTTCAAACTTTCAAAGCGCATTGCCTTGAACGCCGAATACATGTACTTGCTCCCCAATCAGGTGGCCGATGACATCAAGCCATCCCTTTCCATCGGCTTTGATATCGAAACAGGTGGCCATGTCTTTCAATTGCACTTTACAAACAGCACCTCAATGATCGAAAAAGGCTTCATTACCGAAACAACCAATGCATGGGCAGATGGGGGCATTCATTTCGGGTTTAATGTGAGTCGGGTCTTTACCGTTGTACGCAAAAAGCCCCTAAACGCAGATTTATGAAAAAAAGTTCCTGAAATGCAAGGAATTTAGGCGCCCACGATCCTCACTGTATCTCTTCCAGGAAGACTTCACCGCCAAAAATCACTTTGCCAGCGTCATTCTTTACCAGTTTCCCACACGTAAGGAAGGGATCGTGTTCAAAAAAAAGTACGTGCGTTTCATTGCATGTTTTCTCAAATAAGGTGGCTTTTTCACGCATGGTTTCCAGTGGGCGAACGTCATATGACATTACGTACGGCATGGGCACATGGTGGTGGAACGGCAACAGGTCTGCCACATAAACCAGCGTTTTGCCAGACGGCAAATCAATGTAAGGAATCATCATGGCTTCTGTATGCCCAAAGACAAAATCAAGACGTATGGACGCTGAAAACCGGACTCCCTGTACTACATCCACATACCGGAGAACCCCATGCTCCTTTAATGGAACAAAATTTTCTTTCAGACACGAGGCAGCTTCCCTGGCGGTTGGGGAATAAGCCCAGTTGTAGTGTTTTTCATTCGTCCAGTAGGTGGCATTGGGAAAGGTTGGGATGATGTGTCCGGAGGCATCATATGCAAGCGCGCCACCCACATGATCAAAGTGAAAATGAGTGATCAGCACATCTGTAATATCTTCCCTTGTAAAACCCGCTGCTGCTAGCGATTCGTCAAAACCAACAATGTCGTGTGGATAAAAATGGCCCCGAAATTTTTCATCCTGCTTGCTTCCCATCCCCGTGTCGATAAGGATTTTTCGGTGCCCTTCATCTACCAACAAGCAGCGTGCCTGAAGAACAATCATGTTTTCCTCATCAGCGGGGTGCAGCTTATGCCACATTCGCTTCGGTACCACTCCAAACATGGCACCTCCATCCAATTTAAACCTGCCTGTATCAATGCTGTGAACTTTCATCGCGTGCCATCGTTTATTTTTCCTTTCGGCTTCGTTTTTAAAAACCAATTTTCTTTTTATCTGCCTGTTTGATCTCTACGCTCAGATGCATCATTTGTATCGCAGTAAGAGCAGCTTCAATGCCTTTGTTGCCATATTTGCCTCCTGCTCTGTCGATGGCTTGTTGCCTGTCATTGGGGGTCAGTACTCCAAAGATGACCGGTTTTCCCGACAGCAGCGAAAGGTGCATGACGCCCTGGGCGACTGCCTGGCTGATGTATTCGTCATGTTTTGTTTCACCTTTGATGACACAACCAATACACACGACGGCATCCAGCGAATGCTGTGACAAAAGCAGCTTTGCACCTGTTGGGAGCTCAAAAGCGCCTGGCACAGTGATGCTGATCAAATTTTCCTTTACCAGGCCGTTGTCTTCCAGTGTCTGTATGCAGGCGTCCCTCATGGCAAATGTGATTTCCTCATTCCACGCTGCCGTGACAATCCCTACCTTGCTGTCTTTTGGCAATTGGACAGAAGGGATTCCCGGGGATACAGACGATAGATTTTTCTCTTTGCTTGACATATTTTTTTGTTTAAAATGAAATGAGCATGGGACATTCCACACAAACCAAGATGATGATTTCTCATGCGAAACGCAAGTTTGACGACACCAAAAAATGAAAGAAAGTCGTCAATTCCAGGTGGCCTTAAAAATAAATCACACAGAGTGCGATCATCTAAAAATAAACACA
>JAUMBK010000107.1:2719-3655 GCA_032115795.1 Saprospiraceae bacterium | reverse complement strand
GCAATCCTCCAAACGTGGGGGTACAATTGATCAGAAACCCATTCTCACAAGCCTGTTGTGCCCATTCTGTTGTGTAATGCAATCGCGATCCGTATCCCGTAGACTGTCCATCTCTGTACCGCAATTGTGTGAGGATTTCCTTTGCCTGTGAGTTCCGTTGTTGTGACAGCCAGCCAGCCAGTGCCGTTTCGACCAGTGTCAGGCAGTCAAAGCCATCGTAGCGCAACAACACTTCCCTGTCATTGCCCTTGTCCAGCGGGTAGCGTATGTAGGGCTTGCCAAGCCACTGATTGGCAACTGTGTCCAGGGCACCATCGGAAGGCCGGCTCTGAGTTGCCACTTGCTGCGCCTGCAATTGCAAGACGAATAGGTAGAATAAAATTGCAATAAAAAAACGATGCATTCGGCAGAAAAGTGTATTTTCGATATTTCACACATTCATCCTCAAAAATATGCAATCAAAATTGATTTACCTTTTTCTTCTTCTGTCAGTATATCTGCAAGCACAAAAAGGACCTTCCAGAAAGGAGGTTGACCTTTCTGACCAGATTGCCACGCTGGCAACAAAATACGAAAATAATGTCATCGAATGGCGTCGCCACCTACACCAGTATCCCGAACTATCCAACAGGGAGTACAAAACCATGGCCTATATCGCCGAAAATCTCAAGGATTTGGATGTAAAGATAGAAACCGGCATGGCACATACCGGCGTGGTCGCTGTGCTTGAGACCGGCAAGCCAGGACCTGTGATTGGGCTGCGTGCAGATATGGATGCCCTGCCTGTGCGCGAAAGAGTAAAGCTGCCTTTTGCCTCTAAGGAAGAATCTGAATACCTGGGCCAAAAGGTGGGCGTAATGCATGCTTGTGGGCACGATAGTCATGTAGCCATTTTGATGGGGACAGCCAAAATGTTGCACGAAATGAAAGACAAGC
>JAUMBK010000107.1:0-2709 GCA_032115795.1 Saprospiraceae bacterium | reverse complement strand
TGATCGAAAAATATGGTATTGAGGTGATGTATGGCTTACATATTTCCAGCATTACGGAAGTGGGTAATATCACTTACAAGCCAATGGGGACAATGGCAGCGGCTGACCAATTTAAAATCGTGGTCAAAGGGAAGCAGTCACATGGGTCCAGACCCTGGGCGGGTATTGACCCGATTACGGTATCCGCGCAAATAATCTTGGGCCTTCAGACCATTGTCAGCCGTCAACTGGATTTGACCAACGAAGCAGCGGTCATCACAGTGGGAAAATTCACAAGTGGGGTGAGAAACAACATCATCCCGGAAGAAGCAGAGATGATTGGCACCATCAGAACGCTCGATACCGCTATGCAACGCCAGGTTCACGAGAGAATCCGACGCACCGCTACCTCCATTGCAGAAAGTGCAGGTGCCACGGCTGACGTACAGATTAAAATCGGTTATCCTGTCACGTACAACAATCCTGAGCTGACGGCCCGCATGCTGCCATCACTGGAAAAGGCTGCAGGTGAGCAAAACGTGCGTGTCATCAAAGCCATGACAGGGGCGGAGGATTTTTCATTTTATGCGCAAAAAGTACCCGGCTTGTTTTTCTTCCTGGGAGCAAGGCCAAAGGATGTGGACGCTCTGGATGCCAGCCAGCATCATACACCTGATTTTTACATTGATGAGAGTGGCTTTACTGTCGGAATGAAAGCACTCGCACAATTGGTGGTGGATACAAAATAGTTACAAATTATAAGATGGAAGAGTGGGGTGGAAGAATCATAGGTCGCTTCACCGGAAAGAAAGATGGACCATTGGTGTTTCTGGTGGGTGGCATACATGGCAATGAACCAGCCGGAGTTGATGCCATCAGGCAGTTTTTTTCGGTAATTGACAAGGCTGCTGAGGATGATGATTCCTTTCACTGGTGTGGAACCATTATTGGCTTGAAAGGTAATATAAAAGCGCTCGAAAAACAGGTCAGGTTCATTGATGCCGATTTGAACAGGGGATGGACTTCTGATGTCCTGGCTGCCTGCTTTGATGTTGAGGACGACAGTCACATTCGCAGTGAAGAAACCGAACGCATGGAATTGTGGCATACAATCCTAACCGAAATCGACCGTGTCAGGCCCTCTCATCTTTGCCTGCTGGATTTACATACCACTTCCGCCGGGGGAGCGGTTTTTTCGATTCCCGGTGAAGATTCTACCAAGTTGGCTGTAGGTATCGGAGCTCCGTTAGTATTGGGTCTTTTAGATGATTTGTCCGGCACATTTCTGGAATTTTTTTGTTCCTCAAACGTGGGCTTGCCGGTGCAGGCTGTCGCTTACGAGGGAGGCCTTCATTCCGATCCGCAATCGGTGAATCGCTGTTTGAGTGCGATGTTCGCTATGTGCAGGTTGGTTGGTGCGGACTGTCATCAGGTTTTACAGGAAGCGGTTGCACCATGCCATGCAGGGCTTCAGGCTCCGCCTTCGCCCGTCGTCAAAGTGGTTTATACGCACAAAATCCAGGATGCTACCTGTTGGAAAATGGTGCCCGGATTCCGCAACTTCAGCCCGGTCAGTAAGGGAGATTTGCTGGCAAAATATAATAATGATCCGGTGTTTGCCCCTATGGATGGCTACCTGCTGATGCCATTGTATCAGGCACAAGGCACGGATGGATTTTTTATTGTTATACCCGACAATGTTTCATCAAAGTAAGCGGGCTCAAGACGGCAATTGCCTGAACAGAGTGACTACCTGACGGGCTTCCTTTACATCGTGAACGCGCAAGATATCCGCTTTGTTTTGCAAGGCGACCATGTGGAGCGCAGTGGTGCCATTCAACGCTTCGTCAGCAGAGATGTCAAGCGTACGCCAAACCATTGATTTTCGGGACAAACCAGCAAGTACGGGAAGGTCGAAGAGCTGGAATGCCTCCAATTGGGCTAGCAACGTAAAATTGTGAGAGATCGTTTTGCCAAATCCAAATCCCGGGTCTAAGACGATATCTCTGATGCCGGCTTGTTTTGCCTTTTGCAGGCGTTCGGTGAAAAAAGCCAGAATTTCAGCTGTCACATCTCCATAGGTGGGATTGAGCTGCATATCACCCGGCAATCCTTTCATGTGCATCATGATATATGGCACTTCCAGATTGGCTACCACTGAAAGCATATCAGAGTCAAACGTACCGGCAGAAATATCATTGATGATGTGTGCTCCAGCGGCGACGGCTTCTCTGGCGACCTGGCTGTGTATTGTGTCAATAGACAGAATTGCTTGTGGAAAATGCTTGATTATGGATTCAATAGCGGGGATGAGTGAGGATAATTCATCCTCTGCATGGCTTATTGACGCGCCTGGCTTGCTGGACATAGCACCCAGGTCGAGGATGTCCGCTTTCTCCTCCAGCATTTGTTCCGCTTTTTGTAGCGCTGAGTCAACATGGGCAGCCCTCGAACCTGAATAAAAGGAGTCGGCAGTCAGGTTGATGACGCCCATGACCAGAGGTTGGTGCAGGCTCAGGATGGTGCCCCGCGCATTCAGGGTGGTTTGCTTTGACATAAAAAGGAAATAAGTACCTGTTCAAAGGTAATCTATTTTTTAAAACCTGCGTTAATGAAGTACAAATGAGCATGCATGCAGCCACCAAAACTGTCAGAAGAATATTGGGACCAAAGGCACGCTTCCGGTGACACTCCCTGGGACATTGGAGGGCCTTCACCCGCTTTGCGAAA
>JAUMBK010000106.1:0-3026 GCA_032115795.1 Saprospiraceae bacterium | reverse complement strand
TGCGATCCTTTTCGGATTTGGCTGGCTCATGATTCTGATAATCTACTAATTGACTCTTTTCTGGCTAGCGTTTGAGAAATGCGGCATCAAATTTTTCCAAATCCAGGTACATAAGTCCATCGATGGCATTGTTAAACTCTTTATCCACATTAAAGCCGAGTAAGGTCGCGTTCTGCTCAATGTATTTTTTTATAAGCACAGGAATGCCCATGCCTGTCATCTCCACCTGTCGAATACATTTATCCAGCTCCGGTAAAGTCTTCAAGGAATCAAGTTTCGCTTTTTGCGATTGAAATTCCTGCGCAAATGTAAATGGATTGCGCGCCTGAACAAAGTCGGCAAGGTCTTCATCCAGGTGGTGATTTTGTAAATATTCCACCAATAAAGACTGGCTCAGTTTTGAAAAGCGATTGCTAATACTCACCGCACCAATTAAATAGTTACAACCGGGGTGGCGGAACGCTACTTCTGCTATGCCCTTCCAAAGCAGGAAAAGGGGCATGGGTCGACCCTGATAGAATGGGGAAACAAATGCACGCCCCATTTCAATGCCGTGTTGAAACAAATGGGTGACAGGTCCTCGCATCTGAAATAAAGTCGAAAGATAGAATCCAGCCATACCCTGGCTCTTCCAGATATCTGCTCCAATACCTAACCGATAGGCACCGGCAATTTGCTGGAGTTCCTCGTCCCATAAGATAAGATGATTGTAAACCTGGTCATATTGATCCAAATCGATCTGCTTGAGTGTCCCCTCCCCCACTTCCCTGAAAGTCAATTCCCGCAAACGCCCTAATTCCTGCATCAAGGCATTTTCTTTTGTCAATTTAGAAAAATATACCGCATACTTACCTGAAGTGAAAAGCCTGCATTGCATTTCGTCCAGACGTGCTATTTCCTGGCAAATCCTGTATTTGGGTTTTTCCAGTGCGACAGGGAGAGGCAGTCCCTTTTTCTCGATGATTTGAAGGAGTGTCCGACTTTTTTCGCTATTTTCCAGTGTATAGGTCTCGCTTCGCAAAAATGCGCAAAAGGCATGGGTATCCGTGCATTTATTTTGTTCTTCCACGCTCAATTCATTGCCAACCTTAACGCGAATCCTCATACCTTTTGACCTAAGGAGCTCACCTGGCAGGGCGGCGGTCCGCAATGCCGGATGAACGGCAGACAAGGTGTAAAATAGAGGACTGTTTCTTGCGTCCAGAAAAACAGGACATACATCCACTTTTGCCTTTTGGATCAACTTAATTACGGGTATTTCCCATTGTTTATCGGCAATCGTTCCGGAGAATCTTCTGGCATGAGTAGAAACTTGTCCCGCTGGAAACACAACCAGAATTCCTCCTTGCCGCAAATGGTGGATGGCTTCCTTAAATCCTGCCAGGCTGCTGTAAAGGTGTTTTTGGTTTTCAAAAGGGTTTACCGGACAAAAAAATGGATTGAGGGGATCGATGCGCTTCAGTAAAAAGTTGGACATGACTTTTACATCCTGGCGGTGTGTAAGAAGTATTCGTAATATAACCAAACCATCCATCAAACCAAGTGGATGATTTGCAATGACAATTTTAGGCCCCTTGGCTGCAAGTTTTTTTATGTCATGTGCAGAGACATCTACGTGTACATCCAGGTCTTGAAGGATGGCGTCAATAAATCCACAGGCATCCAAATGACTGTATCTGTCATACAAAGTATTGAGAAAATCAATTTTCAGCAATCGCATGACGGGCCTACTCAAAGAATGTGATAATACACCCAATCCACCTTTTCGCAAAACTGATGATACTTCCTCTTCTGAAACCAAAGGCATGTTGCTATCTTTTCTGTTGTCAAAGATAAAACAACAGTGTTACCTCAATTTTACCAGAATGCTAAATCAATGTAAAGAAATCATTCGGGAAAGGAGAAAGCCTGGAATGCCTAAGGCTACCAACGCACCATCATTACCCCAAATGGATTGGTCCATTCAGAGCAGCAGGCGTAAGGGTCGGCAACCCGAAAGCGATAGATGCCAGGCTTATCCCCATCGGTATCCAGGCCAGGCACCTCATAATCCGCCCCGGTGCCTTCAGTGCAGCGTAGCTCGTGGCCGGTCTGAAACAATGTCCACAAGCCATCAGGAAGCGTACCCAGGGCTTGCCTGCCCAAAAGAGGGGATGTGCAGGTGGGCTGTACAATCTGCCCCAGAGTGATGCTGGGAGGAACTGCACAATCGCTGATGACGACATTGATCAAAGTCTCCTTAGAGCAACCGGCAGCCACGGTCACGTTGAGATCATACCTGCCTGTTTCGTACACCAGGATGGTATCTTCCGTCTCGCCTGTTGACCATAGTAAAGTTCTGTCTCGTGACGCCATACTGATGCCTGCATTGGGTGAAAACAATTGTATGTGACCACAAAACGTCTTCCGCCTGATGATGGCCTTGGTGATGGTGTCCACCGTAGTTACGATGCGATTTGTCGTGTCGATATTGCCATTTCTGTCGATGACAATCAATTGCATGATTTTATCTCCCACATCAGCACATGCATATTGGGTTTGGGTCACATAGACCGTATCAAGACCACAGAGGCCATCGCGCTCAGGATCCATTAGTTTGGAGGTGATGGAGGCGTTGTATACTGTATCCAGGTAGATAGTCAGGTTTTTTCCACATTTTTGCGGACCCTGTGGATTTCGCAATGGATTGTCGTCGTCGCAGTCGAGGCCTTTGTCTACGTAGCCTGCAGCCTGGGTGCAGTTGCGCGTAAAATGGTTTGGATCACCAAATCCATCCCCATCCAGGTCGCGATAAAAATAGGTTAGATCTGCCACAGTTGATGTAACACAAAACCGAGCTACTTCCATATCCATGACCAATTCCGGAAAATCACAATCCTGCACAAAAAACTTGAATGGCTGGTCCCCTGTCCACAGACTGTCGCGAATGGCCATGGTGACTGTACCTTCAGTATCTATCGATGGCTCAATTGGACAAAGATCCAGGATAAGCGGAACTTCTGGTGTTCCTATGGCCGTGTAGGGTG
>JAUMBK010000105.1:0-35075 GCA_032115795.1 Saprospiraceae bacterium | reverse complement strand
TTTTGTACCACTGTGGCAGAGAGCCCGATTTCCTTTGCTACCGCAAATGGAATTGGTTCCTGAGATTTACCAGCATGGTGATCGATTGTATACTTAAGCAGACCTACCGCCGTTGAAAAAATAGGACTTGCCAGCTGGCTGGAATATCCGTGAGCCAGATGTTCAATTGGCTGTCCAATCCGTGTAGGCATGCCCGTATGGTACTCTGCCAGTAAATTGATGTGTCTGAGCAAGGAGCCACCTCCGGTCAATACAAGACCGGCAAACAACTTATTTTCATATCCCGAACGTCGGATTTCCCAAACAGCATAATCAAAAATCTCCTCTACCCTTGCCTGGATGATTCTGGCCAGGTTTTTCTCTGAAATTTCCTTGTGCTCGCGGCCCCGGAAACCTGGAATCGTGATGATACGGTTGTCAACAATTTCTTCTGCCATGGCAGAACCAAATTTCACCTTCAGCTTTTCAGCCTGATCATTCATCACTGTACATCCTTCCCGAATATCACGTGTGATCACATTGCCTCCAAAGGGGATGACGCAGGTATGGCGGATGATATTATCCTTAAAGATTGTGATGTCGGTGGTTCCTCCTCCGATATCTATCAATGCGACGCCAGCCTCTTTTTCTTCATCACTTAATACTGAGGCTGCCGAAGCGATGGGTTCCAACGTGACATTGACGACCTCCAGGCCTGCTTTTTCCACACACCTGGTGATATTCTTACTTGCCGTTATTTGCCCGGTTATGATATGAAAATTTGCTTCCAGGCGCACGCCGGACATACCGATAGGATCAATGATGTCCTGTTCTTCATCCACTGTAAATTCCTGGGGCACGATATGCAGAATTGTATCTCCCGGAGGCAATACAAGTTTGTGCATGTCCTTGATCAACTTGTCAATGTCTGTCTGGTTGATTTCCGTATTGGACTCGTGGCGCACCAATAAGCCGTGGTGGTGCAAACTTTTGATGTGCTGTCCGGCAATACCTACATGGACCGATCTGAATTTGCAACGCGCATTCTTTTCCACAATATCAACCGCATCGCGAATTGCCTTCACGGTTTTGTCGATATTGGAGACCACGCCCCGGGATACACCCTCGGAACGAACTACGCCCATGCCAACAATTTCGATCTTGCCGAATTCATTTTTATGACCGGCAATGGCACATACTTTTGTAGTCCCAATATCCAGGGCTAACGCCATGTTTTTAAGTGCTACCTGATCGTTCATAGTACAATTTATTTAGTGATGAATACTTGCATTTGATGATGAATTCGCTTTTTGCATCAGGCTGGCCTGTAAACTGTCCTGATTTGCTGCCTGCCTTTCAGCGAGGGCGGTTGGAGTCAATGTACCAACTACTTGTCCCGATATTTTTACGTTGAGCTGTTTATATCTATTCCATCCTAAACGGGGCAAACCATCCCTGTAAAAGATTTTTAACTTATCAAATTTGTCTTCCATTTCTGAGGCATCTCCAAAAACTACGTGCTCTCTGCCAATTTTAGGCACAATAATCAGGTCCTGGGTGCTGTCTGCCGAAACATGAATCTGTTCTACAAGAGCAGAAAGAAATGCATCCTTCGAAATAAAATGGACAACATGAAATACGTCACGTAACCGAGACGGTTGTTTTCTTTCCAGAAAATCAGACGCAAATGTATCCCGCATCCCAGTCACCAATGGAACACGTACAGCGCTACCCATTGTCACAGGTACTCTGGCACCTGACTTGTCAATGTAGTATTGTTCTCCCGTTGTTTCAATGACGCGCATCAAAGGTACTTTTTGCTCGACCCTGACATGCAACCTGTTTTTTGAGTCAATGTACACATCAGCTCTTTGAATTCGCTTATCGCGATTAATGGCTGCCTCAATTTTGCGGAGAGGCAACTTTCGCATGTTCCGACCTTTGATTTCTGTTCCGGCAGCTTTTCGGATCAGGGTTTTTATCTCCTTTTCACTAATCAGGCGTTCATTGCCATGGATACCAATAATGTCTACCACAACTTCCTCCACTTCGATGGTTGCTTTCCGACGAACTGAAATGAACAGCAAGACTGCAATACCTATGACCAGCGTTGACCATATCAATACATTTCTGACTTTCTTTATATGTACTTTGCCTGCTGCCATCAATGTGTTTGCTTTTGAAGCATTTGTTTTATCTGTGGCACGAACGTGTCTATATCACCGGCGCCCAATGTCAATAAGACCTCAACGTCACAGGAAGATAGGACAGCCATCAAATCTCGCTTTGTAACCAGCGTTTTATCCTCCAAAGTCATTTTATCAAAAATTAAATTAGAAGTAACACCTTCGATGGGCAACTCCCTGGCAGGATAGATATCCATTAGGAATACCCTGTCCAACTTGTCCAGTGCTTCCGCAAATCCATCGGCAAAATCACGGGTGCGCGTATACAAATGCGGTTGAAAGACTCCCGTAAGATGCTTCCCAGGAAATAGCTCCCGTGCCGCAGAAATAGCCACATTCAATTCACCGGGATGATGAGCATAATCATCAATGAACTCAGTATCCACGGAGGAAAACACCCGTTCAAATCGCCTTTGAATCCCTTTAAACGTGCGCAAAGCATGTTTCATGGCCTCGACGTCTGCTCCCAATATCAAGCCTGCCGTGATGGCCACAGCCGCATTTTCAAGATTATGACGGCCCGGCAAACTCACCTCAACATCCTCAATCGTATTGCCAAGTCCCTTATAATCAAACAGAAAATGTCCGTTTTCCACTCTGATGTTATGCAAGGAGATATCGGCAGCCTCCTCACCAAACTCATATACTTTGATATGCCGTTCGGGCAATGCCGCCACAACCTCTGCATTCAATTGAGATAATAAGCCCTGCTTTATAATCAGTGTCCCCCCCTCTCTGATTCGGGCGACAAACTGGCTATATCCTTCCATCATTCCTTCAAGATCCCCGTAAATATCCAGATGATCCGCATCCAGCGAGGAGATCGTTGCAATCCAGGGAGACAGTCGTAAAAACGAACGGTCATATTCATCTGCCTCCAAAACAACTACATCTCCTGAACCGAGGAGATAATTCGTACCATAATCAGATGCAATGCCTCCTAAAAAAGCCGAAACTGACAAAGCCGAAGATGTCAGCAGGTGCGCGGTCATTGTACTTGTCGTCGTTTTCCCATGCGTGCCCGCTATACAGACAGAACGCATGCCATTGCTGATCAAACCCAATACTTCGGAACGCTTCATCATGGGTATATCCTGGCTTTTCAACCAGGCGAAACCAGCGTGATCCTGCGGTATTGCCGGCGTGTAGACAACCAGATCAATCTGCCGGGGAATCAGGGTCGGTTCTTCGTCAAAAACGATGTTCATGCCCTCGCCGCTCAGCTGATCTGTCAGTGGCGTTGCTGTACGGTCATATCCGGAAACGATCACTCCCCGATGCACAAAATAGCGGGCTATGGCACTCATACCAATGCCGCCAATACCTAAAAAGTATACATGTTTCAAATCACTCAGTTGCATACTCTCTCTTTTTAGTGCATCTAAGGACGATACCCGCGATATCTCTGGCAGCATTTGGTCTGGCAAATTGTTTTATATTTTCTTCCAGAGAACGTCGTTTCTGTTTGTCCTCCAATAATGCCTTTATTTCACTAACCAAACTTTGTCCCACCTCCACATCCCGTATGAGCAAGGCAGCTCCCTTTTCTGAAAGAGCAAGCGCGTTGGCAGTCTGGTGGTCTTCAGCTACATTGGGGGAAGGAACCAGGATAGAGGCCTTTCCCAAAAGTGCCAGCTCGGAAATGGTCAACGCGCCAGCCCGACAAACCACAATATCAGCGGCTGAATAGGCAATATCCATGTTTTCAATAAAAGGCAGAATTCGTACATGCGCACATCCTGACAAACTGCTACTCCGACAATCCTCAAAGTACATTTTTCCTGCCTGCCAGATAAGATTCAACTCTGTCATACCCGCCAGTGCATGCGCATGTTTCATCACGGCTTCATTGATCGTTCGGGCTCCCAGGCTGCCACCAAAAATCAAAACGGTAGGCACTTCCGGACGTAAGCCCAATGAGGCCCTTGCTTCATTGGCAGACAACCGATTCAAGGCGAGTGTTTTACGAACAGGATTGCCAGTAAACACGAGCTTTTCTGCCGGAAAAAACCGATCCATATCAGGGTAAGCAACGCAAACTTTCGCCGCTTTTGACGCCAGCAACCGGTTGGTCACTCCCGCATAGGAATTTTGCTCCTGCAAAACTGTGGGGATGCCCAGTAAATTCGCTATTTTTAACACAGGGCCACTGGCATACCCCCCTACTCCTACAACTACGTCAGGCTGAAATCCCCGAACAATCGACAATGCCCTGGCCATACTTGCTGCAAGCTTAAAGGGAAAAATCAAATTCCGAATCGTCAAACGGCGCTGGAATCCTACAATATCGAGGCCAGCGATGTCATAACCCGCTTCAGGCACCTTCTCCATTTCAAGCTTGCCATTGGCCCCCACAAATAAAATAGCCGCTCCAGGCACTTCCTCTCGGATAGCGTCAGCAATGGCGATGGCAGGAAACACATGCCCACCTGTTCCCCCTCCGCTAATAATGACCCTCAGCATTTGCTTCTATATTTTCTAGCCGTACTTTTTCTTCATACGACTGTTCGACAAATCGACTTACGCTCAGTATAATTCCAAAAGACAATGAGGTAAGCATAAACGAAGTCCCCCCCATGCTAATCATAGGCAAGGTGAGTCCAGTGGCAGGAACAAGCTGTACCGATACCGCAATATTGGCAAAGGCAGTGATGACAATATTCAACGTCAATCCCATCGCCAGCATAGCTCCAAATGTTTTCGGGCATTTTGTAATCAAACTGATCGTCCTGATAAGTAACCACAGATATAAGCCCAGAATGAATATCCCGCCAATAAATCCGTATTCCTCACATATAATTGCATAAATAAAGTCTGCATACGCATACGGCAACAGATTCCGCTGGATGCTGTTGCCCGGTCCCAAGCCAAACAAACCACCTTCAGCAATGGCAATCTTGGATTGCTGCACCTGAAATTGTCCGTCTGAATAGAGGAAATCATGAATCCTCGATGTCCAGGTTTCAACCCGGAAATGTTCCGGAAAATATGTGCCTATCAAAAATACAGCACCAAACACCACCACACCCAATAGCACCAGAAGAAAGACATATTTTAGTGATATGCGACCTACAAACATCATGATAAAGCATGTAAGGAAAAGCAAAGCGGCCGTAGATAAATTCGATGGCGCGATCAACATGCACGAAACCACCACTGGCATGATAATGGGGACAAACGCAGTCTTAAAATCCTTAATGTAATCCTGCTTCATTGCCAAAGACCTGGCCAAAAAAATGATCAATGCTATCTTGGCAAAATCTGAGGTTTGGAAAGATAATTCCAAAATAGGAATTTTTATCCACCGGGACGCATCATTGACTTCCTCCCCAAAGGCAGCCGTATAGACCAACAGGGGAATGGCAATCAACATCAGGTATGGTGCCAATTTAGCGTAAACCATGTAATGCAGGCGATAGGCAAGATACATCAGCACAAAGCCTGCTGCGATAAACATCATCTGACGAATCAGGTATACCTCTGTGCTACTTGAAGTATTATATTTGTACACCTGACTACCCGCAGTACTATACACGATCAATAGCGAAAACAAACTCAGCAAGGCCACAATCAGCCATACTGATTTGTCGCCTTTAAGTTGTTGATATGCTGATATGAGTTGTCCTGCTTTCATGTATGATGTTGTGATTCCATCTGACGCACAGCCTCCACTGCACGTTTAAATTGGTCCCCTCTGTCAATGTAATTTTTAAATAAATCAAAACTGGCACAAGCGGGCGACAGAAGGACTACATCACCGGCTTCCGCCAGTTTCAGTCCATTCTCCACCGCTGATGACACCTTAGTCGTTTCAATAATAACCGGAATATAGGATGAAAAAAAAGATATGATCTTCGCATTATCTGCCCCGAGACAGATCAATGCCTTTACTTTTTCCTGAACAAGAGGCAACAACAATGCATAGTCATTGCCTTTATCGGTGCCACCTGCAATCCAAACAACAGGCCTGGCCTGCGCCTCCAGTGCATAATACACAGAGTCAACGTTTGTTGCCTTGCTGTCATTGATGAATTCAATACCCCCTATAAATCCACAGGATTCTAGACGGTGAGGTAGATTGACAAACGTGCGTAAGCCCTCCCGGATTTCCTCTTCCGTCAACCCAGCAAGACGGCAGGCTTCTACACAACAGGCAGCGTTAAATAAATTATGCAATCCCTGTATCGTCAGCTCAAACCATTGCCCAGTTGCATCAGGTATCCCCTCCCCATACATTGCCTTGTTTACAGAAACCAGATGCACGCCAGCTGGTACCCTGGAAAGATGGGCCGTAATTTCCGGATCATCACCGTTGAAAATAAAATGGTCTCCCGCGGTTTGATTTTCTGCAACCCTGAATTTTGCACCCACATACTTTTCCATCTGGTATTGATACCTGTCAAGATGGTCTGGTGTGATATTCAGCAAGATGCCAATCCATGGTTTGAACGTGTCGATGTCGTCCAATTGAAAACTGGATACCTCGAGCACCATTATGGCTGGATTTTCCTCCGAAAGAATCCGGGCATAACTTTCACCGTAATTTCCTCCCAAACGAACATCCCTCCCCGCGCGCTTTAACATGTGGTATAAAAGTCCCGATGTTGTAGTCTTCCCATTTGAGCCTGTTATTGCAATGGTAAGGCCGGAAAAAAGCTGATGCGCCATTTCAATTTCAGAAATAATGCACTTCCCCTTTTCCCTCAACATCCTGATCAGGGGGGCTTCTTCCGGAACACCGGGACTTTTAACAACCACCTCAGTTACCAAAATCCTTTCTGTATCATGGCCCTCCTCCTCAAAAGGAATACCATGGTTTTTCAATTCTTCCTTATATTTATCTGCGATCTTTCCGCCATCACTCACAAATACATCCCAACCTTGCTTTTTTGCAAGCAGGGCCGCACCAACGCCACTTTCACCTCCTCCAATTACCGCTATTCTCTTCATCTTATCTGATTTTGAGTGTGATGACGGAAACAATAGCCAATAAAATTCCAATAATCCAGAAACGTGTGACAATCTTCGCCTCATGCATGCCCAGTTTCTGAAAATGATGGTGCAGTGGAGACATTTTGAAAATGCGCCTACCCTCGCCGAACTTTTTCTTTGTGTACCTGAAATAGGATACCTGCATTACAACAGACAGATTCTCTGCTACAAAAATGCCACACAGAATAGGAATCAAAAGTTCCTTGCGCAACAAAATCGCCAGTACGGCAATGATTCCACCAATGGTCAAACTGCCCGTATCTCCCATGAAAACCCGGGCGGGATACGAATTATGCCAAAGGAATCCGATACACGCACCGATAAAACAGGCAGAAAAAACAACCAATTCGGCAGAATTAGGTATGTAAAATACATTCAGATAATCTGCAATAATCGTATTTCCAGACACATACGCAAAAATACCCAATGTCACGCCAATCACAGCAGAAGTACCCGCAGCAAGTCCATCAATGCCATCCGTCAGATTGGCTGCATTTGATACCGCAGTGACAATAAAAATCACGATCAATACAAACACAATAGACAGCAACAAGGACATATTGTCACCCGCAAAGGCCACCAAATAACGATAATCAAAATTATTATCCTTAAAAAACGGGACATTCGTCAACGTAGTTTTCACATAGGCCATCTCTGTCATTCGTGAAATATCATTGACTTTCGGCAATGGAATTTCATATTGCTTGACCACTTCATAGCCGGCGGCATTGGCCTTCTCCAGCGGCATCCGAATCACTATATCGTTGGAAACCAACATCGCCACACCAACAATCAAACCCAGAATTACCTGGCCGAAAATTTTCGTTTTACCACTCAGCCCCTCCTTATTTTTCAAAAACACCTTGATATAGTCGTCCGCACCCCCGATCAATCCAAGCCAGACAGTGGTAAACAACATAAGCAAAATATAGACATTATCCAACCTTGCAAGCAACAAACAAGGAATCAGTATTGCAAGTATAATAATGATGCCTCCCATTGTCGGAGTGCCCTCCTTTTCCTTCTGTCCCTGTAGACCCAACTCCCGCACAGTCTCCCCAACCTGAAGATTCTTAAGGACCTGAATGATCTTACCCCCAAAAACCAGTGAAATGATCAGAGACAAAATAATTGCAAATGCTGCACGGAACGTAATATATTGAAACAATCCCGCACCAGGCAGATTGTAATATTTATCAATATATTCGAAAAAGTGGTACAACATTTGTATAGTATATATTAGAATGTCAATGGAATCAATTTTCATAAAATGTAGATTGCACCAAATCCATAACTACCCATTGGTAAATAGAGAATGTGCAATCAAAACCGACGCAGGTGGAAATGAAAAATTAACAGCGCAGTGAGCAATTCGAAACTTTTTCCAAACAGATCCCACTGCAACTGTTAAACCAACCTGAGAATGATAATAGAACCTAACTCTTCATACGAAAGTCATAGCGTGAATCTCAACCTACGCAAAACATGACTCCAGTACTTTTTTATCGTCAAAGGGCAACTTCTCTCCCTTTATTTCCTGATAATCTTCATGGCCTTTACCAGCAACGAGAATGACATCTCCCTGCCCGGCCAACATAACTGCTGTTTTAATTGCCGACAAACGATCTGTGATTCGAAGTACCTTTCCTTTCTGGTTTTCAGGTACCCCAGCCTCCATTTGATCCAGTATCATTTCAGGATTCTCAAAACGAGGATTATCACTTGTCAGAATGACTTTTTCAGAACCGGCCACTGCGACTTCCGCCATCAGAGGACGTTTGGCCGCATCCCGGTTGCCTCCGCATCCAATCACGGTAATAACAGCCTGCTGACTGCTCTTCACCTGACGGATCGTGCGCAAAACATTTTCGAGTGCATCCGGAGTGTGGGCATAATCAATGATGCCACATTTTCCGGTTTTTGTATCCATCACCTGCTCAAATCTGCCCCTCGCCCCTGTTAATGCGGAAAGGATTGTAAGCACTCGCTGGGCATCCTCTCCAAGTTCCATAGCAGCACCGAAGACCAGCGTCAAATTATACGCATTGAATGTGCCCGTGAGACGAAAATCGGCTTCCCTTTCGTTGATACGCAAATGCAGGCCTAACAAATTGTTTTCAAGCAAACGCGTCTTGTAATCGGCCATCGCAGTGAGACTGTATGTCCGTACACGCGCCTTGCACTGCTGCACCATCACCATCCCATTTCTGTCATCTGCATTCACAATCGCAAAAGCGTCTTTCGAAAGACCATCAAAAAAAAGTTTCTTGGCAGCAATATACGATTTCATCGAGCCATGGTAATCCAGATGGTCGTGGGTAATATTCGTAAACAAACCTCCTGCGAAACGCAATCCTGCGATGCGTTGCTGATCTGCGGCATGCGAACTGACTTCCATAAAAACATGGGTACATCCCTGGCTTTGCATTTCAGCGATCAATGCATGAAGACTGGCAACATCCGGTGTGGTATGCGTTGAAGGCAGGATACGCTGACCTATCATATTTTGCACCGTCGAAACCAAGCCGCAATGATAACCCAAGCCTGAAAATAGCTGGTGCAGCAATGTCGCAACCGTTGTTTTTCCATTTGTACCGGTGACGCCCACCAAATGCAATCCGGAAGAAGCCTGCTCAAAAAATGAGTCAAGCATCAGGCCTGTCAACCGCCTCACTTCCTTAGAAACAATCCATGTGACATCACCAGAAGGTTCGTCCGGAAGGACCTCACATACTATGCATGATGCACCCTGGATGATCGCCTGTGCAATGAAGGCATGACCATCCACAACGGCTCCTCTGAACGCAGCATATACATAACCTGGTGCTACTTTTCTGGAATCAATCGCGATGCCTTTTACCTGGATTCCCCCAGGTCCCCTTGTAGTGTATTCTACACCTGTCGGCAATATGTCAAACAACGTTTTTGCTTTCAAAACAGCAACAATTATTGTAAATTCAAAACTACTCTTTGCCCTTTTGGCCTCGTTCCAGGTGCGACCGACTGACTTCGCACCTTTCCTACACCTTCCACATTCACTCGCAAACCTAGATTTTCAAGCAAGAATACAGCATCTCTGGCTCCCATTCCACGTACATCAGGAACTTCAGCCTTGCGTATTTTTTGCTCTTCTAAGGCCATTTTGGTCTTGGATGGATATACACTCGCCCACTGTTGTGACGATTCATCGTCATATGAAATTCCCAGAAATTCGAAAATCTCCACAAAATCAGTATCAAAGCCCTTTGCCTTTCCCGGTACTGCCACTGCAGCCACATCATCCCTGCTCAATGTTTGCACCTGATTGGTTTGTTGTTTAAATACCCGTTCAGCTACATTTTTAAACACCGGGCCAGCCACATGTCCACCATATACCTGAGGTCCTTTCGGATCATAAACGACGACGATAAGTGAGTACATTGGCTTATCCGCTGGGAAATACCCGCAAAAACTGGCATTGTACCGTGGTCGCGCTTCGTTGGTAGAATAATTGGTCTTCGTCGTTCCCGTTTTGCCTGCAAAGCTGACAAAAGGAGATTGTAAATGTGAGGCTGTCCCTCTAAGCACAACGCCTTCCATCAAATCTCTTGCCTGAAGTATGTTGGCTTTGGATGCAATTGCTGATTTCAAAACTTCCGGTTCAAAATGCTTTCGAACCACATCCCCATTTCTGATTTCGTTTACCAGGTATGGCTTCATCAACTTGCCATCGTTCGCTACTGCATTGTAAAAATTCAATATTTGCAAGGGTGTAAAAGCAAGTTCATACCCGTGTGCCATCCAGGGAATCGTCGTCCCATACCATTTTTCCTTATCATCTACAGGATGCTTGATTTCCGGAGAAACTTCCCCTGCTATGTCAATTCCAGTAGGTTCATTCAGGCCAAACTGTGCAAGCCTTTTGACCCAGCGTATGCGACCATCCCGTGAATTATACAGTGTATTCGCAATCGAGGCAATTCCTACATTAGAAGACATTTCGAATGCTTCGGCTACGGTTGCACTTTTCCGGTTGTGCTTTTCAGAGTCATACATGCGCTTGTCTGCAAAAGCTTTAACACCAAAATTCAAATCTACCACCGAGTCAAGGTTTGCTACGCCATCTTCCATAGCCGCCAATATCGTAGCCAGTTTCATGGTAGATCCTGGCTCTGTCCGGCGACCGATGGCGTGATTGTACATTTCATAATAGCTACTGTCCGTGGCAAGTGTTAGATTTGAAATCGCTTTAATCGCACCCGTCTGTACTTCCATCAAAATCGCTACTCCACCTTCAGCCTGATGCGTTTTCAATGCACCCAACAGTTCATGATGCACAATGTCCTGCATGTTGATGTTCAGCGTAGTGAAAATATCATCACCTCGCTTAATTTCATTTTCAGAAGGATCATAGACAGGAACCCAAATGTCTTCCTTTGCTGAAAGACGCTTCATGAGCCGCTGGTCTGTTTCTCCCTTTAAAAATTTATCAAAATAGCCTTCCAAACCTATTCTGTCTGCATTTTCCCGGTCGACACCAACGGTTCTCGACGCAAGCTCTCCATAGGGCTTCATGCGCTTTCCATACCTCGCTGTCACCAACCCTCCCTTGTACTTGTCTTCCCGCAGAATAGGCGCTTTTCGAAGCTTGTTATACGCTTCGATATCCAGCCCCTTGCCTATAAAAAAATAACGATCCGGTCTTTTTCGGGCCGACTTCAGTTCGGATTTCCACGCCTCTTTTGTTTTTTTCCTGATAAACCGGGAATCAAACTGACTGAGAAACAAGGCGAGAGAATCGACGTTGTTGTGAAACAAGTCGTCACTGGCAACACTCATATCCATCCTAACCTCAAAGAACTGCAGGGATGTTGCCAAAAGATTATTTTCTTCGGCATATATTCTGCCCCTGTCGGCATCAACCACGCGCCATTGCACGTTATTTTCTCCTTTCTGAAGCCACTTCTCTCTTTCGAGAAAGGCGACTTTAAAGACTTTGAACAGGATGACCAGCGTGGCCAGCACAAAGACAACCATCACAAGGTATGCGCGCCATAATAGCTCTTTCTTCCTGTCCATGATCCACTACTTACTCTTGAACCACAATTTTAAATGGTGGATTCTCCGTGGGAACCAAGCCCTGATCAGCCACTTTTGCACCAATCTGCGATTGTATGCTACCTTTCATTACCTCCTGTTGCAGATTCATCGCCTGCCAACTGACATCTTTGACCTCCTGCTTTAGTTTCTCAATATGCCTGACTGCCTTTTCAGAAGCATGCGCATTGGCGATGTAAATGACTCCCAGGACGACCAGGTAGCATACAAACGGTAAATTCACGAATATCCATTCGACCCATTTCAGTCTAAAAAATGTAGTTTTCTTATCCTGGAAATTAGCCATATGATGGATGTATTTTACTATTTCTATGAATATCACACAAAATCAAATCAACCTACAACTTTACCGCTACGCGCAGCTTTGCACTTCTTGACCTCACATTTCTCCCCTGCTCATCCTCACCAGCCATTACCACATTTTTTGCTTCTTTGGCAAACACTTTTTGAATATTCCCAAACGCATCTTTCTCCGGCTCTCCACTTACTGTACCGTACCGGAAGAAATTTTTCACCACTCTATCCTCAATGCTGTGAAAAGTGATAACGACAAACCTTCCTCCCGGCTTTAAGATGGAAGTACCTTCTACCAGCATCTCCTCCAGTGCACTGATTTCATCATTGACTTCCATCCGCAACGCCTGGTAAACCTGCGAAAAATACTTTTGCCTGGGTCCGATAGCATGCTGATCGAGCATTGCATTGAACGCATAGGTAGTGCGTATATCCGCCGTTTTTCGAAACTTTACCAAAGCAGCAGCCAACGTTTTTGCATTGCGCACCTCTCCATACTGACTGAACATCTCCATGAGATACTGCTCATCAGCTTCACGCAGCACATCGGCAGCGGTTCGTTCCATCGAGGCATTCATCCGCATATCAAGGGGCGCATCAAAGCGATAAGAAAACCCTCTCTCCGGCGTATCCAGCTGGTGAGATGAAACACCCAAATCAGCTAAAATTCCATCAACTTCCAACACGCCTTCCAATCGAAGAAATCTCTTCAGGTACCTGAAATTTGCTTCAATGAGTGTAAAACGATCATCTTGGATTGCATTTCCCACCGCGTCTTCATCCTGGTCAAACGCATACACATGCCCTTTGGCACTGAGTTTTTCGAGAATCGCCCTCGAATGGCCGCCTGCGCCAAACGTAACATCCACATACGTTCCTCCTTGCTTTACATGGAGTGAGTCAACACTTTCTTTCAGTAACACTGAGATATGGTAATCACTCATGACTGCCCTTCATTGCCCATTGGCCGGATGCCACCAAAGATGGCCTCTGCTATGGAACCAAAATCTTCAGGCTCGCTGTCGAGCATGGCATCATATCTGTCTTTCGCCCAAATTTCAATCTGGTTTTGATACGCAAACAAGACAACATCTTTGTCTATGCCGGCATATTCCATCAGACTCCCTGGCAAATTGACACGCTCTGCCGCATCCATTTCCAATTCTGTCGCCCCCCGGTAAAAGTACCGAATGGCCTGCCTTTGCTGAGTACTGTAAATGTTTAGTTGGTTTATCTCCTTCGTCTTCATCTCCCAAACATCATTGGGATACAACATCAAGTGCTTCTCAAATCCCCGGTTGACTGTAAACTTGTGATTTTCGCCGCCTCCCAGCTGCCTGATAATTGCAGAAGGCAATTTCAGTCGTCCTTTGGCATCAAGCTTACACTCATATTCTCCGGTGAAATGATATTGTTTCACACTTTCAGTTGGTTGTTAGGTCAAAATTAGTACATATTCCCACTTTTTCCCATTTTTTCCCATAAAAAGAAAGAAATATATATCTATTTTTTTTAATCTGTTCTGGCATGTCCTCAAATCAGATGCACAGTATCATAGATTTGATGACAAACCAGCGGATTTGACTCGATTCTCTTAAAATGAAATGGAAAATAGGATTCTCAGGTTGGAGATAAATATTAAACAAAGTTATATATATATTATATAATTTTCAATATCATGTATCAAATACTGAAAAATAAATTATAATACATATATATAATAATAATATTTATGCATTACTGAATTTATTTCTATATATATATATAAATGCAATCGACATTGATTATAAACGCTGATTCAGTGGTCATTGGTCCGATTACAAACGTATAGAAACGATTACAAGCGTATGTAAACACATCTTGAACGAGTAGAAGGATGTTTCTGGCTGATCTTTGCCCTGGATAAAACCAACGTATTCAACGTGAACCCTTTTTCCTGCCATACGAGGGAGTCGAAG
The DNA here is from genome assembly GCA_032115795.1 of Saprospiraceae bacterium. Classification (GTDB taxonomy): domain Bacteria; phylum Bacteroidota; class Bacteroidia; order Chitinophagales; family Saprospiraceae; genus OLB9. Next base: position 20,569 of record JAUMBK010000105.1, on the reverse strand, counting down.
CCCGTGTCTGCCCCAATAAAGCACACGCAAGTGTGTGGGGCAGACCTTTTTAGACGCAACAGCCTTTTCATATATGTTGCATCGGCTCCCTTCGTACACGCATCACCTGATATTACATACGTGATCACGTAAAAAACCCGACAAAATGACACCTTACGCCATCGTCCCAGTCACCATTATCAAGTGCAATAGCAATACACCAGTATCCTTCCTCGCTGTGGAAAATACATCCAACCATTCCTTTACGCTGTTTCTTCCGGGCGAAAAACTGACAAAACAAGCCGTTGGCTTTTTACAGCTCCTCCCCTTTCAAGGATGGCAAACGTTACCGGTTCACCTCATCAATCCCGAATGGGATCAATCAAATTGTTGCCGGCCATTCACAGCGGTGTTTATGCCTGACTGGTTAGTCGATGTCACACGTATTTGCCATACCCTACAAAAAAGTGAAGCAGAAGCTGCCCTCACCCTGATGGCGAGGTATAAAATGCAATACCAAAATCAGGCAGTCCTGCTTGGAAATATGTGTAATGTGCTTATGGCATCGCTTGCAGCAAAACCTGACCAACCATTTCCTACACTCTTAGTTGATTTATTTCGCCAATTTGCACTCTCTCTCGCCACACTGGATGACCTCTCCCTCACGCACGTACTCAGTCAACTCAAATTGCAGTACCCACATTTACAGCATTGCGTAACGACACTCTTCCAGGAACTGCAAATTCCTACCCAGCATCTGGAAGTCGAACCAACCTATTTTTGCCCCGCCTTCGGAATGCAGGGGCGGCCTGATTTTATTCATAGGAATATGTACGCACAGCGTGTAGATATGGTTGAATTGAAAAGCGGGAAACCTTTTTCGCCAAATGAATCTGGCATCAATCCTATTCATCAAATTCAGACCTCACTGTACAGCCTGATGTCCTCAGCAACCCGGTCACCCGCAATTCAGCACCGAAGTTACCTCTTGTATGCCAGTGTTCCCGACAACCATCTGCGACAATCACCCACCCCCACAGACGGTATACGCATCGCCATCGAAACGAGAAATTCCTGTGTACTAACCGACATGCAACTCTGTTCAAACAAAGGACATAAAGAAGTGTGCGATGCATTCACCGCAGTCGACTCTTCCCGCTTCACTGGCTTTTTAAAACGGGATGCAGCGTCATTTATCGAAACTTACACCTCCCTATCACAAGCCGAACAAGCATACTGGCATGAATTTGGAGCCTTTTTACACAGAGAACACGCCTTATCCAGACTTGGTGATGCCACCTTAAAAACCGGCCAACAGCTTTTATGGAACGCCTCAATTGAAACAAAAAGAGAACTGGGCAGAATTGCCGCACCCCTCTCAGTTCAACTCAGAACTCAAACTGACAAATCGACCATTCTCACGTTGCAACAAACCCTCGGAGAAGCACCACCTATCCCCTTTCGAAAAGGGGATATTGCTGTCCTCTATCCCACAGAACCACAAACATGTCCGGACATCGCCCAGCAGCATGCATATAGGTGCAACATTATAGAGGTCTCGGCGGACAAGGTGACAATCCAGCTGCGGACAAGGCAACACTCTACCGAACTTTTTCATCCAAATACATACTGGTGTCTTGAAATTGATGCCCTGGATAGTTCGTTCCAGCAAATGTACCAGGGACTGAGGGAGTTTGCCTCCTCTCCTTGCCTATTCAGAAAACGATACCTTGGCATCCTGGCGCCGGAACATCACAACCGGACAAAAGCCTTTATTTTTAAAAACGAACTGAGCGCACACCAGCAGAAAGTGATTGCTGATGCACTAAATGCCACCCGACACTTTCTCGTCTGGGGACCTCCGGGAACTGGAAAAACAAGCCTCGTCCTCAGTGAAATCGCATGGCAGTTCCTGCAAGAAACAACCGAAAACATTATGCTGCTTGCCTATACAAACCGTGCCGTAGATGAAATCTGCCATGCCATCTTAGCGATGGACAGTGAACTATGGACGCTGATTCTACGCGTTGGATCGGGTACAGGGACTGCCAAACCTTACCAGCCGCTGCTACTTGATACACAATTGAAACATTGCCAAAGCCGAAAAGAAATCATCAATATGCTGCAGAAAAAGCGAATTTTCGTCGGCACTATTGCAAGCATAAGCCATTCACCAGAACTTTTTACCTTGTGCCAGTTTCATACAGTTGTCATCGATGAGGCTTCCCAGGTACTTGAACCAATGGTGGCAGGCCTGCTTTCGAGATTTACCAAATGGATTATGATTGGAGATCATTTACAGCTACCAGCAGTCACATTGACTTCAAATAATCAAAACCCCATTTCTGAGCCATTACTGAGAGAGCTGGGCTTTCACAACACCAATGTATCGGTGTTTGAGCGTTTCTTTAAAAGATCAGTCTCCATGAACTGGACACACACCTTTGGGATTTTACACGAACAAGGGAGAATGCATGCGGCATTGCTGGATTTTCCAAATACTGCTTTTTATGAAAACAGATTGACCATACTCAAAAACACAAGCCGGCAGCAATTGGCATGTTTTCTGAACACGTATCCAAGTTGGGCCAAAATATGGCAAGAACGCAAACTCATAATCCATTGCAACGCACTACCGGACTCGAATACCAGGAAAAGAAACCTAACTGAAGCGCAAGCCTGCATTGATTGTGTCCGCATTTTACTGCACCTTTTTCATGCTAACCAAAAAAAGATACACAGCAATGCAATTGGCATTATTTCTCCTTATAAATCCCAGGCTAGTTTCATACAGAGCCGGCTCACTGAGGTATTGCCCATCGAATCAGAACTGATAACCTCAGATACGATTGAACGCTTTCAGGGCAGCACAAAAGACATTGTCATTATTAGCTTTTCGGTACACCAAAGAGGCGATTTGGAAGGAATTGTCTCTCTTTCAGAAGACGGCATTGACCGAAAGCTAAATGTGGCTCTGACCCGAGCTCGGGAGCAAATCATACTTATTGGAAATACAGATATCCTGAATAAAAACAAAACCTATGCATCTCTCCTTCGCAGCTATAGCCCGGTCACTCTCAGACAACTACAAACAATGGTTATGCAGTTGAACAAATTTATGGGTTTCACCTGTGCATCATCACCGCCTTTTTTTTCAAAAAAGCATGAACTTTCAAATTACAAGTCCAGAAGTCCTTCAGGAAGCGACATAAACAGCAGCTTGTGCTGATCATCTATTTTCTCAATAAAAGACGCATTTAACGGGATAAGGACTTGCTTTTCAGCAACAAGAACAGATGCCATCATTTGTTGAGGAAATTCCAATACATCATCCACAACTCCGATTACTTCGTTGTTTTGTACGATAGTGTAGCCTATCAAGCTCGCCTGTTCTTGTTTTTGCGCAAATGACTCTGAAGAGATATCATCCGTTCTCAGAAAAATCTCGTGCAAGGTAAATCGGGCAGCCTTTTCGGGAGTATCGACTTCCTCTAATTTCAAAATCAAATAGGATGTTTCACGCAATTCCTCAATAAACCAGGGTACAAAGGAGCCATTGACACGTAAAAAAAGGTGATCACTTTCCACAAGATCGTCTAAAAAATCATCCTCAACCTCAATTTTTACTTCTCCTTTGATTCCAATTGGCTTTTGAACCAGACCAATTCGCGTGTATTTGCCCGTCATCTGTATTTAATTATAAGAGAGTAGAACCAATGTATGCATAAACCCTTTTTTCGCCTTTTTCTCCCAGCTGTCATTTGGTCTTGAGCCGTCACCATCCAAAATGATCATTTCTTTTCGTACCAGGCCGATTCCGTCAACAAAATATTCCACAGATTTTCGCCTGTCCAGAATGCTTGATGCGTCAATATGCTCCACACGAATCCCTTCACAAACGCCATCGACGCAAGGAAAAGACAAAGACACTGAGTCTATCTTATATCTCCAGTTTTGATATGGCTGCAATCGCTCTCCAGCCACCTGAATGGATCTGTCTGCATCGAACAAAGCATTGCCATCCCAGCGCAAACCAAGACGAAATGGATAAACCAGTTTGATCAAAGGGATATTTTCCTCCACTCTGATTAGTTGATTCGTCCCTTGCCATGTTTTCCAATGATGCAAGGGCACCCAGGCAAGACTGTCGCGACTAAAGAATCGCAGCCATTCAGTCCACCGCTTTCCATCCTCACCTACAAACTCCTCCCCAACCTCTTCGCGAATAAAACTTTTGAATGTATCGATTACACTGCCGTTGTTTGACCAAACAATGCTGTCGGAGGCATAGACCCAGGCTTTCCCCTTGATGACAGGAAAATAGGAGCTTCCGTCACCAAACTCTGGTTCTTCCGTTTCTGTCTGACAAGACCAGAATGAAAACAGAAAGAGGAAACCAAACCCAAGTAAACCTCCAAATGGCAATTGCACTTGTTTCACCTATTCATTTTTAGTACGACCTGAGAGCTGGACATTCAAAAACCTGGTAATAAGATTGGCTTATGAAGAAACCATTCAGATCAGTGTGTAAATTGTATCTTTTCACTATTCTATTTCAAGATTAATTCACTGCTGCTGCCTCCACTTGCGGATTGAGGGATGACTGTCGTTTGCTAGTCTGTATAATGCCTCCGCCTACCACATCATCTCCTTCGTAAAAAACTGCGGACTGACCCGGAGCGATTCCCTTTACATTCGCAAAAAAGGAAACGTCAACTTCATCCCCTTTGGGATGCAATGAAGCCATTACACCCTTGTCATTATACCTCACCTGTGCTACTGCTTCCATGCCTTCATTTACCGCCTCATACTTCATCCAGTTTAGCTGGCCTACTGTCATTCCATTTCTCACCAAGTCGTTAATTTCGCCGAGGACCACCGTATTTGTTTCTGGAATAATATCGGTGACAAACATGGGTATTTTAAAGCCACCACCAAGGCCTTTTCGTTGGCCAATGGTATAAAAAGGATACCCATCGTGGCTGCCAATTACCTCGCCAGCTGCGTTTATGAATTTCCCTCCTTTTACTTTTTCTTCCAAACCGGGCACCCTTCGTTTGAGAAAGCCCCGATAGTCGTTGTCAGGGACAAAGCAAATTTCATAACTCTCTGCTTTTTTGGACAATTCCTCATACCCAAAGTCAAAAGCCATCTGGCGAATCTCGGGTTTACTAAAGGTACCTAAAGGAAACTGGCTTCGTTCCAGACACGGTTGTGTCAAGCCCCACAAGACATAGGACTGGTCTTTTCTGTCATCTTTGCCCTTTGAAATAAATCGCCTTCCGTTGGTTTCTTTGATCACAGCATAATGGCCAGTGGCGATAAATTCACAATCCATGGCATCCGCCCTTTTCAGAAGGGCACTCCACTTAATGTGTGTATTGCATAAAACACAGGGATTGGGCGTCCTTCCTGCAATGTATTCCTCGACAAAATTATCGATGACATAATCACCAAACTCTTCCCGGATATCTACAATAAAATGATGGAACCCCATGTGAACGGCGACCTGACGAGCGTCATTGATGGAATCCAGTGAACAACAGCCTGTTTCCTTTTTGGAACCTCCTGCGCTGGCATAATCCCATGTCTTCATAGTGATGCCCACAACTTCATAACCCTCCTCATGAAGCATCATCGCAGCTACGGTCGAGTCGATTCCTCCGCTCATCGCAACTAGCACCCTACCTTTCTTACTCATTTGAAATTAATCTAGGCTACAAAGGTATAAAAAAAAGAAGAATATACCTAAACCACTGTATATGAACATGTTAAAAATCAAGAAAGAGACGCAAGATAGGCCGTCAGATTGGCTTCAATTCTCTCGCTTATTGGAACTTGGGAGGCTTTGTCAAAACTCTTTCCTGTGACGGTTTCGTACAAATGAATATATCTGTTTGAAATATCCCACACAAAGTCATCCTGCATAACAGGCATTTGCTGTCCCTCCAGGCCCTGAAATCCATGGCTAATCAACCATTCGCGGACAAATTCCTTGGAAAGCTGTGGTTGTGACTCACCAGACAATTGTCTTTCTGCATAGCCTTCGTAATAAAAGTAACGTGAACTGTCGGGAGTATGGATTTCATCTATCAGGATGATTTGATTGTCATACTTGCCAAATTCATATTTCGTATCAACCAGAATCAGTCCCCTTTCAATTGCCATTTCTGTCCCTCTGGCAAAAAGGTTATTGGTGTACCTTACTAACTGATTCCAGTCGTTTTCTGAAAGTAAGCCCTGTCGCAGAATTTCTTCAGCTGAAATGTCCATATCATGACCCTGTTCTGCCTTCGTGGTTGGGGTTATGATCGGTACTGGCAGTTTGTCATTCTCTTTCAGCCCTTCCGGCAGTGTCACACCGCACAATTCTCTCCCGCCCGCTTTGTACACGCGCCAGGCATGTCCGGCAAGGTAGCCCCGAATGACCATCTCAATTCTGATTGGTTCTGCCTTTTTTCCGACACTTACGTTGGGATCTGGCGTGGCCACAAGCCAATTGGGTACCAGGTCAGCTGTCGCTTCGAGAAAATGCCTAGCAATCTGGTTTAAAACCTGTCCCTTGTATGGAATGGGTCTGGGCAAAATGTGGTCAAAAGCGGAAATCCTGTCTGTGGCAACCATGACCAGAAGATCCCCCAAATCATACACATCCCTCACCTTGCCATGATATAGATGAATTTGACCCGGCAATGCCATGGAAGTTGTGGATAAAGTCACCTGATCTATACTCATGCGGAGGGAAGTATTATAAAGGTCAGATGTTCGTAACCGAATTTCTGTCGAATAAGATTTCGCGCAGTTCTTTTAATGCCTTGTACTCATGTGGCAGGACTTTCCTGAAGGCTTCTTTGACAGCAAAATATGTTCCCTTCTCACTTCCAGGAAGATTTTCTTTCACAATGGATTTGACAAGCTTGACATCATGTTTGAGCATCCCTCTGATTGAGGGGATATCATGCCAGTCTCCTTCAATTGCCAGCGTGCGTATCGTCCTGCCTTCCTCCTCGATCATCGTGTCCAGAGCAATGACTTTGTTTGCGTTATCCGCTTCTTGAAGCCGGTGCGACAATCCTTCCGGTATTCGCCAAATATCCGAATCAGCGTGCATTTCATTGGATATCAGGAAAATCTCCAAGCCCTTCTCATGAAACCGATATATGACAACCCGAACCAGATCCAAGACGCTCATAGGAGACATTTTAATTCAACAAAAATACAGACTTCTTCCCTTTTAAGGGGCTAAAAAGACAGAATAACCCGATATTTTCTGATTTGTTGTGAAATCTGGCGGGAATTTTCTGCTTGCTGGGTAAAGTTATATATTATTGAAAAAATGACTTTAATGCATTTCTCGTGAGTGACTTGCGCATTCTCCTGATGGCCCTTTCTTTAATCTGCCTTACGCGCTCTCTGGTAAGCCCATAAATTTCACCTATTTCTTCGAGGTTCAGCGGCTTATTTCCATCAAGTCCATAATAGGCAACGACGACTTCAATTTCACGTGGTGCCAATATTTCTAGTCCGTCGATGATTTCTTTTTTGACAGATTCTTCCATCAGTTTCAGGTCTGGACTGTCTTCGTCACCGAGGGTCATCATATCTACCATTGTGGCAGCCCCCTCATCGTCGGAAAGAGGTGCATCCACTGAGATATGTCTGTTTCCCCCTTTAAGCATGGTATTGATATCTGCCGGATTTACTCCCAATATTTCGCCAAGCTCCTCACTGGAAGGTTCTCGTTCGTGTTTTTGTACAAAGGCTACCCATGCATCATTTACCTTATTGTAGGCCGTCATTTTATTTAACGGGAGACGCACCATCCTGGAATATTCTACGATTGCCTGGAGGATTGACTGGCGTATCCACCAAACCGCATAGGAAATGAATTTAAACCCTTTGGTTTCGTCAAATCGCTTGGCTGCCTTCATCAGCCCTACATTGCCTTCGTTGATCAAATCCGGCAATGACAAACCCTGATTTTGGTATTGTTTGGCGACAGATACAACAAAACGAAGATTTGCTTTGGTCAGGCGCTCCAGTGCTGCATGATCTCCCTCACGAATCCTGCGGGCAAGTTCTGCTTCCTCATCTGAATTCAACAAGTCAATCCGGCTGATATCCACAAGGTATTTATCGAGAGCCACACTTTCCCTCGAGGTAATATTGTTTGTTATTTTTAATTGCCTCATACTGTTTTGGTTTTATAGTTTCACTCTTACTTCGTATTGTTTTGATTTTTAGTGCATCTGATTGCGCACGATTCAATATACAATGTATATGACAACCTTCTGTTAAGAAAAGTTCAATATTGAGAATCTTTTAATGATATATTAAGAAAACTATAACAGGTGAGGTCAATATCATGTAAAAATGGGCGTAAAAAAGAGGAAGCAGCCGAAAGTATCATCCAATTTTCACAGAGGTCATGCTAAGGGACCCGGCAAGTAAGTGATCATTGAAGAGTTTAAGTGAGTCAGCCTTCTGCTTTAATGCCAACGTGTAAAGGAGGGGCAGATAATGATCAGAGAAAGGAATGGCCAGCTGGAACTGCCATGTCCGAAAAACAGCACGGGCATTCTTTGGGTAGCAGGTCCCTCTTCAAGTTTGTCAAGCACAGAAACAGGTTTGATTCCCATAAGAAGAGAAGAAGCTCCCAATACCTTCAGGAAGTTCTTGCGGTTCATGTCCGATCTTTACAATAGAAACAATTTGCCGGTATGAATAGTTGTTGCAACAAACATCAGGAAAAAGTTAAGGAAACACCGCCTGTCCTGACAGATCGTCAACCATGGAAAGGAGTGTACATTGCTCAGAAAAGATCGCCTGAAAGGCAAATTTTTGTCCTTGTCTGGCAAACTGGTAAATGGCCAGATCTGTAGGTGGCATATCCAACGTGCACAGTTCATCTGCATTTACCCAAAACAATTCCCCTTCGTCACAGGGTGGTGCGGGGATGAATGTTGCCAGTTCAACCCGATATATATAACTGATCCAATTGTAATCTGTAGGCGATGTTTCTGTTAGAATACCACAAAATTCCGGGAAAGTAATATGTAGACCTGTTTCCTCCCTTACTTCGCGTACGACAGCATCATAGGGACTTTCGTAGGGATCCACCTTTCCACCTACTGGAACAAATTTACCCTGATACGGAGGCTTGGCGCGTTTCAGCACCAAATACAAATCCCCACTCTGGATGATACAAAAAACGGCTACCCTTTTCAAGCCGGGAGGTACTTGTTTTTTTTGCTTATCATGCACCATAGGGAATCCATATATTTTTTATCTCAGTCGCATGGTGAAGAAATTCTTTGCCTTCTCCCTGCGTTACAGACAGCCAGTTTCTGTGCATGCCATTAGATACCCAGGTACGTTTCATATTTGAGGCAGACAATCTCTCTACATTTGCAGACCCATTTTTGGATCCAAAATACCAGAGCCCGTCTACGTCATCATGGCGCGCCAGCTCAGTTGCCAATTCGTCCTTGTCGCCGGTCACAATATTGATGGTGCCGCCAGGGACATCCGAAGTATCAAACACCTGATACAGCTTGGTAGCCAACAGCGGGCTTGTCGATGATGGAGTGACCACTACGGTGTTTCCTACAGCTATGGCGGGGGCAACGAGTGAGATGAAAGCCAGTAAAGGGGATTCGTCAGGACAGGCTATGCCCAGGACCCCCACTTTCTCCGGCATGGCCATAGTTACAAATCGTTGCACCGTACTGTGTACTTTGCCATCGAACTTATCCGCCCAGGCAGCATATGTAAACAGTCGACTGATGGATGCTTCCACTTCTTCCATGGCTGTAGCCTCCGTCTGGTGCGTACTTTGGACAAGAGCTTTGGTAAATTCGTCCACTCTTGAAGATAGATTCTCTGCTATGTAATACAAAACCTGCGCTCGTCCATGACCTGTCAAGGCAGACCAGGAAGTGGCTGCATGGGCAGCTTCCACCGCATTTCTGATATCCTTTCTATTGCCTTTAGGCACTTCTCCTATCACGTGACCTGCCACATCCTTGACAGGGAGTGAATGACCTCCATCAGGCCGGGCCTGTTTGCCTCCTATGTACAATTTTGAGGTGACGTCGATGTGCGGTTGCTCCCACGCTGGCGCATTTGGTTGCAATGGTAGATGCACAGGTACTGGTGGAAGAGATGCAAGGTAGGCTGGTTTTCCATATTCGTGCAAGCCTTCGCTCCCCCCTTCCCGGCCAAAACCAGATTCCCGGTATCCGCCAAAGCCGGAAGCTGCGTCAAACATGTTTGAACAATTTATCCAGACTGTGCCTGCCTTTATCTGTGGTGCCAGGTCGAGTGCCAGGTTGATATTTTCTGTCCAAATGCTTGCCGCAAGTCCAAACCGCGTGTTGTTGGCAAGTTTTACAGCTTCCTGGTGAGACCTGAATGACATGGCAATCAATACTGGCCCGAATATTTCTTCCTGAGCGATGATGGACGAAGGTGGCACATCAGTAAACAAGGTAGGGGGATAGAAACAGCCGTTCTCCGGGCATTTCCATGAGGGTTGCCAGCAAGCATTGCCCTCGTCCTTTCCTTTTTGTACCAGGGCATCGATGGTGCGCAACTGGATGGGATCTACCACCGCTCCTATATCGATGCACTTATCCAGTGAATCGCCCATACGAAGCGTTTCCATTCTACGCTTGATTTTCTCTACCAATTTATTTGTAATGCTTTCCTGTACCAGCAATCTCGAACCAGCACAGCAAACCTGACCCTGATTAAACCAGATTGCATCGACGATGCCCTCAACGACACTGTCCAGGTCTGCATCTTCAAACACAATAAAGGGAGACTTGCCTCCCAGTTCCAGCGACAACTTTTTACCGCTGCCAGCGGTGACTTCGCGGATGATTTTACCTACTTCCGTTGATCCGGTGAAGGCAATTTTTGCTACGCCCGGATGTGCAGCCAATGCCGCTCCAGTGTTGCCATGCCCCGTGACAATATTCACCACACCCGGGGGAAGGTTGATTTCACGGCAGATTTCAGCAAAGAGCAACGCCGTCAGGGGCGTGTATTCTGCTGGTTTCAGCACGACCGTATTTCCCATTGCCAGCGCAGGAGCAATTTTCCAGGCAAGCATCAGCAAGGGAAAATTCCAGGGGATGATCTGCCCGATTACCCCTAATGGCTCAATGCCACTACATTCCGTTTGTGCAAGCTGAGCCCATCCGGCATGGTGATAAAAATGGCGTGCCACCAGCGGAATGTCAATATCGCGGGATTCCCTGATAGGTTTTCCATTATCCATGGATTCAAGCACGGCAAACAATCGGGCATGTTTCTGTATCTGCCTGGCGATTGCATATAGAAATCGGGCTCTCTGGTGGCCCGAAAGTGAGGACCAACCCTGTTGTGCCTCTGCCGCTTTCCGAACCGCGATGTCCACATCCTGTGCATTGCCTTCTGCAATTTCAGCCAGAAATGCGCCAGTGGACGGATTTAGGGTTTGAAAATATTCGCCTGAGGAAGGTTCAATCCATTCCCCTCCAACAAACAAGCCAAATTTCTTGTGAAAGAGAGAGAGAAATTCAAGGGCTTCCTGGTTATTTTCCGGAGCTGGGCCGTACGACATGGACTCAAATATTTCTTTGACAGACATGGATAAAATTTGTTTTTTGTGAATAAAAACTGCGGCAAAGGCAAACAGATTCTTAGGCCATCGGGTGTCTGTAAGCGGCCGAATACCGTCCGGTAACAAAATGCTCCAGCTGGCGCTCAATGTCACCCAGCAAGGAACTGGCCCCAAAACGGAACAAATGGGGATGAAGCCACTCGTCGCCCAGCTCTTCCTTGATCATCATCAGGTAAAGCAATGCGTCCTTTGCCTTCGATATACCCCCGGCGGGTTTATACCCTACCTGAAAGCCGGTCAGGGCATGGTAATCGCGGATGGCCCGAAGCATGACCAGACTTACCGGAAGTGTTGCGTTTACGGCTTCCTTTCCAGTGCTGGTCTTTATAAAATCTGATCCAGCCATCATGGCTACCATACTTGCTTTGGCAATATGTGTATATGTGGGAAGTTCGCCCGTTGCCAAAATTGTTTTCATGTGGGCGTCACCGCATGCCTTTCTGCACGCGGCAATTTCATCGTACAATGCTTTCCAATCGGATTGAATGACGAGTGCCCGGCTTATCACAATATCTATCTCCGTAGCTCCGGCTGCAACGGAAAGCTCGATTTCCTTCAATTTGACCGGAAGACTGATTTGTCCAGCAGGAAAACCTGTGGATACGGCGGCAACAGGCATGTTTGTACCCTTCAATGCCTCCATGGCGTAGGGAATGCAATTGTGGTAGACACAGACAGCGCCTGTTGTAATTCCGGCATCTTCCATGCCCATGGATGTGAGCAGGTCGCGACGAATTGGATTTCGCGCTTTCATGCACAAGCGATGCACATTTCCAGGAGTATCATCTCCGGCTAGGGTGGTCAGATCGATGCATGTCACCGCCTTGAGTAACCATGCAGCCTGCCATTGTTTCTTTACCGTACGGCGTGTACCCATGGCCGCTGCACGCCGTTCGACAGCACTTCTGTTGACACGGATCTGTTCGAGCAGACTGGCATCAAACGAAATGCCTGTATTTCGCTGAAAACCGATTTCAGTATGATGATCTTCCCTCACGTTTTTTTGTTGCACTTGCAATGTTGCCATTTTTTTTGTTTTCAACTTCTGATTTAGGTCCCTGTTACCCTTGGATCACTTTCAATATCAGGGGAGACGGCGTCATTGGATTTTCGCCAATGGTCCAGGCATCATGCAGGTATGGCATGGCGTCCTGAAATGCGCTTTCCTTGTTAGAATACAGCGTAGCCATCACTTCCCCTTTCTGTACAGCATGCCCAGTTTTCTTATGCAGAATCATCCCTGCATGCGGATCAACCGTGCTGTCCTTGGTTTCGCGGCCAGCACCGAGATACAGTGAAGCAAGACCTATCTGAAATGCATTGAGGGACTGGACTGTGCCACTTTGGCTTGCCCTGTAATGGTGTATCAAGGGACTTCCCAACAGCATAGACGGATTGTCTATGTAAGTCACATCCCCTCCCTGCGAGTGAACCAATTCTTTGAATTTCTGCAATGCGGTTCCATTGTCCAGCAATTTCCGCAATCGTTCGATGCCTTCTTGTTCAGTTGCCACCTGCTCACCCAGAACAAGCATGTGGGCTCCCAATACCAGGCACAAATCGGTCAAATCTGCCGGACCATCCCCTCGTAATGTACGGATGGCCTCCTCCACTTCCAGTGCATTGCCAATAGCGTAGCCCAGAGGCTGATTCATATCTGACAAGACAGCAGTCAAGCGCCTTCCCATGTGTGATGCAGTATCCTGCATGATGGTAGCCAGTTTCTCGGCATTTTCCATGGTGCGAATAAAGGCACCTTTACCCACTTTCAGGTCTATGACAATGGAATCAGCGCCGCATGCCAGTTTTTTACTCATCACGCTGGATGCAATCAAGGATACCTGATCCACTGTGGCCGTTACATCGCGGAGTGCGTACAGTTTTTTGTCTGCAGGAACTAAACGGGCATTTTGTGCACAGATCGCGATGTGGTGCTGCCGTACCTTCGCTTTAAACTGCTCGGGGGACAAGTCAACACGAAAGCCGGGGATCGACTCCAGCTTATCGAGTGTGCCACCGGTATGGCCCAGGCCTCTGCCTGACATCTTCGCTACAGATAGTCCTGCAGCAGCCACCAGCGGAGCTACAATGAGTGTCGTTTTGTCGCCAACGCCACCAGTGGAGTGTTTGTCCACTTTTTTTCCAGGTATCTCACTCAGGTCGAGCACGTCGCCTGAATGCATCATCGCCTCCGTGAGGAAAGCAGTCTCTGCATCATTCAGGCCATTGAAATAGACAGCCATTAGCCAGGCAGCCACCTGGTAATCCGGAATAGCATCGGCAACGAAGCCAGAAACCAGCTCGTTTATTTCCTCACGGCTGTGGATTCCCCTGTCTCTTTTTTTACGAATGATCTCTATCAAAATGACTTATTTACTCCTATTTATGAATGAGGTCTGCACTACTAGTCGCTGAGTTGCGAGAGGTAACTCAATCCTTTCGTCTCAAATTCTATGCCTAATGCGTCAGCGATGGTCGCTGCCAAATCTGCAAATGACTTCCGTGTACCTGCATTGCTTCCTTTTTTCAGCCCTGAAGAGACATGCAATGCCGGTACATATTCCCGGGTATGGTCCGTGCCTCTCCATGTAGGGTCATTGCCATGATCGGCTGTAATGACAAGCATATCGTCATCCCGCATTGCAGATAATATTTCAGGCAGCGCAGCATCAAATTCTTCGAGACACGCACCGTAGCCCGCGACATCTCTTCTGTGGCCGAACAACATATCAAAATCTACCAAATTCGTAAAAATCAAAGTGGCGTCATCGTGCCTAATGGCGTCAATGGTCCTGGCGATGCCTTCTTTGTTGTTGTGTGTTGAGTCATACTTCGTAATGCCTTTCCCGGCAAAAATATCATTGATTTTACCAATGCCAAGCACATTTTTACCGTGCGCGTGCACAGCGTCCAGAAGTGTATCCGGGGGTAAAACCGCAAAATCTTTTCTTCGTGAAGTACGGGCATACTTGCCTGAGGTGCCGGTAAATGGTCTGGCAATTACCCTGCCCACTTCCAGTTCGCCTGCCAGCATCGTTCTGGCCACAGCACACATCGCATACAACTGCTCTACACGAATGATGTCCTCATGGGCCGCAATTTGCAACACGCTGTCTGCAGATGTATATACGATCGGGAAACCTGTTTTCACATGGTCATCACCCAGTTTCTGAATAATTTCTGTACCCGATGCCACTACATTTCCGATGACATTTCTGCCAATCTTTTCTTCGAATGCTTGGATGAATGCCGCGGGAAATCCATTGGGAAATGTGGGAAAGGGCTTTTCGAGTACGGCACCTGCCAGTTCCCAGTGGCCGGTGGTTGTGTCTTTCCCTGCTGATGCCTCAGCCAGGCGCACGACTGCAGCGCCTGCCATTGTATTTTTTGGTAAATAATCGATGCCATCGACATTCCCCAAACCAAGAGAGATGAGATTAGGGATTTTCAGTTGAGGTATTTGGCCTACGATGTGCCCCAGTGTATTGCTCCCTTCATCCCCATAGAGTGCCGCATCTGGTAAACTCCCTATGCCTACACTGTCCAATACAATCAGAATGACTCTTTGTATGTGCATGAATTTATTTTTTGTTCATCAATTGCTGCTTATTTCAGTTGAAGAAATATGGAATTCGCAAAGGAAAGATCATTCCAAATTGGGTGAACCTTCTTAAGTTCATTTCAATTATTTTATTCCAGTGCAGACGCTGTCTGCACTCCAATCATCTCCACATTGTCAAGCAATGCTTCGAAAATTATCATCGTTGTCACTGGATTCATGAGGCTTACCCGAAGCCAGGTTTCTCCGTGTAGCACTGTTTTTACTATGTAAAAGGTTCCCTCGGTTAAAATTTGTTGCCGAATTTGGCTGTTTACAACCGATTTTCTCTCAGATGAACAGGCAATGTACCTGAAACAAACAATATTCGAGTCCGGATACACAGCGAGCTCCAGCGCTTTTCTCTCCATAATGGCTTCTGCCATTTGCCTCGCCAAGGTAAAGCACTGATCAACATTGGAGACAAAGGCATCCATGCCATAAAGTTTGTACAGGATGGCAATGCGTGCACTCATCATCAACTTGGTGCATTCCATGGTTCGCTTTCCGTAATTGTACCACTCCTCCTCATCTGCATGCCAAAGGTAATGTGCCTGTTGGGCAAATGTTTTGTAGCTGTCGCCTGCATTTCTGAAAAAAAGCATTGTTGTCAACGCTGGGACAAGCATCATTTTATGGGCATCCACAGTAATACTATCGGCCATTTCGGAACCTTGCATAAGATGCTTGAATGTAGGAGAAAATGCCGCAGGTCCACCATGGGCTCCATCTATATGGAACCAAAGGTTGTTTTTCCTGCAAAACTGCCCAATCGCGACCAGGTCGTCAAATTTTCCCGTGGACGTGCTGGGGGCACTGCCGACAACGCCTAACACCTGGATCCCCCTTTGCAGTGCCTTCCTGTACTCTTCTGCCAATAGATCTGTTTGCATCCGAAATTCCTGGTCAACCGGGACAGAGATGATGCCCTCACTGCCCCAGCCCATGATGCGTACTGCGCGATCGATACAGTAATGGGCTTCTGAGGAAACTAAAAATGCATATTTCTCGTGCTGGCCTTCCTGCCAGACGTTGTTTGGTGCTTTGCAATTTCTGGCACAGATGAGTGCGGTGAGATTGGCAATTGTCCCTCCGGACGTGAGTATACCATCAGCCTCAAACAAACCAAAATAAGACCTGAATGTGTGAATGACCCAACGTTCCAAAGCACTGGCAGCCGGTGCCATCTCATAAATAGCACCGCCATTGTTTAAAAAAAGGCCCAGAAACCCGGCCAATGCAGATACAGGTGCGGAAGGAGTCACCTGGTGGCCCATGTATCCAGGGTGATGTAACCGAATGGACTGACGAAGTAATTTCTCAAAAAACGTTTGAGCATCCACAGAATCATCTGTCATCCAATCTGCCAGCATTTCGTCAGGAAGCGTGTAATCGAGTACTGTTTTTTCTTCTGCTGACAATTGAGATGTTAGATAATCGGCCAGTAAGTCCACCAGTTGATGCCCCTGCATTCTGAACTGCTCCGGATTATAGACAGTCGATTTCAGATCCATTTTACCTTAATTTTTACGTAAAACAACGGCGCTATACGGTTGAAAGAAGAGGGTTTCCCCTTTCATTTTGCGTTCTGTCTGTCCAACCTCAAAAACAGTTTCACTCCCTTTATACGAAAGAGGCAGATTGCATGTTGCCTGTACTGGATTTGCATTAAACAACACAAGAAATTCGCGCCCTTCAAATGTGCGCTTGTAGGCTAAAATATCATCATCGGGAAAAACCAGAAATTCATACGTACCTTGAGAGAAGGCTACATCACTTTTCCGCAATTGTATCAAAGAGCGGTAAAAGGAGTACAGCTTATCGTCAAAGGCGGGGATTTCTTCGTAAGAAAAGGCAGACAGCGAGGAGGGAGTTTCAGCATCAAAGGCTAAATCCGGCCAAAGCAGGGGTTTTCTATTGTCAGGATCGTCGGCACCAGTCATCCCCATTTCGTCCCCATTCCAGATATGAGGTGCTCCCACAAATGTAAACTGATGCAATAAAAACAAGTGAATTTTATTCATGGTCAGTGTATCAACCTTGCCCGTCCGATATTGGGCATTTTCCTGTGGCTTGCAGTTGTATTTGTACTTTTCGGTATTTTGAAATGAGGTGAGTAGTCTGGGACTGTCGTGTGACGAAGCCAAATTCATCATGGCCTGCCGGGTATATTCAGGGTATTTTAAAAAGACAGAATCAATCTTTGTCCGAAATTGTGTCAGAGACAATCCATCATCAGACTGCGCGAAATACCCACGGGCTACTTTAAACCACTGGTAGTGCATGACTGCGTCAAAGACATCTCCCTTGACCCATGGAGCGGGATCCATGAGCACATCTGGCCATTGCGTCCACCAATTTTCACCGATGAGGTAGAAGGATGGATTGACTGAGCGTACATACTGACGGAATTCCCGCCAAAAGCCCATAGGCACGTGTTCTGCCACGTCCAGCCGCATGCCATCGATGCCGTCATCGGTGTTGCCGTCTCCATTCGGATCCATCCATCGGCGGCATACATCAAAAATATGCTGCTTAACGGAGGCATGCATATTCCCCTCATATGGGTGACCCTGGATTTTTCCATGCGTATCCACTTTACGCAGTTCGGGCAAACTTTTAATCCCGATCCAACCTTCGTAGGTAAATTCTTCCTTCCCTGTGATGGAGTCTGTATAAAACGACGTATGGTACCAATCCTTGAAGGGCGAAGCAGACTTGTTTTTTTGAATATCCCGAAAAGCCCAGAAATCATTGCCTGTGTGATTCCACGAAAAATCAAGCACCACGCGGATGCCTTGGCTGTGCAACAATTTGATCAATGACAAAAATCGCAAGTCTGCCGAAGTCCACTTCCATGTGGACGGATCTGCTGGATTTTCAGATGCCATCAACGCCATGTCTTCTTTGGCATCATCGCCAAATGTTACGTCAATATGGTGATAATAGCGGGCATCATATTTATGAAGAGAGGGTGCATCATTCAGCGGATTAAAATAAATGGCTGTGATCCCAAGTTCTTTCAGATAGGGTATCTTCTCCTCTACACCTGCCAGATCTCCTCCATAGCGACGCATTTGGATTGTCCGGTAAAAATCAAGGCCGGTATTTTTTGCCCATGCTTCCTGCTGATACCAGTTATGTCCCCATGGTGTCAGTTGCCAGTCATCAGGCATCTTGTCAAACAGCGCCTTACTACAGGTTTCCAGCGTCGGATTGTTTGCCTGGTTGCCATTTCGAAACCGTTCAACAAAAATCTGATACCAGATCGCCTCCCTTGCCCACGCAGGAGGTTGGTCAAAAGGCAATGGATGTGTTTGAGAAAAAACGGCATCGGAAGACATCATGATAAAAAACAGGGCTGTTGCGCAAGAGATGAGTCGGGAAAGCATGGTGCTTTTTTTAACAAAGATAGACAAAATACTGCCTTATGGAAAAAGTCTCTCCTGCGTGTCTATGGCAGTTCCTTTTTCAGCGTTTTTTTATCATTTTTGAAATTCGGGATGGGCGCTTCCAAAACACATAGCGCAGGGAAACTGATGTCCCTGCAGACCATTGGAATCCATCTTGAATTTTGTTTTTCAAGGCAATTGGCATATAATCCACAGACAGGTTGCACCGACCAATGGTAATTTCAGATCCCGCCTGCAGGCACAAGCCTTTTTGCAGTATTTTTTCTGCTTCTTCCACATGCTCAGAATCTGATTGATTTATAGCAAATCCAGCTCCGAGAAAGAAGTTCAATCGCTTTGAAATCAATGGGTAATGTCTGCGAAGGAGAGTCTGTCCGTTCATTTGGTTTGTGAAAAAACCGGGCTGAAAAGCCACTTCAATTGTCGTTTTACCAACAATTTTTTGCACTACAGAAAAGCCCACATCTTTTCCAATACGCATTCCTCCGGCTGTAATGTATCTCTGTGCCGTCAAAGAAACATGAGTGACAACGATTACTAAGACAAGCAATATGTATTTCATCTGGTCCCCGGGTTTTTATTTAGTACGTAAAAAGGGTGGCTGATATTGTTTTGAGGTGAATTTGATGTGGTGATTACAAATCCCCAAGCTGAGGTCGCATGATGATTTCTTCCAACACGGCACCAGGAGGTAATGAAAAGGCTGCCCAGACCGTATCTGCCACATCCGAAGCCTGCATCATCCGGTCAGAAGGAATACCGGAACCAACCCATGAGTCTGTCCAAGTCGCTCCTGGCATAAGCGCCGTGACCCGAATGCCGGCCTCTTTTACTTCTTCTCTTAATACTTTCGAAAACCCGAGCAACGCAAATTTTGAGATGGCATAGGAGCCCCCATTTGCGTAGGCCATAAAACTGGCTATGCTACACATGTTAAAAATGTGTCCTTTCGATGCGCGTCTGATGAGCGGAACGATTTTTCGCGTAAGGTGATATGCACTATACAGATTGCTGTCAATCAATGTCTCCAGGGCACCCTCTGCCTCATCAAGGATACTTCCCGGATAAAAAACACCTGCATTATTTACAAGTACATCAACGCTGTCGGTCACGGATGCAATTTTTTCACCAAAAGCAATGACTTCTGCTTTTTGGCTCACATCTACCGCAAAAACATTTACAGTAATGCCAGGATGCATTTGCTCAATCTGTTCTTTTAGCTGCTGCAATGGTCCCATCTCCCGGGCACATAAGAAAAGATGACTGCATCCCTGCGCTGCAAATTTCAGGGCAATTGCCTTCCCAATCCCTTTGGAAGCCCCGGTGATCACAATGTTCATAATTGGTTCTTTTGGTTGAAAAACAAAGGAAAACAAAACAATAGTGTGAGGTAAAGTCTCATTTTCAGTTTGTTTGTAAACATTTTGAACCGGGAAAAAGTTATTAAAACAAGTTCGTATAGTTTATAATATCGGAGCTCTCGCATTTTTCACACCAGCATCGCATTGATGATTTCAAAATTATTTTTTCATTTTGGCAGTTTTCTGATTTGGCAGCCTCAGATTTATAAGAAGCCTGAGAACAACAGCATGTACTATAAGGAAACTCTGAGGCAGATGTATGACATCGGCATTGGTTCGTTGCCGATCGTTTTTCTTATTGCTGTGTTTATTGGGGCTGTGACGGCTGTGCAGTTTTACTACCAGATGTCCGGAACATTGATTCCAAGCTATTACATAGGATACATCGTTCGGGACATGACCTTGATCGAACTGGCACCCACCATTACATGCCTCGTACTTGCAGGAAAAGTAGGAAGTAACATGGCCGCTGAACTGGGCGGTATGCGACAGAAAGAGCACATTGATGCCATGGAGATCATGGGAGTCAATACATCGGCGTATCTGGTCA
>JAUMBK010000104.1:3283-6108 GCA_032115795.1 Saprospiraceae bacterium | reverse complement strand
TGGAAAATCAACGATCGATTTATATGAAAAACATGCCATTATGAACAATGTGGAGATTCATGCCAGATATGAAATCGAACTCGAAGAATATATCAAGAAAGTGCAGATAGAAGGACGCATACTAGGCGACATTGCCAGAAATCATGTCATACCTACTGCTGTTACTTACCAGAACAAGCTCATTGAAAATGTCAAGGGTTTGAAAGATATTTTTGGCGATGAGTTTACGAAATATGCGGCTGAACAAATCAACCTCATTAAAGATATTTCAGGTTACATGGGATCGATCAACGTAAATGTAGAAAAGATGACTGATGCCCGAAGACAGGCAAATAAGATAAGTGATGCTGAAAGGAGAGCAGAGGCATATTGCCACAATGTGAAGCCGTTTTTTGAAGAAATCAGGTACGCCTGTGACAAGCTGGAGCTGCTCGTGGATGATGAATTGTGGCCGTTGACAAAATACCGCGAGTTGTTGTTTACCAGATAAATTTTCTGTCTGCAAGAAAAGGGAGTTTACATCTGTATTCAGAGAGTGCATCCATGCTTAGGGCAATCGTTTGGAGGCCCTCTTCGGGGCCCATCTCACAGAGTACTTCTCCCGAATATGAAATCACGCTCGACTTTCCTGGATAGGCATAGCCGTTGTTGTCTGTGCCGGTACGGTTTACGCCTATGACATAACATTGGTTTTCTATGGCCCTAGCTTTGAGCAGCGTCTGCCAGTGCGTGATTCGCGTCTGAGGCCAATTGGCGGAATAAAACAATATATGTGCATCAGGTGATTTGAAACTCAGGTACGGGAAACGCAGATCGTAACATATCAATGGTCGCACGAGCCATTCGCCTGATTGAAATGCAACTGTTTCCTCACCAGCCGAATATACGTCAGCTTCCCCTGCCAGCCGAAATAACTGAATTTTATCGTAAGCTGCCTGAAGTCCTTCCTTTCCCAAAACAATCATTCTGTTGGTCCAGCTGCCATTTTCCTGATACGGGATGCTACCCGCAATGGTCACTCCGGTGTCTCCGGCAATCGACAGAAGTCGTTCCATGCATTCCACCTGCCACCATTCAGGAACGTCAGAAGGTTGCATCGTGTAGCCTGTCGTAAACATCTCCTGAAGAAAAAGCATCGACGCATTTCCAGAAACCTGCCTTGCCACTTTCTCCACTTTATCCAGATTTACCTGTGGATCAAGCCACTTTGTATCAAACTGATAGATGGCCACGTTCATCATTCCATCAATACTTTTTACGCAGCGTGAAAAATGACTTTCGAGCGGGTGTTTCATCTTTTTGGGAGGGTGGATTGCGGCCGACACTTTTCTCTTCCTTTTTCGGCATTGAATACAAAACCGAGATTTTCCTTCCAAGATGTTCTGTCTGATCCAGCGCAAGAATTGCCTTTTGAGCTTCTGCAACTTCGCTAAACGTTACAAACCCAAAGCCCTTATTTTGACGGGTTCGCTTGTCGATGATAATTTTGCAGCTGACTATGTTACCATAGGGAGAAAATATTTCTTCGAGTTGCTTTTCCGTCCACTTGAAAGGGATGCTGCCAATATACAAATCTGTCATATTCATTTTTTATTCAAAAGGGTAGAGTATATGGTGTTGTTTTCTGATTGCATCCATAATACTGACAAGGTCAATACTGGATTGATGCGTGAGAATGGGGCTCTCCATGATTCCGGCTGCCAGGCATTGCCATACGTGATCAATTTCATGGGTGTAGCCGTAGCCCTTTTTGCCTGAATGATGGTCTTCATGCCTGCCATCATTGTAGTCGATGGTATACCGCTCCTGCTCATGAAAACGTGCAGGTATGCGCAAAATTCCTTCTGTCCCTGAGATAGTACATTCCGTAGGGGTATGGCAAGTGACACCGCTAAACAACGCGGCTGTCGCTCCATTGGGATAACGCAATTGTATGCTGCACTCACTGTCTGTTCCAGTAGGCGCTTTCGTGACAGACGATTGGACAAGTTCAGGCATACCCAGAACCGAAAGGGCCAGGTAAAGCGGATAAATTCCGATGTCGAGCAATGACCCACCGGCCAGGGAGGGATTGTACACCCTGCTTTGGGCATCATACCCGAATTGAAATCCAAAGTCCGCAGTGATTCGTCTCACCTCACCAATGGCACCCTGGGATATTTTTTGTCTCACATCCAACACCATTGGTAAAACTCCCGTCCACATGGCCTCCATCAGAAAAAGCCCTTGTTCACGGGCCTTGACAGTCATGGCTTGCACCTGAATCCGATTCACACCCATTGGCTTTTCACAAAGCACATGCTTGCCTGCTTCAAGGCTAGCCAGCACCTGTTCTTCATGAAAGGAATGGGGTGTTGCCACATAAATCACATCGATTTCCGGATCCGCAAGTAGGGATTCATACGACCCATATGAGCGTGGTATGCCGTGTTGTTTGGCAAATTGTCTGCTTTTTTCTCTTTCCCTGGAGGCACAGGCAAGGAGAACCGACTGGCTGGCATATGTCATGTCAGATGCAAATTTGTGCGCAATTTTCCCACATCCCAGCACGCCCCATCGAAGGCAATTTCTGTCCATCTTTCGTTTTAGTTGCGTTGCAAAGATACCGGTTTTTATCGTCCTGTGACGCGTAGATGTAAACCAGTATCAAACTATTCTACTGCTATTTGTGTGATCGGTGTATCTTGTGAGGTAAAAGCGTGAAAAATGTCCTTCCGAAGTGTGATTTACCTGTTTTTCTCCTTTGGCAGTCTGTTACCAAAATTTGCAGTAGCTCAAACTCCTGCTGCCGCTACCATTCTCAGGAATTGTTGCCAGGTTCATGA
>JAUMBK010000104.1:0-3273 GCA_032115795.1 Saprospiraceae bacterium | reverse complement strand
TCCTCGCGCCTCGCTTCGAGTCTGCCCGAAGGCAATTGGACCAGCCTGAGCGGCACGTTTGCCATAGTGCAGTCAGAGCCTGCCGGCAAATCTTCCTTTACAGTGCAGCTCCAGCAGCGGAAAAATGTGTTTCTCCACGAAGAAATAAAGCATGGCCGGTCTTTGGTCCGCCGCTTTAAAAAAGGGCGATACCAATGCTTGCTGGATAGAAGAAATGTCATTACGGCGGCTGAAGAACAACAATTTGGCCTGGATGAACCAACAGCCAGGCAATGGATGGAAGCATTTGTTTTTTTGAATGGGGCACCTATGAAGCAGGCTCTCGACGCAGCTTTTCTACTCGAAGAGGTCAGGATAGTGTCATTTGCAGGGAAGCAATGTTTCCGGATTACACTGCAATATCCTCCGGTCGGACAGAATGAAAGCTGGTATTTTTACATGAATAAAGAAACATTTATTCTGGAAGGCTGCACTTTTTTTCTCCATGATCCAGCCAAAGATGGCGGTACAATTGCCTTCTCAGGCTTCGTTTTGTTTGACGAAATATTGTTTTCCAAAGAAAAACGCTGGATAAACAATGCGGACAAAAAGTGGCTTCAGACTGAAATCATCGAGCGCATCACCCATTAAATCCGAATGTGATGTCCTCCTGTCCGCTCTGCAATGCACCGTCGCTCAGTGAAATGCGCTTCAAGTCAGGCATTCGCACCTATTTCTATTGTAGTCATTGTCATCTGATTTCAGCTGATCCTGCCAGTTTGCCAGATACACAAACAGAGTTGGCGCGCTATCAGAAGCACCAGAATGCGTCTGAAGATGCAGGGTATGTTGCGTTTTTAAATAGATTTATCCAGGCATTACAGCCCTTTGTAAAATCCAAACACCATGGGCTCGATGTAGGGTGCGGGCCATACCCATTGCTCGCAGACATGTTGCGTCATTCTGGCTATGGTATGGAAATCTATGACCCTTTTTTTTATCCAGTGATACCGCTTAGTCAGGTAGATTTCATTACCTGTACAGAAACGATTGAGCATTTTCATCATCCTGCGATGTCATTTGACAGGATCGTATCCTGGTTGAAGGGCGATGGCATCCTCGCCATCATGACAGACATGTGGCAAACGTGGGAGGGCATGCATGGGTGGTATTACCTGAGGGACATCACCCACGTCTCTTTTTACCATCCGTCAACGTTTGATTTTATCGCCAGGCGCTACGATCTCCAACTCATTTATTCTGACGAGAAACGAATTGTAGTATTTCGGAAATTGTGAGACAGTTTCAGTACAACTCAGCTCTGTGCGACTTGTACATCCACAAAACAGTGAGAACTGCCACAAATGCAAAGGCACTCTTTAATGATGTCTGGTCAGAGATAAAACCAATGATGGCCGGTCCCATAAGAAATCCCCCCATGGCATAGGTATTCATCATTGCCAGACCCCCGGCATCAGGGAGGCCAGGATACCTGGAAGCACTGGCATAAAGTATGGGCGCCCCACACGAAACACCTAAACCAATACAGGAAAAGCCGGCAATTGCAATGGGCGTCACTGGAAAAGAAATGACAAGCAGTAGACCCACAAAACTAAGAAGACCTCCATACGCCAAAACCCTGTTTCTGCCAATGCGGGGAATGACCCCATCACCAAAAAAACGACCCAGGGCCATGAATGCCGAGTATCCAAACAAGCCCCAGCCAATAAAATAAGGGTTTGTCTTCACTACCTCCTGCATATACAAAGAGGCCCAGTCAGTCATGGAACCTTCCGTCACATTGATGCAAAGACTGATGAATATTATGGTTAGCAAGGCGCCTTTGGGAAGAAAACTCCCCGTCGAAAGTGGTTTTTTTTCATCGGTGCTTTTTACCATCGAACGTACAGTCAGCAGTGTCGGTGACGCACACAGTCCAAGAAGAAGAGCAAAAATGCACATCAGACACATGTGCAACCATTCGTTGATGGATAGAAGCAATGTGAGGCTGCGCATTATGGCGCCGATCATCAGACCAACACTGAACATACCATGACACGTTGCCATGATATTGACACCTTCGCCTTCTTCGATGGCAGTCGCCGTTGTATTGACAGAGATATTCAGGACGGTCATGCCGATACCAACAAATAGGAGACTTATCGGCAAATAATAGACTGAAGGCATACTCACTGGCAAGAGATACACGATGCTGATCAGGACCATTCCCGCTACTGTTACTCTCTGGAACCCAAAGCGACGAATGGAAAGTGCTGCCACCGGGTTGAACAACATCGCACCCATTGGAAGACAAAGCAACATCATTCCCAAAACCGCATCGTCAATGGCAAAGGATCGCTTAATGTAGGGGATCAACGTGGCCCAGTTGCCAAACAAAAAACCCAGGATAAAAAATCCAGCTCCGGTGGCCAGGCTGCGTTTGTGAGTGAAAAATGTATACAGGTGATTTAGCATGCGCCTTAAAATAATGCGCAAAAATACACAATCCTGCTTTCCGGCGGACTACAATCTTTTGTGACCGGATTTAATTGAACTCAAAAATATATGGCAGTCGCGCATTGGGCTCTTTCATCCGCATAATGGCCTTCAATTCATGGAATTTTTGCCACAGCTTCTTTTCTTCTGCAGTGGAAACGAATATTCCTGCACTTTCATCATCCGTTCCCCGCTGAATCTCCCGTATTAATTGACCAAGCACATCTTCCTCTACACGAGGGTATTCCACAATCTTATATTTGTCCATCTTCGCCATCGTTGCTGCCAGCTTGATCGCTTCATCCAGGCCTCCCAATTCATCAACCAAGCCGATCTCTTTGGCCTTTCTTCCGGTCCAGACCCTTCCCTGTGCAATCACCCTGGTGCTGTCTACCGACAATTTGCGTCCTTCAGATACCCTCTTGACAAACAAGTCGTAAATTTCCAGTACAGACTCCTGCAGCAATGCTTTCTCCTGCGTGGAAAGTGGCATCACTGGACTGAAGCCAACGGCCAGCGGATGCGTCTTGATTGTATCGAAAGTGATGCCCAGTTTGTCATTCAATAACACAGAGGCATCAGGGAAAATACTGAATACCCCAATCGAGCCGGTCAATGTGTTGGGCTGCGCTACAATTTTATCGGCCCCTGCGGCAATGTAATATCCTCCTGAAGCCGCATAATCACCAAACGAGGCAACCACAGGCTTGCCTGCTTGCTTGATTTTTTCTATTTCATGCCATATAGCATCACTGGTAAAAGCACTGCCACCAGGCGAATTGACACGCAATACAACTG
>JAUMBK010000103.1:486-12775 GCA_032115795.1 Saprospiraceae bacterium | reverse complement strand
GTGAGCGGGGGGAAGGGCAGCGACGCCTGCTGCTGCAGCGAGGGGGGGCTGCTGCTGCAGCTGCTGCGCTGAGGCCTCGAGGTGTAGAGCGCGCGCGCGCGCTGGCTGGCGCGTCGGAGGCAGCGCATGTTGACGCCCGGCCCACAGCGCCGCCGCCGTGCCAAGGTTTCACCCCCCTCCCCCCGGCGTGCCGCCCGCCACTCACCCTGCCGCGCACTGCCTCACGATGTCCCAGCACGCCTCCAGGCAGGGCACCAGCGGGACCACGCTGTAGTGGGAGGCCTTGAGCGTCAGGAGCGCGTGGTGCAGGCGGACCTGGTCGTCGGAGGGGTACAGGCGGTGCTGCTGCGCCGCGACCGCCGCTGCTGTGGGCGTGCCCGGCTCCTCGCTGCTCAGCACCACCGGGGGCGAGCTGGGCCGGCTGTCCGTGTCCATGCTGCCGGGGCCCCTGCTGGCGCAGCAGGGCTGCGGGCGCGCGCTGGGCAGCAGCTCTGAACTGGTCAGCAGATCAAGGAGAGCGGTTGGGGGTGGGGCGTGGCAGCTGCCTCCCGTGCGTTGGGGCTGCTGCTGCCATCGTGGAGCCTGTTTTGTGGGGGCAGGCCTTTGCCGGCATGGGTTCGAGTGTGGGCTTATATTTCCAGAAATTCGAATTTAACGCCTCTGTGTATTATGTTTTGCGCGGTGTAGGATTTTGGATGACCGGCTATAATGCTATTTTTTGGATTGGACCACTACTTGGGTTGTTGACTGTGACGGGCATCGTGTTCCTGGCTTACAAAAGTCAGCCTGGGAAGCTGGTTAGCTTGACGCGTTTTGCAATGTGGGCATGGACGATGTACCTGCTCCTGGCTACGACTGTGCACCCATGGTATGTCGCTGCTCCGCTGTTCTTCAGTGTGTATAGCAGGGACACCTACCCCATAGTGTGGAGCTGGGTGGTATGCTTATCTTATTTCCTTTACAGTCCAGGCGAAAATCAGCAGTACAATCTCTGGACGGTAATGGAGTATTTTGTCCTTTTTGCGGTAATGGCGTATGAGGTGTTTACCAATTTTAGAAAGCACCCCAACCCAGAAGGGGATAAATTACCTTCACGAAGGTGATATGCCTTAATAAAACAATGGATTCCAATTCAATTCCGGATATCAATCATTAAATTTTTTCTCACAAATGTAAATATGACTCTACAACGAATTTTTGCTGAATAATTTACAAAAACATCTTCTTTTTGTTTCACTCCTAATTTTAATATAACTCCTTCAGAGTTGTTTAATACATGCATTCGTGACCATGGGTTTCACCCATGGCTACCACAATTCAAGCCCTTCAGGCTTATTTTCCTGAAACACCAAACATTGTTGGCAGGCAATTCAATTATGCCCGGATCAACGGCGAGGATAAAAAGGATACCCACCATTTTTTAAAAATCACTGCACCAAAATTTAACCTAAAAACAACATAACCCAACCCTGAAAGGGTTGAATTACCACACCAACGTATTCACGCTGCCCTCTGGTAATAAGAAATTATACAATTGCCCGTTCTGATCAACGATAACTTTCTTTGGCGTGGCTGCCTTGTTTAACAAAATCATGGTTTTTTTGCCATCGGGTCTGGTAAAGGCTACATTGGGCAGTTCTTCCTGATCTGTGGAAAACACCCTCACTGATCCGGCTGGAACAAACCTCGCTGCATGCGCAATAAGATAGTAGCTGACATTCCTGGAGATTATATCCTTAGCAATGGTGAGCGCCCCCAGACACTCTGTACATCCTCCGGGAGTGTGCGGCAAAAACATGGCATCATTGGCAAGATTCCATTCCAATACCCACTTGCTCCAGTTTCGGCTGGCACCAATGATGACATTTTGGATATGCCATTGCAAATCATCACCAAATACACCCTTTGCTCCGGTCCATTGTTCAGTGAAGTAAATATTCTTTTCCGGAAAGGCTGCCTTCACTTCTGAAAGCGCTTCAACAGAACCCGCATAGAGGTGAAATGCGGTTCCATCGATATATTTATACGCCAATGTATCTTTAAGCACTTCCAATGGATATTGAGGATGGTCACAATTATGATCCCATATAATGACCTTGATTTCGGGCACATATTTGCGAAATGCAGGTCCCAGATATTTGCCCACAAAGTCAGCCTGCTCCTGCGATGTCATCACCATACTTGGATTGTTTCCTCCATGCTCCGGCTCATTTTGAACGGTAACTGCATGGATGTGAATTCCTTCCTTTTTCATAGCCTGGACGTATCTCACGAAATAAGCGGCATAGGCAGCGTAGTACTCTTTTCGTAAGCGTCCTCCGATGCTGCTACGATTGTCCTTCATCCATAGGGGTGCTGTCCAGGGCGTTGCCATCAGCTTTAGGTCGGGGCGGATCTGACGAATCATCTTCAGGAGTGGGACTAGGTATGTTGTATCCCTAGCCAATGAAAAATGGAGGAGCGAAGGATCCTCTTTTCCCGATGGCGGATCGACATAGGTAAACACTTCTTCATCCAGATCCGAAGCACCTATGCTGATGCGTAAAACAGGAATGCATAATTGCCCATCCCCACATCCAAACAATTCATTTAGCAACGGGAGCCTTTTCTCCAAAGGAAGACTCATGACAAGCCTGGCGCTACCACCCGTTAAAGTGAAACCAAAGCCTTCCAATGCCTGATAGGTTTGGGTGGTATCAATGCGTATCATTACTGACGTCGAGTCAGGCTGGGTGTGCGTTACCACTGCTGCCTGAAGGAGAGATGTTTTATCCGATGTTGTCGTCCAGCTTTGTACCTGAGCCAGTAAAGAATGATCTGATGTCCCAAAGAGGATAAATATAAAAGCCAAATAATTCATCCTTCCGGACAACAGATCAATCCATTTCATCTTCCAGCAACCGGCGGCGTGCCTCGACATATTGACGCCATTTTTCAAGGACACCGGCAAAATCAGCCGGCAATTCTGTTTCAAAAAACATGGGCTTTTCCGTTGCCGGGTGGACAAAGCCAAGCGATCTGGCATGCAGGGCCTGGCGTGGCATGATGTCAAAGCAGTTGTCCACAAACTGCTTGTACTTTGCATAAATTGTCCCTTTCAGAATGCGGTCGCCACCATATCGTTCATCATTGAACAAGGTATGTCCCACCCACTTCATGTGCACTCTGATCTGATGGGTACGCCCTGTTTCCAGCCGACATTTCACCAGGGTCACGTAATACAGCCGTTCCAAAACCTCATAATGTGTCACAGCGTGTTTTCCGGCATCGCCGTCCGGAAAAACGGTCATCAACATCCTGTCCCGTTCATGACGGCCTATATTTCCGGTAATGGTTCCTTTGTCTTCTTCTATGTTTCCCCATACCAGGGCAAGGTATTCCCGCTGGATGGTGTGTTCAAAAAACTGCCTCGCGAGGTGGGTCATGGCATAGTCATTCTTTGCAATCAGCATTAGCCCAGAGGTATCCTTATCAATCCGGTGCACCAGGCCAGGTCTGTCAGGCGTATTCCCAGGCATTAGGGGCAGGCCATTGCCCCCAGCCATGCCCCGCTGCTGAAAATGCCAAAGCAAGGCATTGACCAGGGTGCCGGTGTAATTGCCGACGCCGGGATGTACCACCATACCGGCGGGTTTGTTGATCACCATCAGGTGTTCATCTTCATAAAAAATATCCAGGGGTAATGCTTCTGGCAGCAGGGTCTGTCCCTGTGTGGGATCGCTGGGCAAAACCAGCGATATTTCATCACCGGGTTTTACCTTATAATTTGCTTTGATGTGTTTTCCATGTACGAGGATACAACCGGCAGAGATGGCATTTTGCACCCGATTGCGCGATACTTTCTCGAGACGTTCAAATAAAAATTTATCGATACGAATGGGTGTTTGCCCAGGGTCACATACAATTCGCTGGTGTTCGAAGAGTTCGTCAGAGGGCTCCAGGTCAGCGATTTTGATGGCTGTCATTCATTCGTATTTTCGAGTTTGATAAAAAATCCCACATCAAAGCGCAGCATGTCAGTGGGGCTGCTCACAAGTGTAAACAAATCCAGGGAGCTCGACTGCACCTGTTGGGTTGAATTGGGCACGTAATACTTGCTACTCAAGCCCGGAAGATAATGTAACCTGCTTTGAATGTAGAAAGTTTCAGAAGCCGCATAATGGATGCCTGCCGCCGCACTGTATGTGAGTGACAAACTGCCTTTTTCAAGAAAGCCATCTGAAACATCCACGTTGTCGGCAAGCACCGTGGTAGTGTGGGTAAAAAGCCACTTAAACCCGGCTGACGCCTCCAAAAATAAATCAATTTTGTACACGTGCACACCGGGATAAAACCTGGCCTTCCCACCGAATCCTAAAACATGGGAAATGGTAGTGTAATCTACCTCCACGTCTTTGAAATCAATCCACTCCGTCAATCGGGCTTTCCGCTGTCCAAGTGTAAAATAATACATTTCGGCACCCAGCAGCAGCGGACTGCCCTGTCGGAATTGCGAGAAAAAACCCAGCTGGCCGCCAAACCTGGTGTCCGGTACCTTACGGGCAAAAAAGCCGGTCGGGTGATTCAGAGTGGCATTCAAATCGATGTATTGCCCCCTTTGTTGTGCCCATACACTCGCCGAGGGAAACAAAAAAAGAAAAAGAAGTACTCTAATCAACCTTGTTAAATTGCCTAATTTTACACGCATAAAATGTTGCTTGCATTCGTCAGGCAAAGGTACGGTTTGTAACGGAATTGAAGGTTGGATGGCCGTGGTGGACTTTGCAGTGCTCTCCAAAAGTCTTATACGTTTTCCAGGCGGAATCCCTATCTTTGTACCAGAATTCGCATTATGGCTCAGCAGAAAATCTCGATCTCTTCGCTTTGCGTGAAGGAATATCCGGACAACAGATCAACAAAACCACATCAATTGCCGATTTATGCCACCTCTTCCTTTGCATTTGAGTCGATGGAAGAAGGCATTGACATCTTTACCGGTCAACAGGCGGGTCATGTGTATGGTCGTTATGGCAATCCTACCATTGATACGGTAAGCCAAAAACTGGCAGATATGGAAGCATTTGGCACCGGATTGACACCCTATGGCTACCTGACAAGCAGCGGCATGTCAGCGATATCAACACTCCTTTTCGCCTTATTAAAACAAGGCGACAGCATCTTGACGCAAGGGGATTTGTATGGCGGTACATCAGAGTTGTTTTCCAAAGTTATTGGGCAGTCAGGCATAGCCACAGTGTTTACGGATCTGACAGACCTCGAAAAAGTGGAATTTTTACTGAGCCAGAACCGAAACATCAGGCTGCTATACATGGAGACTCCTGCTAATCCCACCATGCGCTGTGTAGACATCCTTGGATTAACCCGATTGGGGCACAAATATGGTGTCTTTTCGGTCGTCGATAATACTTTCTGTACACCCATCATCCAACAACCATTGCGCCTGGGAGCGGACTTTGTCATTCATTCTACCACAAAATACCTAAACGGGCATGGAAATTCGATTGCTGGGGTGATCATTGGCCATGATGAAAAATATAAAAAACAAATCTGGACTACACTGAAATTGATTGGATCTACCTGTAATCCCTGGGATGCCTGGCTGATCAACAATGGTCTGAAAACCCTGGCCCTTCGGATGCAAAAACATGCAGACAATGCCATGACTATTGCCCAGTATCTGGAAAGCCATAGCCGAATAAAGAGAGTCAATTACTGTGGACTGCAAAGCCATCCATCGCACCTCACCGCCTTGAAGCAGATGCGCCAGTTTGGTGGCATGCTGAGCTTTGAAGTGGATGGCACCAAAGAAGACGTCCTGCGTATGCTGAACAGGCTGCGATTTTGTACGATGGCCCCTACGTTGGGAGATGTTGATACGCTGGTATTGCACCCGGCTACGAGCTCTCACCTCAACATTGACAAGCAAGTTCGCGAAGCCAACGGCATTACTGATGGACTGGTTCGATTGAGCGTAGGCATTGAAGACCCGAATGACATTATTGAAGATCTTTCACAAGCATTGGCAACATGATGAAAACAGCCCTTGTTTTTGGCGGTACAGGCCTTGTCGGCACGGCACTTCTCCAACAATTGTCATCTCTGAAACGATACGACAAGGTAATATCGTTCGTCCGCAAGACATCCGATTTTGTCTTTCCCGGAATTGACGAAGTAGTGATTGACTTTGATAATCCAGACTCATACAAAGCACGGGTAGTGGGAACAGATGTGTACATTTGTTTAGGAACTACTTTGGCCCGGGCAGGTTCGCGGGCTGCATTTTATAAGGTAGACCACGATTACATCACGGAGGCAGCACGCATCGCATCAGAAAATGGAGTGAATACATTATGTCTGATATCTGCGATGGGTGCAAGCAGCGATTCCTGGATTTATTACTCCAACGTAAAAGGGCGGACAGAAGAAGAGGTGGCAGCCTTGCCCTTTGAGGCTGTACATATCGTACGGCCGGCACTATTGCTGGGAGACAGAAAGGAATTCCGGGCAGGTGAGCGGCTGGCAGTCATCCTCAGTGAGCGATTCCCTTGGCTTTACAGCGGTCCGTTTGCCAAGTATAAGGCAATTGAAGATAAGACGGTGGCCATTGCCATGATTAATCTGGCATTTTCCAACAAAAAAGGGGTCCATTATTACGAATCATCCATGTTGCACCAGCTGGGCGCAAACATCCTATAAATCAATTCATTGTGAAGCAAAAAATCGTCAAAACCTCCGTCATTGAGCTCGAAATTGGTTTGAATGAGCAAAAACACCCTGAATCCATTCTTTGGAAATCAAATGACAATCCTTCCAAAAGTGGAAGCACTGAATGTAAAGCCGTGCTGTTGTCTTTGTTTGACAAGGAATACAAAGACACGTTTAAAATTGATTTGTGGACAACGGAAATGCAGGTAGTAGAAATGGACAGATTTATGTTCCAGACACTGCGATCCCTTGCTGATACATATTTCAATGCGACAAATAACCGTCAGTTGTCCAATGACATGCAACTGTTTGTTGATTACTTTGGCAAGCAAACTGGCATTATCCAAGCCGACGAGGAGGAAGTATAAGCGAGCTCTTCGCCAGCCTACAAGTTCGCCCTATATTTCTGATACTACATCAAACCACCATTTCACATCAGCACTGGTACGCACTATAGCACCGGATTCCAGCATAAGAAAGATTTCTGCTGCCCGATCTGGCACAAACGCCTTGCTGGCCCGTTTCAACTGAAACTGTTCAGTATCCACTTTGATGGCCTGCAACAATTCTTCCGCAGAATGAAAATGGCGCTCTCCTTCAATCGAAATCAGCGAAATAACGTCTTCCTGACAGTGAAACAGGCGCAGTACATTCCCCCCAAACTGTTCCATGTAGGTAATTTTGCCTGTGATTCCCTCAAAAATAAAATCACTGAATAAGTCGATCACTCCATCCGCTTGTGCTGGTTGGGAGGATTTCATTGCCTGCCACGCTGGGGCATCAATGCCGTTGACAATCAAAAAACGGACAAATTCAGTTTCCAGCCCTTCCAGCTCCTCCAGCGTCAATCGCCTGAAACGCATCTCCTTATATTTATTTCGATCCCAGAATGATAACATCCAGATTTTTGTCACTAATCAGTTTGTTCAGATTAGCCAGCATGGTTGTCCGAACTTCTCTCCAGGACGCCAGCTCAGCATCGATATAGGTTGTCAGTTCGTCGCGCACCTGCAGCATGGACGCTGTTGGCGGAAAGTCATTGATGCCCATGCCAGCGATGAGTGCATTCAGATGTGACAGCTTGTTCGTCAGCCGAATGGGAAAATTCAGCGGATCCTGGCCACTTCGGTTTTTTGTCTGGTACAGGTTGTTTTCTGCTGAAGTTGCAAGACTATCCATCCTGGATGCGTAGGATTTGATTTCCTTGTCCAGAATTTTATCCACGTAGGCTTTCACCTGGGCTTTCATGGATCGGATATCAGCAATTGCCTGATGCGCTTCGCTTACCTTCGAGTTGATGGACTGAATAAACGAAAATTGCGCCTCAATGTCTGCCAATGTGCCTTCTGAATCAGGTCGCTGCAAGATTTGAAAGGTTTGTTCCATTCTTTTTTGGTTGACCTGCAACAGCACTTTATACTCGCCTGGCATGGCTACAGGTCCACTGAGAGAAGCCCACCACAAGATCATGCCATCAAATTTTTTGGCGGCGGGATACTGCATGTTCCAAACGAACATATTTCCGCCTTTTTTGGCTGCCAGTTTCTCTGTTTCTTCCTTTGCAAGCGTTGAAAAAGAGCGAATCGTATCTCCCTTGGCTGTCAGGAATGTAAGGGTAATTGTGTCCTGCTTTTCGTCATAGGACGGCAAATAAAAATGGGTCATTACACCTCCCGGATGATTGGTTCCTTCGGTTTTGCTTCCTTTAGCCTGTCCGCCTCCCATCCGATAACTTGGCAGGGGTGCAAACAGGTGCGGGCGTTCGAGTAGTGCATTTGAGGAAGTGCTTGTTTTGCTCTCCTGCACTGCCTGGTGTATCACAGACAGATCATCCAGCAGCCATAAACTTCTTCCTTGCGTGGCTACGATGAGATTCTTGTCTTTGAGGGTCAGGTCTGTGATGGGTACGATCGGCAGGTTGAGCTGGAGCGGATGCCAGTGATCGCCTCCATCATACGAAATATACATGCCTTTTTCTGTACCTGCGTAGAGTATTCCCTTGGCAGAGGGATCTTCTCTGACCACACGGGTGAAATGGTCCATTGGTATGCCCTGGGTGATCTTTTTCCATGTTTTGCCAAAATCGGTAGTTTTGAAGAGATACGGGGCATAATCACCGGATTTATATGCCGTTCCTGCCACGAAACACGTACCTGCCTCATGGTGTGATGGTTCGACACTATTGAACATCAAGTACTTAGGCGCACCCGGCATGAAGGTTTCTACCCAGTTAAGGCCCCCATCCTGGGTGACATGGAGCCGTCCGTCGTCCGTGCCGGCCCAGATTACCCCTTCCTTTACAGGTGATTCCTGTGCTGCGAAGATCGTAGCATAATACTCCACACTCGTATTGTCTTTTGTAATGGGTCCACCGGAAGGGCCTAATTTTTCCTTTTCGTTGCGGGTCAAATCCGGACTGATCAGCTGCCAGGTCTGGCCTTCATCCATGGTGACATGTAGGTGATTGGACGCAGCATATAATTTTTTTGGATTGTGTCTTGAAAAGAAAATGGGGAAATTCCATTGAAAACGGTATTTCATCCCCTCCGCTCCATAGCCCATGGGATTGTCCGGCCATACATTGATGCCCCGTTCAGTTTTTGTGCGGTGATTGACCCGGGTGAGGTAGCCACCATAACTACCACCATAGACAATGTCACTGTCTGTCGGGTCAACGGCGATGTGCGCAGACTCGCCTCCTGCGGTTTCTTCCCAGTCTTTTTCGGTGATAGACCAGGAGGTAGTCCTGTGGGGAATGCGCAGGGTGCTATTGTCTTGCTGGGCAACATAAATCCTGTAGGGAAAATGCTTGTCGGTGACTACTCTGTAAAATTGCGCCGTTGGCTGGTTGTGGTATGTTGACCAGGTTTCTCCGCCATCATAGGTCACCTGCGCACCACCATCATCTCCAATGATCATGCGGTTTGGGTCTTCGGGTGCCACCCACAGATCATGGTGATCGCCGTGGGGTGCATTTGAACGCCCAAAGGTTTTGCCCCCATCTGTCGACTTATGGTAATTGACATTCAGGACATA
Organism: Saprospiraceae bacterium; assembly: GCA_032115795.1. Taxonomy (GTDB): domain Bacteria; phylum Bacteroidota; class Bacteroidia; order Chitinophagales; family Saprospiraceae; genus OLB9. The sequence continues at coordinate 3,034 of JAUMBK010000103.1, read as the reverse complement.
CAGTGTATTGTCTTCTTTTGTATCCGTGTAAAGTCGCGTGTAATACCAGGCACGCTGACGCAGAGCACGGTCTTCATTTTGCTTGGTCCAGGTTTTGCCCCCATTTTCAGACCGGTACAAGCCTCCCTGATCGTTTTCGATGACAGCATAGACGATCTGATTATTATTGTATGCGACGGCAACACCCGAGATTCCCCAGATTCCCTTGGGAAGGCCCTGGTTTTCAGATATGTTTGTCCATGTTTCGCCGCTGTCGGTGCTTTTCCAGAGTGCTGATCCATCACCGCCGCTTGAAAGGCTGTAAGGCGTACGACGGACATGCCACGTAGTGGCATACAAAATACGGTGATTGGTGGGATCTATGCATAAATCAACAGCGCCCGCACCCGGATTGGCAAACAACACTCTTTTCCAGGTTTTTCCGCCGTCGGTGCTCTTATATACGCCTCTGTCGGCACTGTCCTGAAACAAATCACCCAGCACAGCCGCATAGACGATATCCGGATTGGAGGGATGTACCCGCACTCTGGCGATGTGTCTCGCTTTCTCCAGGCCGCTGGCACTCCAGGATTGCCCTGCATCTTCGGATTTCCACATACCCCATCCATATGACACGTTTCCTCGAACTGTCTTTTCTCCACCCCCAACATACAAGACATTCGGGTCGGAAGGAGCGACAGTGATGCTCCCTATCGAGCCCCCAAAGTAGCCATCAGAGATATTTTCCCACGAGCGCCCTCCATTGACAGTCTTCCATACTCCTCCCCCGGTAGCTCCAAAATAAAATAAATTGGGTTTACCTGGTACGCCGACGACAGCACAAGACCGCCCCCCCCTGAAAGGACCGATGTGTCTGTATTCAAGGGATTGAGTCAACGAGGCAATGTCTGCCGGGCCTGGTTTTGCAGGCTGGCTGATTCCCCCCTGAGTCAGAAACAACAAGGGAATCAATAGAAAAATGCCTTTCTGAAAACTGCATAATACATTCATTTTTTACAATTTTATTTCTTTGTTTCAGTAACTATCAATCAACTCATTCTCCCTTCCTGATGACATTCCAACACCGGACGCAAGTAAGCGGTTTGGTATTGACAAGACGTCCGGGAACGGAGTAAGGATGCGTTGTACAAAATCGGCCTCATTAAAACCGAAAGGTTGTATGGTACGAATATAGGCAAGTTTTCGATTTTGGAAGTAGGTTTTCAACTGAGTGAACGTAATAAAAATGATGAAAGGCAAAGAAGAATAGCAAATAAAGTACGTAATTTGGAAAGTAAGGACACAAAAAATATACTCAAATATTATATATAATGATTTTTTATCATACATTTGTGTATACTTATCAACTATTTTAATGTATTCGTATGAATCAGGACAATGTTTTTCAGGTCGAATTCCGGTTGGCAAAAAAGAAAGTCAATGCCCTGGTTCAAGCATCCTTGCAACAACTCACAGGCCGTTCCCTGCAAACGGAAGGAATGAAGATGATCCTTGATGTAAGCAGCCATGGAAACATTGAGATTCACGGCTCAGGGCGCCAATTGAGGTACAAACTTCCGGTGGGCTTCACGTTTTTGAAGCCGGCAGGCTTATTTACCATTGAAGGGGATGGGGTCATTTTGCTGGATATTACGACTGAAATCTGCATTTCTGCAGAAATGGAACTTGCCCCTAAAAGCACATTAAACGGATATAGCTGGGCACAACCACCCAAAGTACAGATGGGTGTGTTGGAATTTCCGGTAGAGGCACTTGCCGATTGCATTGTAAGGCATGTTTCGGGAAGCTGGCTGGACACCCTGGATGATGCCATCATCAGACAGCTACCCATGAAAGAACTGTGTCAGAGCAGCATTGACCAGTTTGCGCACAACAGGCTCGTTTATTCTGAACCAGACCTTTATATGAATGCAACTCTGTTTGAAATACAGGCGAATGCATTCAGGGAAACGGAAGAGGAGTTGCAACTGGATTTATGGCTGGAACTGGGTTTGAAAATCTCAGATAAAATGATGCCGTTTAAAACGAAACAAGAGCCTCGTTTTTATTGGGTAAACGAGGTTTGTGCCATGCCCTCACAGCAGATTGAGGTAGAATATTCGTTTGAAGGCCTTGCAGAAGTTGTAGGAAATTACCTGAATGGCAAGGAGGTTGGTGGCAAGAAAATTGAACTGGCGGGTGTTTCTCTAAGCTATGAAAAAGCACTGATCGTAAAGCTGGAAATGGTCGAACCCATACGAAGCATGGTCACCATATCGCTACTCCCGCGGCTAAACACACAAAATCAGAAGATGTATGCGGATGAATTCAACATTGACATTGCACCCACTCATTTTTTGTACAAGTTGTCTGCCCCATTGATTGAAAATTTTATCGAGAACCAGGTACAAAAACTTCTTCCTTTCGATTCAACACCCTATTTGAATGAAATCCTTTCGTCGATTCCGCATTTCACTTTTGCCGACAATACCATTTCGCTGCTTCCGGAAATTAAAAATGTCGTACTCAGCAAATTTAAATTTGAAACCGACAGGTTGATCTGCGATGT
>JAUMBK010000103.1:0-476 GCA_032115795.1 Saprospiraceae bacterium | reverse complement strand
CGATGTCACATTGAAAGATGCAGCTGTGCTGGTGGAGATGTAAAATATTCTTTGGATCAACAGGTAGTTTTGTATTATTACGGTAAAAATGACAAATTCACTCTCTACGGAAACCGGTTCTTGACATTAATTGAAGAACTCAAAATTTATGACAGATGGGGAAACCTGGAGGCAGTCATAGAAAACATACCACCTAATGACATACAATATGGATGGGACGGCACGGTAAATGGAAAAGAAGTAGTGCCTGGTGTGTTCGTGTATGTAGCGAGAGTTCGGTTTTTAGATAACAGCACAGAAAGGCTTTCGGGTGATGTGACGGTGATGAGGTGAGGGGTGAAATTCACAAGTTCTTATAATAATTGAAACTCTTACAACTTATGTCTCACAACTTGTGTCAAAATGGGAAAGTTCATCTAACATAGCTCAACATCTATTTTACTTATAAAGAAGCAAAATATGTAAAAATGTTCTGT
>JAUMBK010000102.1:0-7168 GCA_032115795.1 Saprospiraceae bacterium | reverse complement strand
ATTCGGGCAAAATTCGTGGATGTTGACTTCGATTTTGTAAGCCGTATTTCGGTATATGCTGTCTCAAGAAAAAATCCATCATTAAAAAGAGAAATGTTCTATCTCGATCAGGTACCTTTGACCACGGGTAAAGAATTGCGTATGTTATCCAGTTCTACCCAGCTAAAAGATTTGTTCCGCGAGGAATATATTGACTTAGAGATCCGAATCAATGTAAGAAATTTTGTTCCACAACCTATCCGGGCCAGGCTGGAGTTTGGTTACGCTGTTTTTTAACTTTTATTTAGGAGCTTCTCCGTGCCGAATCATGTATTTTTGATTGATTTTTCATTTTCACTCACCTTAGATTTAGACACATGATGCCATTCCAGCTTCAAATGCCCACCATATTGACTGGGTTATTTACGTTTTCTACCTTGTTTTTGGCCGCACAGATTCCAAACAGTGAGACAGGTGATGCATTGCGCGAACACACTGTTGCCATTCGTGAAAATATTGAATCCATGCGGTTTTTGACCGACTCACCAGAGATTCTGGACAAAATAAACCAGTTGGATTCTATGAATTACCAGGTAGAAAATGTGGTTGCCTCTGTGTTTTCTGATGGCACAGGCGTGGAAGATTCGCTTGCATGGATGGAAGAAGAAATGATGGAGGCTGAGGCTGTTTTGGAAGAAGTGGACATGGATCTCGATGCTTATTCAAATGAACAGAAGGAAGAAGATATCCAAGTATCTGATTTTGTCCCTTTCAAGAAAAAATCAGACACAGGGCTGCGCATTCAGTCCGGTATCAACAGTATTTATAAAGGTTCGAATCCTGTTCCCGGGTTTTTAGATCCGAAAATCAATACCGGAGCTTCCTGGTTTTGGGATCTGGGTTTGATTAAAAAAGTTCGGCTTGGGGGCAAGGAAAGCAGGACTGCTTTGCTTTTTGGGGTATCCTGGCTCATAAACAGATATTCCTTCCAAAACGATGCTGTCTTGGCAGAAAATTTAGCCAACGGTCCTGAATTTGTCAAACTTGACAACGTAAACAAACACCCGAAACTCAATGTAGGGTACGTCACTGTTCCGGTAAGCTTTCGCTTTTCGTTGTCGAAAAAATTGCGTGTGGAGCTTGGTGGTTATGCCGGATACCGCTTGCATTCTGTTCAAAAGACGAGCTATAAATCCGGTGATGACATCATTCAATCCCAAAGATATTCTGATTTTCAGTTAAACAACTGGCTGTACGGTGCCAGTGCGGGCATCAACCTTGCCGGATTTAATATAGTGGGCCGGTATTCTTTATCCGGCTTATTTAATGAAAATCCTACCTACAACTTTACTACCTTTATGCTTGGTACAAGCATCACCTTGTTTTAAAAATTCGCACCGCCGGACCAGACAAAGCCATGAAAGTCTGGCCTGCTGAATCGGTTCTATATGACACTTTACGGCCCAGACAGATCTTCCGGAAAAGCAATTCTCATATTGTTTGGTGCGGCTATCCTGGTTTTTACTGTCTGGTATTCTGTGATGCTCGCCTCCGCTTTCAGGGACATGGAGCAAAAAAGAGTGGTGCTGCAATCGAAAGCGATGGAGGCAGCAAAAACACCCGATGAATCAAACTTCTACAACCTGCTATATTTTATTCAGGATTCCTTGTCGATCCCTTTTATTTTAGAGGGGGAAACAGGGCAGCTGACCGGGTATAATTTCACGCCGGAAAAGTTGAATACCGATTCTTTGTTTCTACAAAAAACAAAGGAAAAATACCTGCAATCGGGGACCCGGCCAATCATTGGCAAAGATTATTATAAATTCATCTACTACCTGGAGTCTCCTTACCTGGATTACATACGGTATTTTCCGGTCATCCTTGCCTTGCTTGTGGGCATTTACATCCTCTTGGGTTACCTGATGTTCAATGCTTTTAAAAAGTCCGAACAGAGCAAAGTGTGGGCAGGAATGGCAAAAGAAACGGCACACCAGCTGGGTACGCCTATCAGCGCGCTTTTGTTTGGTCTGGAAAACATGAAAGAAAGTTTGGACGATCCTGATGCCATGGCACTGACGCTGGATAGTATGGGAAAATATGTGGAAAAGCTGGAGCTGGTAGCGGATCGTTTTTCAAAAATAGGGTCGGTTCCCGTTCTGGAAACAGCGCCCCTGTTTGATGTACTGGATGATGTACGCATCTATATGCAAGAGCTGGCACCGGCCAGAGTCGTGTTTGAATTTAAACCACCGGATGAAACGTATTGTGTTTTGCTAAACAAGCACTTATTTTCCTGGGTCATTGAAAATCTGATCAACAATTCCTTGAATGCAATGGACGGCAAAGGGACAATTTCATGCTCATTACGCAAGGAAAAAGAGTCAATCGAAGTATGGATTTCCGATACAGGATCAGGGATTTCGCCAAAAAACTTAAAAAAGATTTTTCTGCCCGGCTATTCAACCAAAAAACGAGGATGGGGACTTGGCCTTTCTTTGGCGAAGCGGATCATTGAAGAATACCACAAAGGGAAAATCTGGGTAAAAGAATCTATTCCTTATGAGCGAACTACGTTTGTCATTTCCCTTCCTCTTCAATCTGCATGAGTGTTCGAAAGGCCGCATACCTGTCTTTAAACGTCTCCGCATGGTCTTGCTGCAATGCTTTTGCAAATTCTTTTTGGTATGTATCAAATGCACTGATGTCCCTTGCCACATACTGCATAGCAAACGTGACCCCATGTTCGTTGTCGTCACCCAGAATACGGGTGATTCTGTATGATTCAAAACAGCCCGTACGCATAACGTCCGGTACATGTTTGTTTTTCATCCAGGAGAGCCATTCCTGATGGACTGCCTCGTCAATTTTGACCGTTACATTGTATAATACCTTCATTCGTTTCTTTTTTTGTACTTCGCACACTGTATCATTTGCGAAGATTGTCACCAGAAATACTTAATACCTAAACTATGCATGGTTGTTTACATGGCCCTTTGTTTTTTTACAAATTGTCTCCACGTAATTTTCTATATCTTGCCTTTGCTTCTACTGCAAATGTACTGGCCGTATATTCCAAAAAAAGTTTTTCGTACAGCATTTTGGCCTTTTCTGTGTCTTTTATCGCGAGTTCATAAAATTCTGCCAATTCAAACAAAGCGTTGTCTGCCCTGATTTCCTCGGCATAGGTGTCAATGATTGCCTGATACATTTTGGTCATTTCCTCCGTGTTTCGCAGCTTTTTATAAATCTGGGCTTTCGAGTACAACACATCGTCATCCAGGCTATGATCTGGAAACAAGAGCTTGATGGAGTCAAGCTTTTCGAGGGCTTCATCAAATCTGTTTTGAAACACCAGCAAATCCGCTGTAGCGTACAGGCGCAATGTCGCTTCCGTGGTATCCATGCCCAGATTATCCAGAATGAAGACAGACATGTCTATCGCGTCATTTGAGATCAATTTGGAAGTTGCCCCTTTGAGAATTTTAAACTGTTCCTGGGCCCATTCAAAATCCCCGGCATAATAGGAAAGCTTGGCATTTCTGTACCGGGCATATTCTCCCAGCTGACCCTCCTTAAAATCCTTGTCAACCTGGCTAAACAACAAGCTGGCTTCCCACCTATTGCCGTTCATCAGGTGATAATCACCTAAGGAAAGTTTGGCATTGGCGATTGCCTCCGGTTGCAAGCCACCAAACGAAATCACCTCCTCCAGGAGTAAGATGGCCGAATCCAGTTCGTTGACATACAAAGCCTCAAACTCTGCAAACTCCTGCATTATGCTGGCTGTCCTGGTATTTTTACCCAATTCTCCGAGAAAGACCCTATACTCATTTTTCAATGACATCAGATCCTCCCTTGTATAATCATAATTGTCTGTTACCTTTTTTCGTTTGCTGTTGAGGAGGCCCCTCCTGGCTTCCAGATAATACCCGGATACATTGCCATGGTTTGCAATGATATATGCATAGGCATCAATGGCATTCGCGTAGTCCTTATCTCTGAAAAATGTTTCTGCCAGTTGAAAAACCCTGGAGCCATTTTCATCAAACTGACGATCCATGGCCTTTGCCTGCCGCAAGGCTTTTTCATTTTCCTTTCGCTGGGTAAATGTCCACTGAAGCAGTTCTCCGTATACCGGTAAATCTGGTTTTTCCTGAATTTTCTGGTACAGTTGTTTTTGTAATTCGGTATAATCCGATTCAGCCAGAAATCGCTGCAAACTTGTCTGCACATTTGTCGGATTGTTTTCCCTTTCTGCGGTAATCAAATAGTATTTTATCATGTTTTTTATGTCTCCCTGTCTTCGATAAAGATCGGCAAGGTAATACACGTACAGATTTTCGGTATTGGCCAACTTTTCACCTTTCAGATACGTTTCTATCGCGAGGTCGTATTTGGCGAGATTCGTAAATGTTCCGGCAAGATTTGTTACGCTGGTCACATCCGATCCCATATTTTGAATGGCTTTTCGAAATTCTTCGTTGGCCTTGTCAGGAAAACCCTGTCGCTCTAGCAAATTGCCGTTGGTTACGTGCAAGGAAACGTCTGACGGATTCTTCTTTAATTCTGCCTGTACCGCTTTGGTTGCACTGGCATAGTCTTCGAGGTCCAACAGACAGGTGATGTACCAATTGAAATAGGTTTTATTGGACGGGGTTTCTTTGTAAAGGGATTCGAAAAGCTGCGCTGCTTTTTCAAACTCTCCGGCATTGTAATATTCCGTGGCAAGTCTTGATTTTTGCTGGCCGTATCCCACGACAAAACAAAAAAAGAAAAAGAAAAGGAGTTGTAGTGCTCTGAGCAAACCATTCTTCATACGTACCTTTAGGATTTTGTTGTGCATCTAGAGTAATGTAACAATGTACTCAGGTACAAAGTTACAACTTTGTACCGGGCTGGGCGAAAATACCAGATGCAATGCTCGTACTTCTGCCTGCCAACAATGTATATCGTCCCCCTATTGCAAAGCTGGGGATGGAAAAACAGAAGAATGGGGTTTCGGACCGATTGGTTGGGTGAAGCAGCAGTGGTAAAATTGATTAGATAAATAGAAATTTATGAAAGTCAGCGGTTTTTCTTTTATACGCAATGCCGTAAAGTTTGATTATCCGATTGTAGAGGCCATTCTGTCTGTCCTTCCTCTCTGTGATGAGTTTGTACTGGCCGTGGGTGATAGCGAAGATGCAACACGAGATCTTATCAATGGGATTTCGTCTTCAAAACTGAAATTGGTACACACAACATGGGATGATTCATTGCGTGAAGGAGGCCGGGTTCTTGCAGAAGAAACAAATAAGGCTTTTCGTGCAATTCAAAGGGACAGTGATTGGTGTTTTTACATACAAGGAGATGAAATATTACATGAAAAATACCACGAAACCGTACAAAAAGCCATGGCTGATAACCTGGATGAAAGGCACATAGATGGTCTTCTGTTTAAGTATCTGCATTTTTATGGTTCCTACGACTACATCGGTACTTCTTCGAGGTGGTACAGAAATGAAATTCGGATAGTTCGTAATAATCCATCGATTTATTCCTTTCGGGACGCCCAGGGTTTTCGAAAAGGAGATAATAAAATGCTGACTGTCAAGCAACTGAATGCATATATTTACCATTACGGCTGGGTAAAGCCTCCTTCTTCTATGCAGGCAAAGCAACGAAGTTTCCAAAAGTTATGGCATCCTGACGACTGGGTAGAAAAGAAGGTAGCCAAAGCCGATGAATTTGATTACTCAGAAATTGACCGCCTGGAACTCTTTTCCGGCACTCATCCTGAGGTAATGCAAAAAAGAATCACCCAGGCCAACTGGAAATTTGACCACGATCTTTCAAAAAACCGGCTTACCCTTAAAGAACGTGCAAAAGAGTGGGCTTTTCTGTGCTTTGGTTGGGATTTGAATTATAAAAATTACATCCTAGCCAAAGACTGATTTACTGTGCTTTTTTGACTGCAATGCGGAGGAACAGGTCTTCCGTTATTTCAACCAATTCCCCATCCGTTGCTTCGGAAAGCTGTATACCGTTGGCCAAAACTTCGTTTTGAATATATTCACCAAACAGGTTTACTGCCTCCAGAATGGTTTCATGGTGTTGAATTTCCACAAGAATCCGGTCGGTTACTGCAAAATCCAGTGTTTTCCTGATGTTCTGGATTCGATTTACCAATTCTCTGGCGATGCCTTCTGCGATCAGGCTTTCGTTCAGGGTTATGTCCAATGCCACCGTGATGTCCCTGTCTACGGCCACTTGCCATCCCGGGATTTCATCAAAGCTGATTTCAACATCTTCCGTCGTAAGTTCGAATTTCTCGCTGTCAAGCTGAAGGAGGAAAGTACCGGTTTTTTCGAGGGAAGCGATTTGCTGCTGCGACATCTCTGAAATAGCTTCTGCTCCTGCCTTCATACTTTTGCCCAACACTTTTCCCAGCGTTTTGAAGTTTGCCTTGGCTTTTTTGGTAATGAATCCATCGGTGTCTGTGATGTATTCTATTTGCTTGACATTGACTTCAGAGAGTATCAATTCCTTTACGTCTTCTACCTGGTTGATAAATTCCGGATCCAGGATAGGGAGGAGAATTTTAGTCAGCGGCTGTCTCACTCTGTGTCCTTCTTTTTTCCTGATGGAAAGAACGAGTGAAGAAATGCGCTGGGCATAGTCCATCCGCTGTTCCAGGGCTGTATCGATAAACGTTGTATCCGGGACAGGAAAATCTGCCAAATGCACTGATTGGTGTCCTTCCCGATGGGTTGCCTCATTCAGGTTCTTATAAAGCCAGTCTGCAAACATGGGGGCTACCGGAGCCATCAACTTAGCTATGGTCACAAGGCAGTCGTACAATGTCTGGTATGCAGCAATTTTATCCTGAGAATAGTCCCCTTTCCAAAATCTTCTGCGACACAATCTGACATACCAGTTGCTCAGGTGCTCATCTACAAAAGCCATGATGAGGCGCGTGGCATTTGTGGGTTCATACGCCGCATACTCGTGATCCACTTTCTCGACCAAGGAATGTAACAGGGACAAAATCCATCTGTCTATTTCCTGCCTTTCCTTCAATGGAACAGGAGCCTCGCGGTACGAAAAGTCATCAATGTTAGCATAAAGCGAAAAGAAAGAATAGGTGTTGAAGAGGGTTCCAAAAAACTTTCTTCTTACCTCGTCGATGCCTTCCAGGTCAAATTTC
>JAUMBK010000101.1:0-5068 GCA_032115795.1 Saprospiraceae bacterium | reverse complement strand
TTCAACTTGTGTCCGGAATGCTGGGAGGAGTACTCATCTGGTTTTATGGCATCAGCAGCTGGTCGGTTTACGGTGAGGTACTCTTGTTCAAGTGTCTTTCTTTCGGCCTCCTAATGGCCTGGCTTGTGGTTTGCGCACGGCTTCCTTTTTACCCCAAATGGCTGGGCTCGTTTCCCCTTCCCCTTGATGAGCTGCTGGTGAAAATCCTGGAAATCCGCAAATCCATACCTGGCCTTCTGTTGATCATGGCTTTGTCTACCGTCATCACTTCCCCCTCAGTGTGGATCCTGGCGGGTGTCATCGCCTTGTTGAGCTGGACCGACTTTGCGCGTCTCGCCAGGACAGAAACGCTAGCCGCACTGCAGGAAAACTATATCAAAAGCCTCCAAATGCTGGGAATTCCCTCCAGAAACATCCTGTTAAAGCACATTTTACCAAATAGCTTGCCCACCCTGGGCGTGGCTGCCTGCTTTAGCATTGCCGGTGCCATTTTACTTGAATCAAGCCTCTCTTTTCTGGGATTGGGATTACCCGCGGACCAGGTAAGCTGGGGCAAAATGCTGGCAGAAGGAAGAAATATGCAACAATGGTGGCTCGTCGTTTTTCCTGGAATTGCCTTGTTTCTCCTCGTTCTGGCATTAAACAAATCCGCAGACAGATTCCAGGGGAGAAGAAGGCAAACAGGATTATGATTTTTTCTTCATCTTCCGGCTTTGCGACTTTGAAAACAAACTCGATTTGCCCCGTTTTGTCGTCTCCATATCCGGGTTATTGTACTTCTCTTCCAGCCCACAGCCTTCTTTCGCGGAAGTACAGGAACCCAAAACCACCGCACCCACAAAAGAGAATACACAAAACAAAACAGAGACATAAGATCGTTTCACCACTTTTTTTTACAAACATACGCTTTCTGACCTGAATCAAAAGTACGATTCGAAAATTATATTTTTATATATATAATTTGACACAAGAATCGATGACCAATGCTTTGATTAAGGGCATTCTGCGTTTTTTTTTGAAAATTTTATGAATGATTATTTGTATATATATGAATTAAACATACTTTTGCCTGATAATTAGATTCTTAATCCTTCTTAAACTAAGTTAAAATGAACAAAGGAGATTTAATCAATGCAGTTGCAGATGCAGCTGGTATTACAAAAGCGCAAGCTGGCAGCGCAGTTGATGCTGTTTTCGGTGGAATTGAATCAAGCCTTAAAAGTGGTGATAAAGCAGCTTTCGTTGGTTTTGGAACATTTTCAACTGTAAACAAGCCTGAAAGAGAAGGCCGTAACCCTTCGACTGGTAAAACAATTAAAATCGAAGCAAAAACTTCAGTTAAATTTAAGGCTGGAAAATCACTGACTGACGCGGTAAACTAATCAGGGTATATTTTCAATCCACAGTCAAGAAAAAGGCAGTATTTCTCCGAGATGCTGCCTTTTTTATTTCCTGCAGTCCAATGAAGGTGATGGCGCTTTGTCCACTTGCCATTGCCTGCCTTTCCAATAATATCCCCGCCGAAAAAAGGCATTGAAACCGGATTGCAAAATATGCCAATAGTAAATCCAAAAGACAACGGGAAACCAGCGCATAGGCAGTGACATGCCTGTCAATGTCCGGAACTTTAACAACAACCAGCCATCACCCAACATCTTGGTTGCTGACAATAAAAGAAACAACCAGATCACCTCGCCCTGCATAAAAATGGCTAAAGGCAACGAAGCGACACTGAAGAACGACAATACAAACACAATGCCCTGAATTTGAAGTAAGCCTGTTCCGGGTAACAGAAGGGATTTGGATGCCCATCGCTTTCTCTGCATCCATAACGCTGCCCAACTTGCTTCACTTTTCGTAACAACAGGCTTTTCGCCAGTAAAAAAAACCAGGCCGTGGTTGCCATATTTTACTGCATTTGCAGCCAGATAAACATCATCTCCGGAAGCAACATGCTCATTTCCGGCAAAGCCCCCTGATTCTGTAAAAAAATCCTTTCGGAATGCCATACTGGCACCATTGGCAAGCTGCCATTTTCCCGTTTGAATGCCACAGGCAGTCAAAACCATGGTGCCAGCCATATCCAGGCGCTGAAAAGCATCCAAACAACGCTGCCCCAATGCAGGGAGCACGATGCCCGTAGCCATATTCACTCCCGGATGGTGTAAAACACAGCTGATGTCTCTCAGCCAGGTGTCAGGGACAAGACAATCTGCATCCGTACAGGCAATGTACGAATACCGGGCATGTGCTACACCCCAGGAAATTGCCGCCTTCTTGCCAGCCACCCCTTCCGGAAGTGGCAAAAGTCTTACGCCATTCCATTCCCGGGCCTCAAGCAGCTCCCTGGTTTTGTCCGTGCTGTGGTCATCCACAACAATCACCTCAAAGCACCCTTCGGGATAATTGCAATCCAATATAATGGATACACAGGACACAATGCACATTTCTTCGTTACGAACGGCCAAGACAACCGAAATCCCCGGCAAACGGGTATCAGGAATGATTTGTTGAGACCAGCCATTTCCGGCACGCCATTGTGAAAAAGAAAGGAATCCTTGCTGGAGCCGGAGAATCACCCAGAGATACAAGACCCCGCTGGCAACAGCCAGAATGATATACCCCTCCAGTATCATCGATGCTATGGCAGCTGACGGCTGGAAGTCCGCTGGCCTTCTTGCTGGGAAGAGTCTACTTCCTCGTATTCAATGTCTTCAGTCGTTTCCTGCCACGACCCATGATGAGTATAGGATTGTTGGTTGCCTCTGGACGTGGTGCGTTTCTGGTTACTGGAAGTCAGGGCTTTGAAAAATAGGTATGCCGCCACAAAAGGGTAAGCCAGCACCGTCGCAGCGACCATCAGTAAGCCAATAAAAGGTTGCTGACCCAGCAATTGCCAGATCCACTTCAGATAAGCCGTCACTACCCTGTAATCGAACAGAAGAGCCCCAAGCAATAACACAGGAGATGCCCAGCTTAAAATGGTAAACATGCCTTTTGCGATGTAGTAGAGAAAAACAAAAAACAAGATCAGCATGAGCAAAGGACCTAAAAAGCCGAAAGGGCGTTGACTTCCTCCCATCCTGAATTCACGGTAGACCGCCATAATCAGTGAAAATTGACAAAAAAAATATATAACGCTATGGATGAACGGAAAGTTTACCCGACATGCCGTTTAACAAAGAATTAGGACAATACACCCATTGGACAGAATCAGGCCTCCTCGCTCATCTCACCTTGCATGCAGAGCACAAATACATTACCTTTGTTTAAAACCTCCCCGGCCCCATGTACCCAGCCCTCCTAAGCCCGCTTGTTCTGCCCCACATTACGTTGCCAAACAGAACCATCATGGGTTCGATGCACACAAATCTGGAAGAGATTCCGGGCGGATTTGAACGGGCAGCTGTCTACTATGCCGAACGAGCTAAAGGGAAAGTCGGGCTCATCATCACGGGTGGCATATCACCCTGCCCTGAAGGCTGTGTTTCCGCCAGATCAGCCATGCTTACAAATCAGGAAGAAGTCAGACAACATGCCTGGATAACAGATGCCGTACACAGAGAGGGTGGACGCATATGCATGCAGATTTTGCACACCGGAAGATACGGTTATCATCCGAATATCGTAGCTCCCTCCGCCATTCAGGCACCCATCAACGTGTTTACGCCTAAAGAAATGGAGGAAGAAACCATCCTGAAAACCATCCTCGCTTTTGGCAACTGCGCTGCCCTGGCAAAGGAAGCTGGCTATGATGGCGTGGAAATCATGGGCTCAGAAGGATATCTGATAAACCAATTTATCGCATCCAGAACAAACAGACGGACTGACGACTGGGGAGGAAGCTACGAAAATCGGATCCGGTTTCCCCTTGCCATTGTCAGAAAGGTGCGAGAGTTGTGTGGCAATGCATTTCTTGTCATCTTCAGGCTGTCTTTACTCGATCTGGTCGAGGAGGGCAGTAGCTGGCCTGAAATAGTGCAACTGGCAAAAGAACTGGAAAAAGCAAGCGTAGATATCATCAATACAGGGATTGGCTGGCATGAAGCCCGCATTCCCACCATAGCCACCTCCGTGCCTCGAAAGGCATTCACCTACATCACGGGTACATTAAAAAAAGAACTGTCTATTCCTGTCATCGCAGCCAACCGCATCAACAGCCCGGAAATAGCCGAATCTATCCTTGCTGCCAAGGAAGCCGACCTGGTATCCATGGCGAGGCCATTTCTTGCTGATCCGCAGTTTGTCCAGAAAGCAATGGAAAACAAGGCAGCAGAAATCAATACCTGCATCGCCTGCAACCAGGCCTGCCTGGATCATACGTTTCAATTGAAAATTTCCTCCTGCATGGTCAACCCCCGGGCATGCCATGAGACAGAATTGCACTATCTTCCTGCCAGCAAACCCCGTAAAATCGCCGTTGCCGGTGGCGGACCAGCAGGGATGGCATTTGCACACATTGCCGCTATGCGCGGACACCAGGTCACCCTCTATGAGGCAACCGGTCAGCTTGGTGGCCAGTTCAATCTTGCCAAAGTAATTCCCGGTAAAGAAGAATATGCAGAAACAATACGGTACTATAGCACCGTGATGGAAAAATACCACGTACAGGTTCAGCTCAATACGAAGGCAACTCCGGAAATCCTGCTGAGTAAACAGTTTGATGAGGTGGTCACCGCCTGTGGCATACACCCCAGAAAACCTGATATACCCGGCATCGACCATGCCTTAGTCCATAGCTACCAGGATGTACTCTCTGGCAAAATCACCCCTGGAAAACGCGTTGCCATCATCGGATCCGGAGGAATCGGCTTTGATGTTGCAAGCTTCCTCTCGGCCGACGATACTGCCGTTGACTACACCCATTTTGCCCAGTTTTGGGGAATCGATACAGACTTTTTACACCGGGGAGGCCTCACTGGCAGAAGTGCATTAAAACCCAAACGAACGATTTACCTTCTTCAGAGAAAAGGCGGCAAGCCGGGAGCTTCGTTGGGAAAGACCACAGGCTGGATACACAAATCGGCCCTGCTGTCGAAAGGAGTTCACATGTGGGCAGGCGTGCATT
>JAUMBK010000100.1:0-9131 GCA_032115795.1 Saprospiraceae bacterium | reverse complement strand
GTTTGCTCACCGTTGGCCTCAGTGTAGTCATTGACTATGGTCCGTTTTAAGTCAGGCGGTGAACTTATATCCCACACCTCTGATGGAATGAAAATGATGGGGGACCTTGGGATCTTCTTCAAAGTGTTTTCTGAAAGACAAAATAAAATTGTCTATTGTCCGCGTGGATGGATAAACGTCGTAGCCCCAGACTGACTGCAGTATCTGATTTCTGGACACGACCTGGTTTTGTCGTTCAATAAGCAGTTTGAGTAAGAGTGCTTCTTTTTTTGTCAGTACAAAGTTGCCTGCAATCCCTACGGCTTCATACGTGGTAAAGTTGATTGTATTTTTGCCAAAGGTGTAGCTTTCCATTTCAGAGCTTTGCGGATCTGTACTTCGCTTCAGCAATTTTCCAACTCTCAGAAGCAATTCCTCCAGGTGAAACGGTTTTGTGAGATAGTCATCCGCTCCCATTTTTAAGCCCAGTATTCTATCTGCAGGCGAATCCTTGGCCGACAAAATAAGGATGCCAACTTTTCTGTTTTGCAGTCTGACTTGCTGGCAGATGGTCAACCCGTCTACCTCGGGCAACATGATATCCAGAATGAGCAAATCAAAATGCTGTCCTGACGCCAGCTCGATTGCTTTTCGGCCATTGTCTGTCGTTAGCACCTCATAATGCTCCAGTTCAAGGTTCATTTTAATTGCCTTACGGATATTCTCTTCGTCTTCAACCAATAGGATTCTCATGTAACCGATTTTTTTTAGGAATAGAAAGAGTAAAAATGGTTCCCTGGGGTTGATTCTGACTTACCTTGATCTTCCCATTGTGTGCTTGCACAATTTTTTGTACAATGAATAACCCTAATCCCGTCCCTTTTGTTTTTCTGGTTTCTTCGTTTCCGATTCGATAAAATTGCTTGAATATCTGTTCGTTTTCTTTTTCTGGTATACCTATGCCCCGGTCCTTGAATTCCAATATCATTTCTTGCGGTCCTTCTTTTCCAAGTATCTCGATTGTCGCCGGTGGGGAGGAATATTTAATGCTATTTTCAATAAGATTGGTACAAACAGAACTGAACGCCATGCTGTCTACATCGCAAATCAAAGGAGCACTTGCTGTATTGACGATGATTGTGGCTTCCGGGTATTGGCTTTTTAGATGACCTGCCACTTCAGTCAGAATCTGCTGTAAGGAGACTGACTCAAAGTAATAAGCATATCCGGCATCGAGCCTGGAGGCCAGCAGCAGGTTGTCTACCAACTTTGCCAACCTGTCGCTTTCAGACAGGATACTTTCTTTCAACTCCCTGGCCTGGGCATCCGGTAAGCTTCTCTTAAGCATGGTTTCTGTGAGCAGCCGGATAGAGGCTACCGGTGTTTTTAGCTCATGTGTTACTGATAGTAAAAAATTCTTCTCCTTTTGCGATTGACGTACTTCCCTGCTGTGCGCCCGCTGGATAAACCACATCCCGGCAATCAGGGACAGACCAAAGACCAGCCCTTCTCCCAGGATCATATACTTATTTCGTTGAAATTCTGAATATACCTGTGTTGTGTTAATCGTCGCAAAGCCTTGATTTACTTTCGTTTGCAATTCGATCAAAGCGGTGTTTTTTTCAAATTGCGCGTGGTTGTAGCGAGACAAGAGAATGGTCCACCAAACCAACGCCAGCAACATATACGCCATTACACCGTAGGAGAGAAATTTCATTTTACTAAATCTGCCAATGATTAAAACGGCAATTTAAGGCCAAGATGCCCAATTTTTTGTGAAAAAATGTGAATTTGGCATAGTTATTTCAGATACTTATAGGATTATCGAATATACATGCCCATCCAGGAGGTTATCAGACGGCTTTATGTGGTGCTATTGCAATATGGCATTGTTTCTGTCAAGGACACAGGGACCTTTTCACTGCATACCTCTCATGCCGAATTTATCGAAAGTGGCACATTGCTTACACCTCCCACTACAACCATACTTTTCTCACGCATTGTTGATCCCGGCTGTTCCTTTTCGTCATTGCTTGTTGAAAGTGGGGTTCAGACGGACATCGCCTTTTTTGCAGAGGAGGAATTAGCAAGGCAGTGTTCACCATCACGCAACGCAGATTCACCGATTTCTTTTCAGGGTTTTGGAACGCTGTACCAGCAATCATTTGAACCCATAGATGTCCATTTTTTTAATAAATATTTTGGACTTCAAGCTGTGGAGGTACCCGTTTTTGAGCACAGTGTGCCAAGACCGGAAACGACGCAATCCAAATTGCCCACAATAAGTTTGCCAACGCAAAAAGAGGGCATGTCTGGATGGCTTTTCTGGAGCATCATTGCAGTGATCTTGTTACTTGTTGGGGTGGCAATATGGCTGATGCCGCACATTCCTTCCTCTGTCACAACGAGGATCCCATCCCCAAAGCCAACAGAGGCTGCTCCAGAGCAAAACATGGGAGGGGATAGTACATTTCTTAACCACAATCTTGCACCTGCTCATCCTGAGGCTTCCAACGGACAAGCGCGCACCCAGGATCAATGCACCATCATCGTAGGGGCATTTAGATTGCCAGACAATGCCGAGAAAATGAAACAGCGAATTGCAGCTGCAGGGTACCGGTTTTTTGAACAGGATGTGCAGGGATTCAAAAGGGTAGGAGTGGTGATGTCCTGTGATCCGGGGCATCCCGAATCAGTTCGGGACACGGCACGAAGGCAATTTCATCCGGAGGCCTGGTTTTTACGGGACAAGTAAGGCTGTAAAAAAAGAAAGCCGGACAAACTGCCCGGCTTCCAATGATTTTATTCACTATTCTGATTAGTTGAATGTATATCGCACACCCAATTGTGCTTGCCATACATTGTCAACTGTAATTGACTTTCTGAATGAGTCTTTCAACAATACTGTCTGGCCATCAACCACTTGTGTTGAAAACTTGTATGTAGGTAATCCATTCGCATCCACTGTTGCTGTCAATGGAGTGGCTATTCCAAACGCTCCTGTTGTTGATACATTACCAACACCCCAGGCGTTATTCAACAAGTTACCGAAGTTAAGCATGTCCAGTCTGATTTGCAGGTTATTTTTCTTACCACCTACTTTCAAGTAGATATCCTGTGCAATAGTAAGATCAAAGCGAGTCAACCATGGCAATGCATCGCCATTTCTTTCTACAATTTGTCCTCTCTTGCTGCTCAGGTAAGGATTGTTGTCGATAAATACATCCAATGCTGCCTGTTGCTCAGCGGCAGTAAATGTCTTCGCAGTGGCGCCAGAACCTACTGTCAAAGGAGCAAATGTCAAATCGCTGCCTTTGTTAGGTACGAAAATCAGGTCGTTGTTCTGACCGTCCCCATTCAGGTCATTGCCATAAGCATAGCTGATAGGAGATCCAGAACTTGAAATCATACCCAAAGAAATGGATGTTCCTCCACCAAAGTCACTGCCATAATCCAGTTTGTAGTTGAGAAATCCAACCACTCTGTGCTGCAGGAACTGGTCACTGATTGACTCTTGCAGATAATTCTGACCCAGGGATGTGACAATATTCGCCTGAACAGTACTACCTACAGACTGAATGTCTCTGGCATCGCCATAAGTATATCCAATAAATCCACCGAGACCGTCTTCAGACACTCTTTCCAGCTTACCAGTCATAGTGTAAGAATAGCCTTTGTCTGTGTTTCTCAATACAAAGACGTTGGTTGTGGCAGCATTGATCAAACGGCTGCTTGGGAATCGATCTCTTGTATCAGGACCAGTCAACTTTCGGTCTGGTGCTTTCAGGTTGGCATCGATGTATCGAAGTGCCTGCAGTGTTTTGTTGTAAATACCTTCGACTGTCAAATTGAAACCGTATGGCAATTTTTTATCCACAGCAAGGCTTGATTTCCATACAGATGGGTATTTCAAGTCTTCAGATGAGGCATTGATTACGTACGGTGGCAACTTCGTGATGTCAGTTGTCGTTGGGATGAATTTGCTTGGATCAGTTGTAAACGGATAGGCCTTTGTATTGTCCGCTCTGATCACGGCCGTATTCACGCCGTTGTTACCCAGCTGATTTGAAACCAAAACCTGAGGAATTCTCGAAACGAAGATACCCGTTCCTCCACGAATCTGGAAACTTCTGTCTTCGCTCAGGTCATAATTAAATCCTAATCTTGGAGACATAAGTACTGTCGCTTTAGGAAACGCACCAGTATTTACTTTCAGGTCATTTCCGTTTTCATCCTTGTATGTCAAGCCTGCTACCACCGGGTTGAAAAAGTCTTCTGCTGTTGAATTGTCGTATGCAATATAGTCAGCTCGCACGCCCAATGTCAGCTTAAGCTTGTCAGAAACCTGGAACTCATCCTGTGCATATCCTGACCAGGTAGAGGTTTTGAGTACCTGCAAAGGCTCTGCTCCACTTGGTAAGAGAGAGTATCTTAAATTATATCGAGCCAGTTCAACTGGTGAAGTTGCATTGGTTGGATCGTTCAGGAATTGCAACGCAGCTGTCTTAAAGTCTGCAATGGACTTATACACATACACTCCCTGAGAAGAAGGGAAGAAAACGTTGTTAGATTTAAAATATTCAAAGGAAGCACCAAACGTCATTTGGTGTTTGCCAGTAAAATAAGTCAGGTTGTTTGTCACATTCAACGTTGAATAGTTCAATTTGTTGTTTGGCGTGAATGGATCAAAACCAATGGATGTATACGTACTTCCATCTTTCAGGATGTCAATGGTAGGGAAGAGGTCTGTCTTGTATTTTCTGTCTTCAATCTGCCTGTTGTAACCTACGATCAGGTTGTTTGACAAATTTGACTTCAGGATTGAGTTTAATTCCAGGGCAATGGAACGGGTATTGTCCTGAATGATGTATCCTGTATTTTCAGGAGAAATCGCCAGAGATCTGTTTGTTCTGTTTCCGTTTCCTGCCGTATTGGAGCTGTTACTATCAGAAATACGCTGGCCAGACTCGGAATTGTGGTGTGAGTAGCGAAGAGCGAGTTTATGGTTGTTATTGATGTTGTAATCCAGCCTTACAAGGCCTTTATTACTGATCACATCGTTGTTGAATCCATCAAAGGCTCCTAAATCTCTGTTGAAATTTGTCTTCATGAAATTTGAAAGGTCAAGCATGTCCTCCTCAGTTACTCTGGAAACGTTGCCGGTAGCTCCGGGTCTGTTCAACACCCAGTCAAGGGCTGGCAATGAAGAGGTGAATCTTTCCGCACTGACAAAGTAAAACAACTTGTTTTTGATAAGTGCACCACCCAGTCTCAGACCCAGTGTTTTTTCATCAATGGTAAATGGTGCCAGATCTGAACCATTGGCTTTTTTACCAGTGAGTGAATTGTTCTTTGTAAAAAAATACGCTGAACCCGATGTTTCGTTCGTACCTGAGCGAGTCACAGCATTGATACCTGCGCCTGCAAATCCTGATTGACGAACATCAAAAGGAGTGATGTTGTACTGCACTTCTTCCAACGCATCAAATGAAATGGCAGCGGTTCCTGTTCTTCCTCCTGCCTGTGCTGATGAACCAAGTCCAAAGCCGTTGTTAAATACAGAACCGTCAATGGTGAAGCTCGAAAACCTTGAATCCTGGCCTGCAAAAGAGCCACGGCCATTGCTGTACACATTGTATCTTGTCACATCATTGATTGTACGGCCAAGGTTTGGAAGTGACTGCAAACCTTCTCTCCCGAAGGTAACCGCTGCACCATTTCTGTTGGAGCTGAACAAATCATTTTTGCCCGCAGTGACCACTACTTCTTCAAGTTGTGCTGACTGCTCTGCAAGCTTGGTATTTACATCAGCAGTTACTCCAAGGCTGAGGTAAATGTTATTGTGTGTAAAGTCCTGGTAACCGATATACGTGACGGCTACAGTGTACGGTCCACCCACACGCATACCCATGATCGTAAATCGACCTGAACTGGAAGTGGTAGTTCCATACTGAGTTCCTGAAGGAGTGTGTGTTGCAATGACAGTGGCTCCGATAAGTTCTTCGCCCTTTTCATCAGTTACACGACCCACCATACTGGAAGTGGTCACCTGAGCTTTCAGGCCAAGCCCCAGCAACAGGAAAAAGAAAATGTGTAAACATTTCGTCTTCATAAAGTTTGAAAATTTGGTGCACCTTACCGGTGTTTTGTATTAAAACAACCACTACCGGTCGGATGCGGTGAAAGAATGGTTAGTTGAAAATATTGCGCAAAGCTACACATCAAATATTAAAGTAATGTTAATTTTTATATATAATTATTATCTATTTATCCACAGAGTACTTCACATTTTCTACTTTTACACCACAGTATAAAAAACAACAATTGCCATGCGACAAATCATCCCCTTTATCACAGCGTTTGTACTTTGCCTTTCAACGGCATACAGTCAGCTAGTCATTACTGAAATCTCATACAACCCACCTGAATCTGGAACAGATTCTCTGGAATACATTGAGTTATTGAATGCCGGAACACAGCCGGTGCAGATGAAAGGGTTCAGGTTTTCTCTCGGTGTGGAGCATACGTTTGGCGATACGACCATCAACCCAGGGAAATATTACCTGCTGACAGTCAATAGCAATGCTTTTAAAAACGTGTACGGAGTAAATGCACAGCAGTGGACAGCAGGGGCGCTGAATAATAGCGGTGAGCCCATTGCCATTGTAGACTCTGTGGGAAATCCAATCATCTCCGTCGATCTGAAAGACAAGGCACCCTGGCCCACCTTTGATGATGGTACGGATGGCAATGGCAAGTCGATTGAATTGTGCAATGCACTAGCAGATCCCAGCAATGGCGAAAACTGGAAAGTGTCTGTCAATGATCTGGGATTTCAGGTCAACGCCAAACAGATTTTTGGCACTCCGGGTGCAGCAAACACCATCCCTCCCTGTCTTGCCCAGCCTGATGTCACTGTTGAGGTTACTTCAAATGCATTCACACCCAAAGACATCACCATCAATGTCGGCGAGACAGTACGTTGGGTGAATTTGGGTGGAACCCATAACGTCAACGGCACTTTGGCAACTTTCCCCTCAAACCCGGAAGGCTTTGGCTTCAGCCCCCCATCGGCAGATGCGTGGCAATATGATTATACATTCACCAAGGAAGGACTTTATCAATATCAATGTGATGCCCATGCCGCCGCAGGGATGAAAGGCACTGTCACCGTCAAGGGAAATGTCATCAATGATCCGTATCCCTTGCGTTCCATTGAAGAAATTACGTCTACCAATGCTGACGGTGTAGTTGATTCACTCAATGTATCGTGTGCAGTGCGAGGCATCGTGCATGGTGTCAATTTGCGCGCCTCGGGGCTGCAATTTACCATCATTGACGGAGACAACAATGGCATGGGCGTGTTTAGCAATTCCAGCAACTTTGGATATACTGTACAAGAGGGTGACCTGATTGAGGCAAAAGGAATTGTCTCTCAGTTTAATGGGTTTACCCAACTGACAGCCAATGCCATTACATTGCTTTCTTCTGGCAATACTACGGTCGTACCCAAACCGGTGACAGCATTTACAGAAATCGATGAATCAAGCTTAGTGAGGATTACCAATGTTACCTTTACAAATCCGGCAGAATGGACCGGTGCAGGATCTGGCTTTAATCTGACAATGACTGACGGAGTGAATAATTATACGGTGCGGATAGACAATGATGTCAACGCCTACAGCCAGCCTTTTCCAGGCAGTGGGCCTTGGACAGTAACGGGGCTTTTAGGGCAATTTGACAACGCTACACCCTACACCGAAGGATATCAGCTCCTTCCTCGGTATGGGGCCGATTTTAGTCCGGTAGGCAAAACAAGCCAGCAGGATTTCACCAGACAGGTATGGGCACCAAATCCGGTAAGTGACCAAATCCAACTTACGAAAGGGGATATTCCTGACTTGATCCGGATTATAAATGCGTCAGGAAAGCTGGTTTTGCAACAAAATGGCGCAGAATTTATTTCTTTTTCAGGTTTGCCCTCAGGTTGGTACCAAATGATCACAATCACAGGACAAAATGCTGAAATACATCGAATCACAAAAATGTAAACAAACGCAAGTCAGAGACCTGCGTGATTTTTTTATTCACGGGGTTATGTTTTGCAATTAAAACAGGTTAAATTATGATGAAGCAATTTTTATTTATCGCTGCGATAATGTCTTCAGTCCTGCATGTGGCATTTGGACAGCTGAACAATATCGAATTCAGGGAACACACGCTGCAAAATGGCCTGCATGTCATACTACATAAAGACAATGCAACGCCCATTGTTGCCGTGTCAGTCATGTATCACGTAGGGTCCAAAAATGAAAATCCGGAGAAGACTGGCTTTGCCCATTTTTTTGAGCATTTGCTGTTTGAGGGCTCCGAAAACATCGAACGCGGACAATTTGACAAGTACATTGAAAAGGCGGGAGGTACGCTCAATGCCAACACTTCCATGGACAGAACGTACTATTTTGAAATCTTGCCGTCAAATCAGCTCGAACTGGGACTTTGGCTTGAATCTGAGCGAATGCTGCACGCCAAAGTGGAGAATGTAGGCATAGAAACCCAGCGCCAAGTGGTCAAAGAAGAGCGAAGACAACGGATTGATAATCAGCCGTATGGCTCTTTCCTTGAGCAAGTGATGAAAAGAGCTTACAAAGTGCACCCGTACCGATGGCCTGTGATTGGATCAATGGCACACCTGGATGCCGCAGAGGAAAAAGATTACAAAAACTTCTATGCTGATTTTTATGTGCCCAACAATGCCATTATTTCCATTGCAGGTGACATTGATTACGACCAGACCCTGGCATTGGTGGAAAAATATTTTGGGTCTATCCCGAAACGTGCCGGCGCAATTTACAGGCCATCAGTTGTGGAGCCGCCCCTGGGTGGTGAAGTCCGCGATACAGTGTATGACAACATCCAGCTGCCAGCCGTTCTCATGGCATACCGCATCCCTGCGGGAGGGACGCCGGATTACTACGCGGTATCTATGCTCGGAACCCTTTTATCACAAGGAGGGTCGTCCCGTTTGCAGCGCGCATTGGTAGATGACCAGCAGAAGGCAGTTGCTGTTGGAAATTTTCCCCTCGATTTGGAAGATCCGGGAATAGCCATTACATACGGAATTTGCAGCATGGGGACCGACGTCCTGGATG
>JAUMBK010000099.1:0-3456 GCA_032115795.1 Saprospiraceae bacterium | reverse complement strand
CAAAGGTACAAAATCCTGACAGAATGTGACAATTTCAAACGGGCAATTCAGGCAATTCTAGCCACATCATCGCCTTCTTGTTTAGATAAAATCAGCCTTTGATTTCGCCATGGATTCTACTCCTGGATGAGCAGGTTGCCACCCGTGACCACAAGAAGGGTTGCTCCGATTTCGGCAGTAAGATGGCTTGCTGATTGGCTGTTTGTCACCTGTGTCATATGCCCATTTCGGATTTTTATGCTTTGGGCCATCACGCCGGGAAAAAGAGTTGCCGCATACCAGGAAATACCGTCAGACGAACTCTCCCAGTTTACTGCATTGTCCCATACCCCTGAATTTTTCGTTCTGAAATGATCCGTTGCTTGCGAGCCTCTTTCCCAAAATCCTTCATACATGACATCATCTCCGGCCTGGAATGCATTTAAATACCAGTTTCCACTGGTGGTAGTGGCTCCCCATAGTATAATTCTAAAAGTCACACTGGTTCCGCTTGCCAATCCTTGCAAAGCACTGATATTTGACAATGTAATTTCTGATTGCATGTTGCCCGAACTTGTAAAGTTGTTTCCCCAGCTTACAACCGGACCCAAATCCACAAATGCACCGCCATTGATTCGGTACTGCCACTGACCACTTGTTGCACCAGAAGAGGAGACACGGATATTGTATGGACGAAACGCCTTTGAATACAATACTTTCCCGGATGGTACGGTGCCTGTAAAAGAGACGATATCCTGTGCTGTGATTGCAGCTGAGGCACTCGTGCTTATCATACCATTGCCTCCCCAGGCATTTAGTCCGGCAGTGCCACCAGTAGTAATGCCAGTGCCTCTGGTCCATCCATCTGAGAGAAAACCCACCGCATTCGTGGAAGGTCCATAAGGACTTGGCCCATAGTTGGTCAGCCCTGTCAAATCCCATCCGAGCAGTATTTCAGAAACTGAAAAGTTCGAGCTCTCTGCGGGTATTAAGGTACCAGAAGATGCAAACAGTGTGACCGAACGGTTTGACTCATCAAACTGGATGTTTGCAAATGTAGCAAGGCCATTTGCCGGCGTGATTGTCCCAACAGCGGCAGCTCCCAAGTTCATTGTTGCAGATAGGACAACGGACTGCGTGTAATCGACGTCAACATTTCCAGCCGCATCATTGCATGCAAGGACTATTGCCGGAGCCATAGGTGTATGGGTCAATACATTCGAAGGTGCTACTGTAAAAGAAAGCCCGGTAGCAATGACATTGAGTTTGTTTTTATTTCCGGTTGTGGAGGTACTTGCTCCCCCTCCATTTGAAAATGACATGGACGACCCATTTGCTGCAGTAACAACATAAATTACCTGAAATCCAATTTGCTGATAATCAGCGACATTTGTTGTAAAACTGGCGCGCAATGTGAGCGAAGTCGAGTCATTATCGGCAACTTGCACATTCAGGTTTGTGAACGAAATATTCTGACCATTGACGTTCACTTCACCGATTTCTGCATTGCCTGCAAATAGCGCCACACGCCGGATTGCTGTCGAATTAGTGAGTTGAAAATCCAGCCTCGTCACCGTCGTAGGCAGGTTGTCTGCGTCTCCATTCTGTCCACCATCTCGGACTAAAAACGTGCCGGTTGCCAGGCTATTTGTCAAAGTCAGGTCTGCATTTTCCTGATAGGAGAGGTAGGGTATCAATTCAGGTTCAGAAAAGGTAGCATCCCGAATAATATCAGAACCGTCCAGGTTCCAGAAGTTTTGGGCTGTCGGTCCTGTCCAAATCAGAGTGGCCAGGTAAGGGTTGTCTACGAAGGGGTTTCGGTTACCCTGGTAATTGTAAATGGTATCATTCCTGTTTTGTTCGAGTTGAGACACAGGGTCCTCTGCATTCCATTCAAGAAAGATATCTGGAATTTCTGTCGAAAAAGTGGTACTTCCGGCCCCCACATTTATGGGAAGACACTGGGTGTTGTACCTTAAAAACATATACATGACAGCCCGTGCAACATCTCCTTTCCACTCATCGCCAGGATAAAAATCCTGGCCAATTTGTCCAGACGTTCCACTTCCATCGGTGTATTTCCGGTTGTTTCGGGTGCTGTTCATCTGGACATCACACGCTCGTAAATTGTGTGCATCTGTTCCTGTACCTGGAGGGTCGGTGGCTAGTGGGGGTGTACCCAAAGACTGGGCGTACATGTGTTCCCTGTTCCAATACCCGTTGCAATTGCCGGTAAAATTACAAGGCAGGTTTTTACTTCTTGTACGGTCGTTGATTGTCAATGCATCCAGGTCATTGTAACCGTAAAGCAACAACACAATGGTATCACTGGGATTCGAAGGATCAAGGTCTGCCTTTTGAAGCACACTCCAAACCGTATTGTATGTAATCTGTGTTGTGTGTGTTTGACTAATCAATTGGGCAAGGTCACTTTTCAACGCACTGCCTGTTTGATTGAGGTTTAATCCATTATAATAACTGGGTATCTGTGCGTGGAGAATGCTTGTCGCAACCAAACATAACTGAAGTAGGAACTGCCTCATTTTGCTATATTTTTTTAGATGGAACGCGATACATTCAATTCACTTTCCAACAGATTTTATAGCCTAATTCGAGCGATGTCTTGTCTAATCCCAGTTATAATGAAAAAATACAATCTTAGCCAATTAATTTATGGCATGAAAGAGGTCTTTATAGCCCAACCTTCCTGTAAAAACTGCGTCACAAGAATTTCTGTTCGCACATCTCCGTACGGATCCTTGAAGTCCTGGTATTTCATTGTTACCACCACTTCATGGGACAAACCATCACTTAACAAATCATACAATGCTTGGAACCCTGCTATGGACTTTGGCACGAAACCGTATTCTGTCTTAAATTGCCCATCTTCAAGCTGCACACTGATTTGCTTTTCTTTTGTAATTCCAAAATTACCATAAAAGCCCTGGTCTGCCAACTTCATTTTTACTCTGAAGGACGTTTCAGTCGTCGATTTTTCAGAAACAAATAGGGTAAATGATTTTTCATTATGCCCCGAATGCGCTTCCCAGTCGAGTTTAAACTGGTTGTTCGTCTTTTTTACATACGTCACCCGGTCCGCAAGATACACAAGAATGATGTCTCCATTTTTAAAATTTCCTCCAACGACACTGATGTCTTTTTTCTCCTTGAGCGCACTTTGGTAACCACTTGTGTAATATTTTGACATGATACCACGCATTCTTTCAGAATCGAGGACGTATTGCAGCCTGTCATCCCAGGTTGGGGCAGCATAATACAACTGAAGTAATTGGATGATGGAATCCCGTTCATTATCTGGATTGGCAATGATGATGTCTTCCGGTTTGGGATGATTATTGATATGCTCAGTAAACCCTGTATTTTGTTGTTGCATGACGCTGACCTGCTGCTCCAGATCACTGATCTTTTTTTCAAGGTTTGCGTTTGCATTGCTGATCAGGCTAATGGTGGTTCGTG
>JAUMBK010000098.1:0-1559 GCA_032115795.1 Saprospiraceae bacterium | reverse complement strand
GCCGAAATTAGTCATTTTACTTCAAATTCAACGCGCAGCAAACCAAACATACTATTCATCAACACCGCTTATGAACCACACACTTTCTGTTATTATTCCAGCATACAATGAGGCAAAAACGATTCATAGCATCCTTGACAAGGTGCGTGAGGTAACACTCATCGGAGGCGTTGATAAAGAAATAATTGTAGTGAATGATTGTTCATCTGACGAGACAGAAAATAAGGTTCATGAATACATGTCGCTGCATCCCGAAATCCGGATTGCATATTATTCCCACGAAGTCAATAAGGGAAAAGGTGCAGCGTTGCACACGGGTATTCGGCAGGCATCGGGCAGCCTTGTCATCGTACAGGATGCTGATCTTGAATACGACCCGGAAGAGTTCAATCTCCTGTTAAAGCCCATTTTAGACGGGTTTGCAGATGTGGTTTACGGGTCGAGGTTTATGGGGGGGAATGCGCACCGCATTTTATTTTTCTGGCATTCGATCGGAAATAAAATGCTGACGTTTCTTTCGAATGCACTTACAAACCTGAATTTGACAGACATGGAGACCTGTTATAAGCTGTGGAAGGCAGAAATCATAAAAAGCGTTGACTTACAGGAAAACCGATTTGGCTTTGAACCGGAGGTTACGGCAAGAATTGCCCGTATTCCTGGCATAAGAATTTATGAGGTGGGCATATCCTACTATGGACGAACGTATGCTGAAGGCAAAAAAATCAACTGGAAAGATGGCTTCAGAGCGATTTATTGCATTCTGAAATACAATACATGGGCGAGAAAGTAACTGCCCCGATTATATTTTACGGCATTTCTCTTTAAACCACTGTTTTACCTCGCCCTTCAATGCGGGTGCTACCGTATTGTACACTTTTTTGTGGTAGTCGTTAAGCCATTGTCTTTCGTCCCTTGTCAGCATGGCGAGAGAAATCAGTGCATGTTCAAACGGATACAACGTGACTGTCTCAAACTGTAAAAATCCCGGAACATTGGCTTTTTGCACCAGTATTAGGTTTTCCAGCCGCATACCAAACTCCCCGACCTTATAATAGCCAGGTTCGTTGGAGCTCAGCATTCCTTCGACGTGAACCGTTTTTCCTCTTTCAGAAATACCCGGAGCAAAGCCTTGTGGCGGTTCGTGTACATTCAGAAAAAAGCCCACGCCGTGGCCTGTGCCGTGTCCGTAGTTCAGACCGTGGGACCACAAATGCTGGCGCGCAAATGCATCGAGCTGCACACCCATGGTCCCTTCGGGAAATACGGCTCTGGACAAAGAAATTAATCCTTTCAAAATCAATGTGTAAGCGGTCCTGTGCTCCTCCATCGGCTGATTCATGGCAAAAGTACGGGTAATGTCTGTAGTACCGTCCAGATACTGCCCTCCTGAATCCACGAGCAATATACCATCAGGTTTAATTGCACTGGAATTGTCCTTGTCCGGGCGGTAATGAATGATTGCGCCATTGGCATTATATCCTACGATCGCCGAAAAACTCTCTCCCTGGTAGTCTTTTTGCCTGCTTCGGGATATGAAAAGTTGTTCTGCCAGCTGG
>JAUMBK010000097.1:0-9766 GCA_032115795.1 Saprospiraceae bacterium | reverse complement strand
GGCCAGATGGTACTCCACCAGCAATGGGTGGCCTTACAGGATGAGCCCACCAAAGCGCTTGTTAAGGCGGAAGATTCATGGGGCCCCAACGTATATATTCACCTGACAGTCATGCAGCCTTACCAACAGACAAGCAACGACCTGCCACTACGAATGTATGGGATTCGGCCGGTAGAAATAAAACAGATATCCGCGCCCCTTCAGCCTGTGGTCTCTTTTCCCCGGCGCATCGAATCGGGTACAACTGTCCAGTTTGTTGTACAGGAAAAAGCAGGGTTGCCCATGGAATATTCACTCGCACTGGTTGACGAAGGAATCCTGGGGCTGACTGGGTTTACCACGCCCGACCCATCCCGGCATTTTTATGGTAATTTTCCACTACTGGTAAAGACCTGGGATATCTACATGTATCTCATGAATTATTTCAAGGGAAAAATTGCCGGTATTATCTCAGTAGGTGGGGACAATGCCTTTCACCCGGATGCCTTGCCGGAGTTGAGCAGGTTCAGTTCGCTGTCAAAACACCTGGGCCCTTTCAAATTAAATAAAGGAGAAAAGAAAATACACTCTATTACTATTCCCAATTTTATTGGAAAGGCCAGAATCATGGTGGTTGCATGTAATAAAGAAAAATTTGGTCATTTCGAACAATCTGTTCAGGTGAAGAAGGATCTGATGCTGAAAACTCAGTTTCCAAGAACATTGCATGTCACTGACAAATTCAGCTTGCCGGTGTCCGTATTCAGAGAAAATACGCAGATTCAAAACGCCACATTGAAAGCAAATGTGACCAATGGTTTTGTGCAGGGCCTGACACTCTCCAAAACCATTGCGTTTGGCAAGGAAAACCAGGCAATGGTTTTCTATGACCTGTCTGTGCTGAAACGGCCCGGAAAGGCCACCTTTCAACTGGAAGTCAATGCCAATGGAAAATCCATGAAAGAGCAGGCCGAGGTAATCATTCGATATCCCAATGAAGTGGTTACGGAAACCCGGCATATTCTCATTGAGCCCGGAAAAGAAGTGAGTTTTACCAATAACCTGAAGGGCTTTCCCGGCGCGTATTCTTTTTCGGCGGTGGCTTCCGGCATTCCGTTGCCAGACCTTG
This sequence comes from Saprospiraceae bacterium, assembly GCA_032115795.1. Classification (GTDB taxonomy): domain Bacteria; phylum Bacteroidota; class Bacteroidia; order Chitinophagales; family Saprospiraceae; genus OLB9. Next base: position 8,658 of record JAUMBK010000097.1, on the reverse strand, counting down.
TCAGGTATGGTAAGGAGCTTATTGAATACCCGTATGGTTGCCTGGAGCAGATCACATCTGCAGGATTCAGTCAGTTGTATCTATCTAAATTTGTCACTGTCTCTGGTGAAGATGAAGAAAAGCGAAAGAAAAATCTGGCTGAATCAGTGAGTAAAATTGCCCGCTTGCAGACATCCTCAGGACGTTTTTCCTACTGGGAAAACAATGAATACCACGCCTGGTCGGATATTTACGCCGGCCTTTTTCTCACAGAATTGCAAAGGGAGGGCTTGTTGCAGTCGAATGGAGATATGCTGGAAAAATGGGTTTCTGCCCATGCAGCTGTGGCTGACAAATGGTCTATCAGTGAGGCAAGTACCCAGGAAGTGTATAATGCAGAATCACTTATTCAGGCATTCAGATTGTATGTGCTGGCCAGTGCTTCCAGCCTGCAGGGGTCGGCTATCAATCGCTTTTTGTCCACAAACAAGTCAACTCACCCGCTCACCTGGTGGCTGATGGCGGGAGTGGCTGATAAGGGCGGCTTCAGTGATGTCGCTACAAACATGATTTCCAAAGCAGAAAGTCTGATGTCGGGCTACGATGCCGAGGCTTCTTACACTACGTTTGGTAGCCAAGCACGCGACCTCGCCATCATCGTCGAAGTGTTATCCGGCATTTCCAAAACCCGTCAAAAATCGGATATGTACTATGAGGCAATGATCAATGAGTTAAACAGTTCCGATTGGGTCAATACGCAGGAAAAAGGCTTTGCCATGCTTGCTGTACACGCCCACTGGGGTAGTGTTGGCAATAAAGGCCAGAATGTACAATACGTCGTCAGGGGGAACGGACAGGGAGAAAAGCAGTATTCGCATTCTGCTTTTGTCCCACAGTTGCTGAACATCCAGCCGGGAAAGACCATCACTATTCAAAATAAAGGCAAAAACCGGTTGTATCTCGTTCGAACAGAAAGGTATATTTCTGATGATCTTAATTTGCCTGCCTCCTCGGAGGGTATTCTTCTACAAACAGATTACTCCAATACGTCACAGAGAAAGGCAGGTCTGGGAAATGTCAGGCTGGGTGATGAAATCCAAATGACAATCAGGCTGACCAATACCACACCACTGGACCAGCAGTCTCTGGCTTTGGCTGTGCGTACTCCGGCCGGTCTGGAATTGATCAATGAACGTATTTCGGATGGTGAAAGTGGCACCGACAATGCAAATGACATTTACCAGGATTTCAAAGATGATGTAGTCAATAGTTTTTTTGGCTTGAAAGCTGGGAAACAAAAAACACTGACCTTCCGCTTCCGTGCTGCTTTTACCGGAGATTTTCATTTTCCGGGGGCATCATGTACGCACATGTATAAAGGAGGCATGTATGCCAGGGCAGCCAACGGACGCATCCGAATCCAGGATGCCAGATAAGGAAAATGTTGCTTTGAAGAGGGCGAGGTCTTTCTATTCTATTTCAGGCATTCGCATGTCAGAAACCTGGCAAAGAAGGGCCTGGGCTGGCATCTCTCTTTTTCTGCTTCTGTTACTTTGTTTTCCCATGCCAAAATACGTACCCGCATACAGCCGGGTATTGTACGCAGACGATGGTAGCATGATGTCAGCCTCCCTATCGGAGGAAGGACAATGGTGTTTTCCGGGCCAAAAACCTGTTCCGGAACAGTTCGCCACATGCCTCCGGCTGTATGAGGATGAGTACCTGGCATGGCACCCGGGAATGAATCCCGTATCTGTTTTCAAAGCATGGCTTTTGAATCGCCGGCGGCATAAAATTGTACGAGGCGCCAGCACACTGGCTATGCAGGTGATGCGCATGAAAAACAAGGATGCCCGGCGTACCCTGCCCATAAAGCTTTTTGAAGTGGCAGGGGCAGTGAAGCTGAGCCTGCTGAGCACCGACGATGACATCATCCGTATCTGGGCTGAAATGGCTCCTTTCGGTGGTAATACGGTGGGACTGCAAGCAGCAGCATTACGGTATTTCGGACGTCAGCCTGACCAGCTTTCCTGGGCTGAATATGCTTTGCTTGCTGTCATGCCCAATAGTCCCGCAGGTGCTAATTTAATTGTAAATCGGGAACTTCTCAAAGCAAAAAGGGATGCACTTCTCACCAAACTATTAAGAAAGGGGATTATTTCTCTCCAGGAATGCCAAAGGTATATCTCCGAACCATTGCCTGAACACAATCAGAAAATTCCCCAGAAAGCATTTCATTTGCTTTCCTATCTGACAGAAAAACACCCACGGACGTACATTTTTGAAACGACATTATCTTCGGGGACACAGTCGTTAATGTCCCAAATTCTCGGGCAGGAGAGCCATTACCTGCAGCAGGAAGATATCAAAAATATGGCAGTGGTCGTCGTCGATGTGGAGTCCAACAACCTGGTGGCATACCAGGGCAATGTGGCGGGTAAGGATGGCTCATTTTCCTATGTGGACATTATTCAGTCACCCCGGAGTTATGGTAGCCTGCTTAAGCCATTTCTTTACGCCCATGTGCTGGAAAAAGGATTGCTCCTGCCCCACGAGATGATTCCGGATGTGCCGATGGCTATAGGTGATTTTCAGCCTGAAAATTTTGATAAAAAATTCAGGGGGGCCGTGCCGATGGATGAGATGGTAGTCCAGTCACTCAATGTGCCGGCTGTCAATATCTTACACCAGACTGGGCTGCAATCTTTTTATGATCGCCTGCAACAACTGGACGTAGCCCACCTGAACAAGGGCACGGCACATTACGGCCTCAGCCTGATCCTGGGGGGAGGGGAGACTTCTTTGTGGGAAATAAGCCGGTTGTATAAAGGTTTGGCCAGGAATTATCTGGGTAAGGCCGATCCCTTTGAATCAATTCAAATTTTGAAAGGTCAGCTAAAGGAAAAAGAACCTTCCTTTGCCTTTTCACCCTGGCCGATGTTTCATACAGTGAAGGCAATGTCTGACGTAAGTCGGCCACGGGAAGAAAAAACGTGGAGCTACTATGACGGGGACAATCAGGTTGCATGGAAAACGGGCACCAGCTATGGTCATAAAGATGCCTGGGCTGTTGGGTTTACAAATAAGTACATGGTAGCAGTTTGGGTAGGCAATGAGGGAGGGGAAGGAAGATATGACCTTACCGGCATCAGCAGGGCAGCCCCCATTCTGTTCAGGATTTTGCGTTCGCTGCCCTCGTCTTCCTGGAAAATCACTCCCCCGAAGGTAAGTGCCGCAACACATGTTCGCGCCTGTAAACAATCAGGCAAATTGGCCGGACATTGGTGCACAGAGACAGAGGTAATGTCGGTTCAGGGCAATGTCCTGAGCCTCGAAACGTGTCAGTGGCACCGGTCCATTCAATGCAGCGAAGAGGGAAACATGATTTTGCCTTCATGCTCTTCCCAAGCAGCCTATACTGATACAGTGTTTGTTGTACCGTCAAAATACGAATTTTATTACAAATATGCCCATCTAACTTATATGGGCTTACCTGAAACGGATCCTGCCTGCCGTGATGTCGGCGAAGCGTGCCAGATTTTATACCCCCGTCCGAATATGAAGTTGTTTTTGCCCAAGGAAAAAAAAGGGGAGCAAAAAGACATCATTCTCGAGGCCTATCACCGCAACCAGGATGCCATCCTTTACTGGTATGATCACCAGCAGTTTTTGGGTAAGACGTCATCCGGTCAGCATGTGATGCAGGTATCTTTACCAAAAGGAAAACACTCCCTGTCTATTACGGATCAATGGGGTAATCAGTCCACCGTGCCATTTGAGATCATTCAATGATATCGACTTCACAAACTTGTTTTATCTTTATGCAATAGCACCAGCATTATGATCAAAGTTCCTATCCGCACCCTTTTCCTCATCTTCTTTTATAGCCTTTGGAACGGTTTTCCTGCCTCAACGGTGTATGCCCAGCAATCGAAAGGCCATTCCGCACTGAAACAGGCCATCCGTGGCGCAGACATTTCTTTTTTACCGGAAGTCAGAGAGTCCGGCAATGTGTTTTACAACAGCCAGGGCCAGGCCGAGGATATGCTCGTGACGTTGCAACATGCCGGGATGAACACTGCCAGACTTAGAATCTGGAATGAACCCTCAGACAAACATTCCTCTGTGGACGAAGTAGCTTCCCTGGCTGACGAACTGCATCAGAAGGGTATTAACGTCTGGCTGACAATGCATTATTCAGACTGGTGGGCAGACCCGGGAAAGCAAAATCCACCCAAAAGATGGGAGAATCTGGAAGTGGCAGTATTGGCTGACAGCGTGTATCAGTTTACAAAGCGCGTCGTCCAAAGGATCAAGCCCGATATCATTCAGATAGGCAATGAAATAAATAATGGCATTTTATGGCCACAGGGGCACATAAACCAAAAAACACAGCTTATTCAATTGCTGGATGCAGGGGTCAAAGCAGTAAGGGACGTATCTCCGGGGACAAAAATCATGATGCATTACGCCGGTTATGCCGGGGCATCTTCCTTCTATTCTTCCCTGGGTCAGCTTGATTATGATTTGATTGGCATTTCGTACTATCCTTTCTGGCATGGAAAAAGCCTCGACTCGCTGCGTCTGGCTTTGGGGGAACTCCACACAACCTTCCGTAAAGACGTCATCGTTGCCGAAGTGGCATACCCATTTACATTTGATTATGATGATGCAGTTGGCAACGTAATAGGCCTTCCCGAACAAATACACCCGGACTTTCCACCAACACCACAGGGGCAACTGGATTTTTTGATGGCGTTGAAATACCTGTGTTTGAATACAAACGGTGTCACAGGGTACTGTTACTGGGCTCCGGAGTGGGTCTCCCTGTATGGCAAGGATTCGCAGAGAGGATCAGCATGGGAAAACCAGGCTCTCTGGGATTATGAAGGGCGTGCCTTGCCTTCCTTGCAGTGGTTTTCACCAGATACGCCTTAATCAGGGTGCCAGGCTCAATATAAAATGCAATTTTTTCGGCTGGACTTTTTGGAAAAAAATTAGCCGAACATTTTATTGACAATCTCTTCTCGGAAAGAAAATATTTCGTTTAGCTTGTTTTTTACAATCAGTGTATTGGCCAGCCTGCCCAACCAGCCGAAAGGAATGGCATAATGCACTATATCAGTCATTTCGACGCCACCTTCCACTTCCCTGAACCAATGCTGGTGGTGCCAGAAAGAATAGGGTCCAAATCGCTGCTCATCCACAAAATACTTGTTTTCAATCACGTGGGTGATTTCTGTTGTCCAGCTCATCGGCAATCCCAGCAAAGGAGTGACAATGTAGGAAATGATCTGCCCCGCGTACATTTTTCCGTCACCGAGGTCGGACGTAATTTCAAAACCCATATACGCCGGCGTGATTTTTTTCAGGTTTGCCGGAGAGGAGAAGAAGGACCACGCTTCCTCCAAAGTTACAGGAAGTGTTTGTTTTCGGGAAATGGAATAAATCTTCATTTGTACACGTACCACGTTTTGCGTGACATTGCACCCCAAACACGAAGAGATAAAAAAGGTTTCTGTCGTCTTCCTTTTTAGGAGATGTTTTCCAGGTATTTGTATGGCGAACCCGTATTGATGACCACAACCCTGTCACTGGGATGGATCTCTTTTTTGTCGATCATGGATTGCATGGCCGCAACTACAGCAGCCCCTTCCGGAGATAAAAACAGCCCTTCTGTTTTTCCGAACCGATACATGGCAGCCATCATGTCCTCCTCAGTGACAGCTACGGCACTGCCTTTGCTTTCATACAGCGTTTTCATGATCAGCTTGTCGCCAAAGGCTTTGGGAACCCGCAGGCCATTGGCTATCGTTTCTTTTGGCTCTGTCCAAAGATGGCAAAAATCGAGGCCTTTTTCAAATGACTCCACAACTGGCTGGCAACCTGTCGTTTGTACGGCCACCATTCTCGTAGGGATATGGTCGATCCAGCCCATAGTAAGCATTTCCTGAAACGCCTTCCAAATGCCGATGAGGCCGGTGCCTCCCCCGGTGGGGTAGATGATGACGTCAGGCAGAGACCACGCGAGTTGTTCGGCTATTTCATAGCCCATAGTTTTTTTGCCTTCCAGCCTGAATGGCTCCTTGAGAGTAGAAATGTCGCACCATTGATTGTCTCTATTTTGTTTCTGCATTTCCATTCCGGCTTCCCGGATACTGCCCTGAACAGAAGTCACCTCAGCGCCCATGATTTTGCAATCGAGCCGGAATGCATTGGGCGTTGCTTCCGGCATGAAGACATGTGACACACCTGACATGGCAGCTGCGTATGCTGCCAGCGCACTTCCGGCATTTCCTGCTGTCGGTATGCAAAATTCAGATTTGCCCAGTTCCCTGGCTTTGGACACGGCCATGCTGATGCCCCGCGCCTTGAATGATCCCGTTGGGTTATTGCCTTCCTCCTTTAGGTAAAGTTGACGAATACCCAACAAGGCTGCGGTTTTTTGTACAGGCAGCAGGGGTGTCCATCCTTCGCCAAGACTGGTTATATTGGCTTGATCAACTACGGGTAGTAGTTTCTTGTACCGCCACATCGTGTAGTTGCCAAAATCTATGACATTTTCAGGCCTTGACTTTTCAAGCCGGTATCCAGCTACCAGCGGTTGGGTACAGGTAGGACAATACGAGTGGTATTCATGAATATCAAAGGACTGGTTGCATTGACTGCAAAGAAGGGATGTGTACATTGACCCTATCATAGTCATGGTATTATTTTTGGCCTAAAATATGCTTATTCCGCCAAATGTAAGACTTAACGAAGTGAAATCCCAGTCGTGCCATTTAAACCATTTGATTTAGTTTTTGTCTAAACTTGCTTACGTATTGTTATCACAATTGAATAAGTTGAAAAAAATGAAATATTTTTTGTGCCTTGGAATGTACTTTGCCTGCATTCTTTTTTCCGAAGTGAACGCACAAAAGCCATCAGACCAGTTTGGCATGATCAGGGGAAAGGTGGTTGACCAGTCTGGGTTGCCCCTTGAGTTTGCTACCGTTTCTATATTCCAGGTCTCCGATAGTACCCTGATTGGGGGCGGCTTGACAGACGCAAATGGAAATTTTGACATTGCCGGCAAGCCTGTCAACATGTATGCTGTGGTTGAATTTTTAGGATATTCCACACGCATCATCGATGGAGTGATGTTTCAAAAAGGAGAAAATGGGGTCAATCTGGGCCAGATTTCTATCAAGCCTGATGCCATCGCCCTGGAAACTGTGGAAATTGTAGCAGAAAAAAGCAGTTTTCGCATTTGATATACACTGGAATATTCTGCAACTTTTCTGCTTGCATTCAAATAATCAGGACGAAACTCCTGACCCCATTGCGAAATACAGTGTGCCTCATCGAATACAACATACTCTAAACCACTATCAGCATCCAATCTTGTAAGAAGACAATTTTCAAATGAACGAGACCTAAACCGTTCTGGTGTTATATAAAGAAGAGTAACCTCGCCACCAGAAATCCTTCGATAAATATCCCTAATTTCTACATGAGATTTGTCTCCACTAAGGAACTCAACATTGCTATAAAAGCCCTTATTCCAAAGGGCATCTACCTGATCTTGCATTAAAGCTCGAAGTGGACTAATAACAATTGAAAGCTTACACGAAAATGCTGAACGGAATAAGGCCGGTCCTTGAAATAACAAAGATTTACCTGCTCCAGTTGGTAAGGAAATCAGCAAATCCTTTTTTGCCGGTAAAATTTCATTTAAACATGGGTGCTGATAATCATGCCACGGATATGGAACACCACCCTCTTCTGGAATCAAAAAGATTTGCCGGAGTATTTCTTTCGCTTCATCAATATTAAAGTCGGCGTCTGCATCCTCATGAGCTGATGAAAAGAACTCCGCTGCAATTTCCTTATCTGTATCGTAATCTGCTTCCTTAAACCACATCTGAACACTTTTAGCATTAAGATTTAAACTTTTCTCAATACCATAATAGTCAGTCAGTCTCGTATCACAAAGGAATAGCTGTGAATCTGGGTTATTATCATAAAGCAATTTATAGTAATAATCAATAAGTGGTTTGTGCATTTTTATTAGCGAAAACAAATCGTAATCCTTTTGAACCGCATTAATGTCAGCTTGAAAGTCATCTTCCCTTTGTTCCACATTAGTTTCAAATTCAATGGGTATCTTTCCCTTCAACATTTGCAATTTTTCCTGTAGCAAAAAACTATCCCATATAAAATCTATTGGTCCGGCACAGTTGCTTGAAATTATTTTGTCTAAGGTTAAGAAAGAAGCTATTAAAAGTTTATTTGGAGATCTATGGGTATGCAGTAATTCTACCTGTCTTGCCAATGAAGCCTTTGTATCAGGAATAAAATACCCTTTACGCCTTGCATAGGCTGAAAGCTTTTCAGTTTCCAGTTCATCGTTTACAATTAAAACTTTGGGACTATTTGTATTGCCAATACCCTCGAATAATTTGAATTGATATACCCAATATATTTTCCTATACAACGACTCAGGATTAACCCTTTTTTGTTCTGCTATATCACCAGACTTCCTGACATCCGGTCGTACAATGAACGAATTTGTTTTCGTAAATGTTTCATCTACCCAATCAATATAATGTACCTCATTAATAGGTAAATCATTTATACAAGCCTCGAAGTTGAGATTACACCAAACTTTGAATTTTCCTTTACCAATTTTTTCTA
>JAUMBK010000096.1:0-4638 GCA_032115795.1 Saprospiraceae bacterium | reverse complement strand
TGCAGCCTTCAAATTTGCTGATCCAACTGATCCATGGCTGACTCCTTTTGCTGAAAAATATGACATCAGCCAGTTGAACAGCAGCATGGAATTGAATTTCATCGGGATCAAAGTGGGTGATGTCAATGGCAATGCTCATGGACAAAAGGCACACAATCAGCCAGTCGTATTTAGAACAGCGTATAACATGGTTGTAGAAGACAGGTTTGTCCAGGAGGGAGAAACCGTGCGCATCCCCGTCAAAGGCAATGCAGGAAGTGAATTGTTCGGCTTACAGGCACACCTCGTGAGCAATGGATTGCGCATCAACGACATTACGTCCGAGCTGATGGACTTGAATTTTGGCAATGTGGCTCTTTATGGTGATGCAGCTGCCCGCGTAAGTGTTGCAATACCTTCGGGAATGACAATCAAAGAAACCCCATTGTTTGTCATCGAAGCCACCGCAACATCCTCTGGTTGGCTGCGGGACATGGTTCAACTGGGAGAAGGCATGCAGGCAGAGGTATATACAGAAAATCTGGAAGTAAAACCAGTCGCTTTGGCATGGAGAGTGACAGAAGATGCACTTTTTGCAAAAGCACCTGTGCCAAACCCATGGATGTCGCAGACCAATATTACGTTCCATTTGCCAAAAGAGGGAATGGTAACCCTGAGAGTCAGTGACTTTACCGGCAAAAAAATCATCAGCACAGTCAACCAGTACAGTGCAGGTGAAAATATCCTCTCTTTAACAAGAGACGACATCAGCAAGCCAGGTGTCTATGTGTATGAAATCCGGTTTGATGACCAGGTCATTACAGGAAAAATGATCTTACTGGAATAACCGGTTGCAAATAAATTCGGTTACTCTGGAATAAAAGAAGTACACAGAAATAGCGAACAGGCCCGGGCAGAAATTCTGCTGGGCCTGTTTTCTTTATTCAATCGGCAGTTTCTTGCCAGCGAGGCCAATTCTGTCTATTTTTACCCAAATCAAATTGAAGAGCCATGCTTCTTTTTCGTCCCTTCCTATTGAATAATGCAATTTGTACGCCTATCAAACGAACGACTGCATCCAATATGCTAAAAACACTCGCCTTGCTTTTCCTGGTCAGCACAATACAGGCACAGAAAGAACCAATAGCACGTCCCTTACCCAATATCCTGCTTGTCTTTATTGATGATATGGCCTTTGGCGATGTGAGTTTTCATCAGCCAACAATAAACTATACCCCCCATTTTCAATTTCTCGCCAACCATGGTGTTGTAATGAACCACTTTTACGTATCTGAAAGTGTCTGCACAGCATCCCGATCTTCTCTCCTCACGGGTTGCTATGCCAATAGGGTAGGAATGGGGGGAGCCATTGACCATGCAAGTACCATTGGGTTAAACCCAAACGAGACGACCATTCCTGAAATGCTGAAATCAAAAGGATACAGGACTGCCGCCATTGGAAAATGGCACCTGGGCTTTCAACAGCCTTTTCTTCCTACAAACCAGGGATTTGACGAATTCTATGGCATTCCTTACAGCAATGATATGTGGCCGCATCATCCACAAAGTCCTGGTTACTATCCCCCACTGCCACTCTATCAAAATGAAACCGTCATCGATACCGTCCGGGAACAAAGCTGGTTTACGCAGACATTTACGGAAAAAGCCATCGAGTTTATTTCAAAAGACAAGGGGAAGCCATTTTTTCTATACCTGGCTCATCCCTTGCCGCATGTGCCTCTCTTCGCTTCCAACGCTTTTAAAGGGAGCACGGGCAAAGGACTTTATGCAGATGTCATTCACGAAATTGACCATTCCATTGGCCAGTTGATTGCGGCCCTGCGCATGCACAATCTGGATGAAAATACCCTGTTGGTTGTAACGTCTGATAATGGCCCCTGGCTGGCATACGGCAACCATGCAGGACAGACTGCCGGACTGCGTGAGGGAAAAGGCACTTCCTGGGAAGGGGGAGTGAGGACACCGTTTGTGGCCTATTGGAAGGGGGTATTGCCGGAAAATATCAGGATCGAGCAGGAGGCAATGTCCATCGATATCTTGCCCACGCTGGCTTCACTGACAGGAGCACCCCTCCCACAAAATAAGATTGACGGACGGAGTATATGGCCTCTGCTTTCGGGCGAGGTGAAAGAGATGGAAAGCAGACCATTCTTCTTTTATTACAACCAAAATGACCTGGAAGCCATGCGTTGGCGTCACTGGAAACTATATTTTCCGCACTCGTACAGGACAATGGATGCCCAGCCGCAAGGCCGGGATGGGCTGCCAGGCCAGTACAAATACATCCGGATGGAGCAACCGGAATTGTATGACTTGCTGGCAGATCCTTACGAGCAATCCAATGTGCTCCAATCCATGCCACACATTGCAGATTCCATGTATCGTATGGCCGAAGAAATACGGAGCGAATTAGGCGATGACCTGCAGAAAAGAATAGGTGTGGCAATTCGCCCCGCAGGAAAATTCCGTGCATTGCCGCACCCTGCCATTCCTTTTTGGGACACAACGCTGCCATTCAATGCACGCGCAGAAGATATAGTTCAACGTCTGTCTCTCGATGAAAAAGTACAGCAACTAATGCACCGGAGGTGCAACGGTTCGGCCTCCCTGCCTACAACTGGTGGAATGAAGCGTTGCACGGGGTTGCACGTACCAACTATTTTACTACCGTCTTTCCACAGGCTATCGGCATGGCGGCCACCTGGGACACAGATGCCATTCGCCAGGCAGGAAACATCATCGCCACAGAAGGAAGGGCAGTTTACAATACCACCATGCAAAAAGGAAGCGCCGGCCACCCATATACGGGCCTGACATACTGGTCACCCAACATCAATATCTTTCGTGATCCTCGGTGGGGCAGGGGACAAGAAACCTATGGTGAGGACCCGCATCTCACCGCGGCCATTGGCAATGCCTTTGTCAGTGGCATCCAGGGAAACCATGCAAAATACCTTTCAGCCGCCGCCTGTGCCAAGCATTTCGCGGTACACAGCGGTCCTGAACCCTCAAGGCACTCTTTTGATGCCCGCCCCTCAGCGTATGACCTTTGGGATACCTATTTGCCTGCTTTTGAGTCGCTGGTGAAAAAAACCAGGGTGGAAGGCGTCATGTGTGCCTACAATGCGTATCAGGGACAACCATGCTGCGCCAGTGACGTGCTGATGCAGGATATTCTGAGAAAGAAATGGGGTTTTACCGGCTACGTGACAAGCGATTGCTGGGGCTTGAATGATTTTATCTCCTTCCACAAAACGCATCCAGACAAATCACAGGCTGCCGTCGATGCACTCATACACACCACAGATCTTGAATGCGGTCAGGATGTGTTTCTTTCCCTTGCCAATGCCGTAAGAGAAGGGAAGGTATCCGAAAGTGCGATCGATACTGCGCTAAAACGGCTCTTCCTGCTCAGGCTTCGACTTGGCATGTTTGACCCCTCATCCAAAGTTCCCTGGGCGCAGCTGGATTCAACAGCGCTGGACCAACCAGCCCACAAAGCACAGGCGCTCGATGTAGCCAGAAAGTCGATCGTTTTGCTGAAAAACCAGGACAACACTCTTCCACTAAGAAAGGATCTGAAAAAAATCGTGGTCTGTGGCCCAAATGCGGACAATAAAGTAGCAATCCTCGGAAATTACACAGGCATGCCTTCTGACCCCGTAACCCTGGTCGAAGGACTTCGAAGGAAGCTTGGTCCGGCCTGCAAGGTTGTTTACGAGCCTAGCGTAGGTTACACATCGGATACCATCACGCAGTATAACGAAATGCAGCACATGTGGAAGACACAAGAAGGCTTGTCAGGCATCCACGTTTCCTATTTTAACAACGACAAACTGGAAGGTCCACCCGTCGCAGAGGGCATGGTCAGCGAAATCGATGCATACTGGCTCGAAGGACAATCTCCTGCGAAGCATGTTCCCAACTTTTATTATTCCTCCCGCTTCGTGACCAGACTCACAGCAGAGAAGGACATCTCTATCCCGTTTGAAATTGATGGCGATGATGGGTTTCGATTATGGATAAATGACTCATTGTTTGTGGATGCCTGGCAAAACCACAAAGGCGGTGCCAGATTCTTTACGTGGCAGACCAGTGCAGGAAAGAGCGATACATTTGTGCTCGAGCACAGGCAATCTGAAGGTCCGGCATACATTCGTCTACGAAGCGTGCACCACGGGGTGACGAATATGGCCGAGTGGACGCAAAAACATGCCGATGCCGATGCCATCATTTTCGCTGGAGGAATTGCACCACAGCTGGAAGGAGAAGAACTCAAAGTACATCATCCCGGATTTTTGGGAGGGGACAGAACCACGATCGAACTACCAAAGGCGCAAAAAAACTTTCTGCAGGCATTGGAAAGTACCGGCAAAAAGGTGGTTTTTGTCATGATGACGGGCAGTGCCCTCGCAGTTCCGGAAGAAGATACAGCGATACCTGCCATTGTCAATGCCTGGTATGGCGGACAGGCAACTGGCAGCGCCATTGCTGATGTGCTTTTTGGCGATACCAATCCTGCAGGTCGACTGCCTGTGACATTTTACAGGGCAGATTCCGACCTGCCTCCATTTTCAGAGTACGCCATGGACGGGCGTACCTATCGTTATTTTTCAGGCCAACCGGTATACCCCTTTG
>JAUMBK010000095.1:0-23678 GCA_032115795.1 Saprospiraceae bacterium | reverse complement strand
GATAGTCTGACAAATGTCAACTTTTCAAGGGTACATGCCATTGAAGGAAGCCCCGGAGAATATCTCCTTAGTGGGCCTATACCGGGCGTGGTCCTTCTGGATAGTAATTTTCAGATCAAGAATCAACTGCCTCCAGCCTTTTTTCCATCATGGCCTCTTCATGCGGAAATATTCAATTTTGCGGGCAAGCGATACCTTTCTTATGTGCATGTGAAAAGCAATCCTGCCGGGAATACCAGATACATTCTGGATATTACTGACGGGGCTAACATTCACGAAGCAATGACAAACTTAGGCCAGGCAGTCTTTGCTGACAGGCTTGTCTATCAGGCTAGCGTGGGATCGGTTTCAAATGGAAATGCCAGTGTTGGATCTGATATTGTGTATGACCAGTACGGCAATGTGCTTTCCTTTACATATGCTGCAGGAAATGGATTTTTTATTGAGAAAATAGGAGATAAAAAACCAGCTACCGTAGATCCGGTGACAACCATACTTGACAAATCTCTGGCTACCCAAAATTTGCCTGCAATCATCGATAATGCTGGAAACAATAGAGGGGCATGTTTTAACGGAGATTTTGTATATGTAGCCTCTCGTCAGAACGGCAATCATATTTATTATTGGGATCCCAGTTCTCCAGCGTCAGATCCAAAAGAACTTGATCTGACTGGCGTTGCCGGAGGAACATTTGTTCTTTCCGACCTCGCTGCAGCAAGCAAGCAAGTGTTTTTGTCAAATATGGTTTTTGTCGGAGGAACCTTCAAAGTGTACAGGTGGAAAGATAATACTTCAGTACCTGAATTGTTGCTTGAATTTCCGTCTTCTCCAGCCCGACTGGGAGACGCCATTACTGTGTTGGGCGACCCTGAAACAGAAGGTAAAATTATTGCCAGCGGACATGGAACAAAAAGTTTTTATGTATGGAAAATCACTAATGGGAAGGTGGAAAATACAAATCCTGACGTAGTTGCGTTTGATGATGTGACTAACGTAAACTTTGGAAGGATATCACAAGTTCAGGGTGAAACAGGAGTGTATCTTGCCAGTGGACCAGTCTTTGGAATTCGGTTGCTAAACGATCAATTTGAAACATTGACTACCTTAACAGGGGCGTTTCTTCCTTCCTGGCCCATGGATGCTCATGTTTTCAATTATAAAGGACAACGTTTATTGGGGTACACACACGTGAAAAGCAATCCAGCTGAAAACGCATTGTATGTTCTCGACCTGACAGATGGCAACAGTACTGCAGAAGCCATGGTGGCACTGACGTCATCGACACACGCTGCAAAGTTGATTCATCAGGTCAATTTGGGAAATGTGTCAAATGGAAATGCGAGTGTATCCACTGATTTTATCACTGACGCACTTGGTAATGTCTCGGTATTATCTTTTTCAGCCGGTAATGGATTTGTTCTTCAACAGTTTGGTGAACGCCCTTCTTCGACCATTGCAAGCCACATCTTAAAAAGTCAGGTATTCCCAAATCCGGTTTCCAGTCTTGTGACTGTCAGGTCAACTGAGAGAATTGACCAAATAACCGTTTATGATTTAGAAGGCAACAGTTATTTTACAACAAAAGGAGGTAGTGAAGAAACCACATTTTCTGTGGAACAATTACCTGCAGGCATATATGTTTTAATGATTCAGTCAGGCTTCAGAATGGAAGGACAAAAAATGGTAGTTTCTCATTAATTTAATTCATCTTTACTAGAAATAATTGCATTTTATTCTTTTGGATAGACACATCGTTTTTTTTGATAATTTTGTTTCTTACAGGGCAAACCAGAGAAGTAGCTGGTTTGTCCTGTTTTTTGCATATATGATACTGGTGCAAGGAGCACTCATGTCCCAACCTATCAGCTGGAAAGAATCGACTCAGTCTGTATCTCTGCCTCCGGGTGTCAAGCTTTGGAAGGGGGAAAGATCCAGTCCGGCGCTTCAAATCTGGGCTTTAGAGGTAGATTTGAAGCAACCGTCCATCGGCATTCGACCCTACCAGGGGGATCCAGCACTGGTATCAGATTTTTCAAAATCTACTGGAGCCTTTGCCGCTGTGAATGGGGGATATTTTGGAGGTTCAACTTCTTATTCTGCTGTGGTATATCCAGAGATTGTCAAATCTCAAAATGTGTCAGCAGTAACACGCAACGGTATATCATACCCGGTTATGCGCTCTTTTTTCTCTTTGAACAAAGACCTAAACCCTTCAATCGATTGGATTTATCACTTTGGAGAGGGCAAATCCAATATTTACAGGTTTCCATATCCATTGCCCTATACATTAAATGATCCGTCCCCAAAACAAGTTCCTTCCCGTGAAGACGGAGTTGACTTCCAGAATTTACTAATAGGTATTGGTGGCGGTCCTGTCCTTGTTCGAGACGGCATACGAAATATTACATACAATCAGGAAGTAATGTGGGGATCAGGAGTGGGCTTGTCAAACAGAGACCCGCGGACTGCGGTTGGATTTACGGCAGACAAACGGATTTTCCTCATTACAGCAGATGGAAGGCAGGCAAAATCAGAAGGTGTCTCTTTGACAGAGCTGGCAGATATTTTCTTGACTTTTCAATGTACTCACGCAATGAATCTTGACGGAGGAGGTTCTTCTGCCATGGCGATTGAAGGGTCATTGGTTAATACACCCTCTGAAGCAAGAAAAGTACCTAGTATTTTAGCCGTAACACATCGAAGCGCCTTGCAAGAAAACTGGCAGCCTACTTTTGAAAAAATCCTGGACACACAAGATACCATGACTATCATAAAAGGCAATTGGTTTGAATCAGCAAATACCGGATACTACGGAAGTTCCAAAGCACTTTTGACAGCAGCAGGAGACGGAACAGCCTTCGTGGAATACCCTCTTTCAGTACCCAAAGACACGGTAATCCAAATTTACGCCTGGTGGGTCAGTGCATCCAATAGAGCCAAAGATACACCTGTTCTTGTCAGGCACAAAGGGGGAAATACAATTGTAAAACTGGACCAGTCTCAAAAAGGCAGCACATGGAACTACCTCGGAGAGTTCTCCTTTCATAATGATGGCTCAGAATTTATCCGGATTTTTAACCAGACTTCCTCAGGCCAATATGTCGCTGCAGATGCCTTTAAATTGCTTTCCTTCGGACTTCCAGACAATACCACTTCTTATAGCTCCGATCCTGCTATTCTAAAGGGGAAGACACTCCTTATTTCGCCAAATCCAGGAGGCAATATAGTACAAATATCGTGTAATAAGCCAATTATAAGTCCATCAACTCTCATCTTGTCAACCCAGAGTGGAAAAATAGTTAGACAACGAGAGATTCAGGATTTGCCTTTAGGGGTCGCCTTCCCTATTGATGTAGAAGACCTCGAAAATGGATTGTATTACATACAACTTAAGAGCGGCTCTATGACCGAGCAAGCTGCCCTGGTCATCATGCGATAGTGTGCCTGGCTACTTCTGAAAAACCAATTTTCTAAAAGACAGCAAATCAATCCTGTGCTTTCTGACGAAAGAAAAGGATCTGCGGTTTTGACGATCATACCCTTGGTAAGCAACCTTTTATGTTCGGTTAGATCAGGATTTTTTTCTCCAGTTCTTCGAGGCTGATTTCTTTTGTCTCCGGCATCATGAAAATTGTAAAAAGAAGTTGAAGTACCATCATGAGGGCAAAAAAAGCAAACAACATCCAGGGGTTATCCCCCAGCATCTGAATCACGGGCAATGTAAAGGCTGTAATGAGCGCAGCAAATACCCAATGAGTCCCTGTTCCCCAAGATTGTCCATAGGAACGCATGGTATTAGGGAATATTTCAGAGATGAACACCCAAATCACTGCACCTTGTCCTATTGCATGCGAAGCAATAAACCCAAATACAAAAAACATGACGATTTCCCCACCTGCATTGGCATAAAAAGCCCAGGCTATCACCGATAAAGTTGTGATATATCCAAGTGAGCCGAAGAGCATTAATTTTTTTCGGCCCGAACGGTCAATCAGGTAAACTCCCAGCATAGTAAATACCAGGTTGACTATGCCAATACCAACACTGGATAGCAAGGCGGTTTCAGCGCCCAATCCTGCCATTTCGAAAATTCTGGGAGCATAATAGATGACAAAATTAATACCCGACAACTGATTGAAAAAGGCAAGCAGGAATGCAAGAAAAATGGGCCATCTGTATTTTCTTGAAAAAAAAGCCTCATTCGTTTTATGTCCCTGCTGTGCTTCTTTGATTTGGGATACCAGTAATGTAGCATCTTCTCCCGGATTCAGCTGCATCAATACCTGTTTCGCCTTGCTTTCGTCTTTTTTATGTAAAACAAGCCATCTTGGGCTTTCTTCCACTTTTAGAATATAGTAACAATAGAAAAAGGCAGGTATTGCTTCCAATCCCACCATCAATCGCCACATATCAGTACTTAAAAACTGGCCTATAAGATAATTGGTTAAAAAGGCAATCAAAATGCCTAATACCAAACTAAACTGGTAAGTAGCGACTAGTTTTCCCCTGTCATTGGATGGTGCAATTTCAGAAATATAAATTGGTGCAGCCACGGAAGAAGCACCTACACCCACGCCCCCAATAAACCTAAAAATAGAAAATGAATATGGATCCCATGCCAGTCCGGAACCTACGGCAGAAAGAAAATAGAGAACACCTATCCAAAATAAAGTAATTTTACGTCCATATTTTTCGGTAGGATATCCTCCAAACAAAGAGCCTAGTACGGTTCCCCATAAGGCCATTGACATGATCAGCCAGGAATGGACTGTTGGACTTGTATTCCATTCACGCTGGATCGGCAAATCAGCGCCAGAAATGACCGCTGTATCAAATCCAAATAGAAAACCTGCCATTGCAACAATGAATGTCCAGTAGAGAAGATGATATTTTCCATTCATTTGCTCTCAGTTTTATGATTGAATACAAATAAAGTAAATAATGTGAACTCTATAACTAAGACTTCCCTATTTCTTTGTAAAAAGTCATCTTGAAAAGGGATAATTGATTCAAAATTGGATATTGTATTATTAGTGACATAACTTGATTATCTTCATTTGTATTTTACATTGATGCATTGAGTCAGTTCTGTACCTAACGAATGAGCAGGCCATTGAATTGTCAGTTTACATAATGGAATAGATTGAACATGGATATCTCAAAATATAAATCGTATGCCGCGATAGATTTGATGATGGATGAGGATTTTATCCGTTATGCCTTGTGGCCTGATACAGGGGATATCCTCTTTTGGAATAGGGTAAAAGAAGAAATACCTGGGATGGGGGAGAAAATGGAGGAAGCAAGATTGGCCTTACTATCCATTCAATCGAAATACCATGCCGTCGATTCCCAGCAAATTGAACGAACATGGAACGCCATTGCAGAGAAAACGGAAAATCAGGAAAAAAGAAGGCAGGGTATTTCCTTCCGAAAAATGAAATATGCTGCAGTCATCTGCAGCCTGGCATTCGTATGCTACTTTCTGTTTTTTGGCAGCCCCAAACAATATGTATATATAACTTCATACGGCCAATCTGCAAAAGTTATTCTTCCTGATAGCAGTGAGGTGCTATTAAATGCCAATTCACGTGTAATTGTTACAGAAAGAACATTCTTTGCAGGGTTGAAAATGAAATTGGATGGGGAAGCCTATTTCAATATAAGAAATCATAATGTTGGGTGGAGAAGTAAAAAGTGTTCTGTTGAAACAAATCAGGCCCGCATTATAGTTACTGGAACTGAATTCAACGTTCGCTCAAGAGGCAGTAAAACCCAGGTATATCTTGATGAAGGTGGTGTATACATCACTGATCTCGCAGAAAATACTTCCATGAAATTGTCTCCGGGCGAGCTTGCTGAGGTAGACGAAACTTCCAGATCTTTTTTAAAAACCAGAACAGGGTCTGAAAAATTTACCTCCTGGAAAAAAGGATACCTGTCGTTTCAACAGACAACACTGGCAGAGGTGTTTGCATTGTTACAAGACCAGTATGGTATAAAAGCCAATATACTGTCACCGGATATCCTCAACAAAACATTTTCAGGACAAATCCCAGGAAATAACCCAGAACTGCTTATTAAAGCCGTTGAAGAATCCTTTGGTCTTGCCATAGAAAGAAAAAAAAACCAGGAAATATATGTACGTAAAAAGACAATACGTAAATAGATGGAAGGCAATCATTTTATGGGATTGGAAGAAGTTGGAATTATTCTTACGAAATACCGTCGTGGCAATCGATTTGCCAATATATGTTTAAAAAAGGGAAGCATGCTTTACAGGATACTTTTTGTTTTTTTATTTTGGATCAGCGCAGCAGCGCCTGTGAGTGCACAGCAGCTGGAATTGCGTAATTTTCTGCAAGAAGTTCAGGTCAAATTTGATGTCAACTTTTTATTTGATGATGAAATACTAAAAAACAAAACTACTACGGATGGCAGCCTACTCAAGCAGCCTCTGGATAAAATCCTTAAAAATCTTCAAACCCAACATGGCATTGTATTTACAGCTATCGATAAGAATACGTTTGTTGTCAAAGCTGGCCCAGCGGGCGATATAAAAAACATGCCTCAAGCCCGACAGCTCCAGACTGAAAATAAAAAATTACCAGACTCGCCCTCAGAAAAAAAGGTCTTTGGACACGTCTACGACGAAAACGGTGTTCCCGCTATTGGTGTCAATATTTTTGACCAGATGACAAAATCAGGTACAGTATCCGATGTAAACGGCTACTACGAATTGGTGTGTAAACCGGGGTCGTCGCTTACCTTCTCTTATGTAGGATACAAAACAGAGGAGGTGTCTGTCCTGGCAAAAAATCCCATAAACATTTCTCTGCAGCCTGTTTCCAGTCAACTGGAAGAAGTAGTGGTTGTTGCTTACGGTACACAAAAAAGGGCGCATTTAACTGGCGCAGTGGCTACATTGAATTTATCTGAACTGGAAAGGAAGCCTGTGGATAACCTGACCACGATGTTAAGTGGTAGACTGCCAGGTGTGATAACAAGGCAACAGAGTGGGGTTCCGGGTGAAAACAGTGCCAAATTTTTTATACGTGGTAGAAGTACACCTACAGGTTCAGGCGCGCCTTTGATGATAGTAGATGGTGTTGAGCGTCCATTTGAAAACCTTGATCCTAATGAAATTGAGTCGATAACCATTTTAAAAGACGCTGCATCTGCGGCTGTATATGGAGTCAGAGCAGCAAATGGTGTTGTTATGGTGACGACAAAACGCGGAAAGGAAAGTGCAAAAATCAACTTAAGTTTTTCCAGCACTTACAGCATTTCGAGAAATACTGCTTTTCCAGAATATCCGGATGGCCCAAATTATGCCCTGTGGCATAACAAGGCAAGGCAGCTTGATGGGTTACCAGTTGATTACACCGAGGAAGACATCAACAGGATAAAAAACGGTGACCCTGATGGCATTTTAGGTAATACAGAATGGACAAAACGTATTTTCGAGTCTTTTGCGCCCCAATCATATCAAAACCTAAACATTTCCGGTGGCAATGCCAAATTGCGTTTCTTCAATAATGTGGGATATCTTAGACAAGAAGGCATCATTAAGGGAGTGAGTTTTGACAGAATCAATCTTCGTTCAAATGTAGAATACCAGATTAATGGAAATCTTCAGGCTTCACTCAATTTGGCTGGCAGGCTGGAAGAACGGCAGCAGCCAGGTACATCTCCCGGTTCTCAGGATATCACAATCAATAATTACAAAAATATCGTCTTTTATTCCATACTGGCTCGTCCCACTACATTGCCACAACTGGAAGATGGAACATATCTGGGTTGGGGAAATCCATTGGCTGCAAGGGATCTTTCCGGGTTCTATAATCGAAAAAATCGCATTCTCCAAACAACCGGAGCTCTAAAATATACTGTTCCTGGCTTAAAGGGCTTGTCACTAAGATCCACATTTTCCTATGATTTTGATAATGGAATCTCAAAATGGTTTATTACTCCCATCCGGATGACAACCTGGGATTATGGCAGACGTGAACTGGTTTATTTTGACAGACTCATGCCAAAGGATATCGCAAGTGATAAAAATGAATTGCATCAGGGAACAACAGATTTCCAACGCACTACAATCCAGCTTGCAGCAGACTATGAGAAAAAACACGGAAATAATGAATGGAAAGGCCTGTTGCTTTTTGAAGAACAAAGAACGCTAACTGGTAATTTTGGTGTAGGAGCGCAGGATTTACCTCTGTCATCATTACCGGAATTGAATTATGCTACGCAATACATCAACAACAGCCTGTATGGTTCTCGCGGCAGGGCAGGTACGCGCGGGCTTGTTTCCCGAGTTGGTGTTATTCACAAAGAAAAGTACCTGCTTGAATTGACAAGCAGAGCCGATTGGTCGTCAAAATTTCCGAAACAAAAAAGACTGGGTATATTTCCGGCAATTTCAGCAGGCTGGATACTTAGTGATGAAGATTTTTTCAAGGATTTTGCTCCTATCGTGAACAAACTGAAGGTTAGGGCCTCAGCAGGGATTTTGGGAAATGATGACATTGGCAATTTTAGGTATTTGAAAACATTCAGTCTTGCAACAGATCCCCAGGTTATATTTGGGAATAAGGCCTATCTTGATCTGCTGACAGGTGCGGTACCAAACTATGATATCACATGGGAAAAAACAAACACATATAATGCGGGCTATGAGCTGGAGTTGCAAAACGGTGCGTGGACTATGGAAATGGATGTTTTTTACAAGCTGACATCAGGGATCCTGCAAAGTGTAGCAGGGGTGTACCCTCCTTCTGCCGGAGGAAATTTCCCGAACATCGTGAATCGGGGGAAAATGGACGCCAGGGGGTTTGAAGTCATCCTTTCCCGTCGTGGTAGTTTGTTTTCTGGTATATCTTATCAGATATCTGCAAATCTTACCTTTTCGCGAAACAGGTATCTGCAGACTGATGAAAGCCCGAATCTGCCACCATGGCAACGGCGGACAGGCCAGCCATTGGGCTCTGTTTTGGGTTGGGTTTCTGATGGATTGTTTCAGAATCAAGAGGAAATAGCAGGGGCAGCGCTTACTACCTATGAGGTAAAACCCGGATTTATTCGATATAAAGATCTAAACGGAGATGGCGTGATAAATTATGCTGACAGAACGTGGATTGCCCGTAGCCCAATTCCTGAAATAATCGGCGGATTGAATGCGTCCCTATTTTATAAAAACATCACTGTCAATCTCTTTTTTCAGGGAGCAACCCGAACCGATCTTATGCTGACGGGCGAGTATTTGGGCGCTGGTTTTTCAGATGGTACTTTTTTTACCCAACCTTTCAAATGGGGTGCCAACACCCCTTATTTTATACTGGAAAATGCATGGCAAAAGGAAGGAAATCAAACAGAATTCCCCAGACTTACAACGATTACTCCGTTTAATAATAACTTGTCTACTGATTTCTGGAAAAGGGATGCCTCTTATTTGAGATTAAAAACCTTAGAAATAAATTATGCTATTCCCCTGAAATCATCTTCTTCATCTGGAAGATCTACGCTGAATGTATTTTTTAGTGGGACAAATTTATTGACCTTCAGTAAATTGAAATACATTGATCCGGAGGCGCCCACAGTCAGCAATGGTTTTTATCCTCAGCAAAAAGTTTACAATCTTGGTATACAATTTTCAATGTAACAGGATATGAAAAAGTACCTTTTCTTACTGATGTTTTTTGTTTCCGCGTGCAATGACACAATCGATTTTGTACCTACATCCAGTTTTAATGAAATTGCAGTATGGGAAAATGAAGCCAGTGTCAAATTGTATGTCAATTCATTTTACAGAATTTTTTCTGATTATTTTCAATACGGAGGTAGACCCATTGGAAATGATGCTACCCTGGCAGACGGATTGACAGACTTGATGAAATATACATCCAACTCGCCTGGCGAGGGCACGGCAAACCTGATCATGACACAGGATGGATACACATCCATAGCCGCAAATCATTTTGATGTTTGGACCAACGCCTATGCATGGAATAGGCGTATTCTGGAGTTCCTGGCAGATCTGGATACATATTCAGCCAGATTTTCTCCGGAGGTAAAGCTTCGCATTGAGGCGGAAGTTCGCTTTTTTCGAGCATATATTTTCTTCCTTGTCATGCGTAACCAAGGCCCTTTTATTATTCGGAATTCGTTGAACGATCCTGTACTTTTACCGATAAACACAGCGGAGGAGTGTTGGGATTTTATCGAAAACGATCTCGACTATTGTGCGGCACATCTGCCTTCTTCCTGGCCCGAATCGGATAAGGGAAGAGTAAACCGCTGGGCCGCTCTTGCATTCAAAAGCCGAATCATGTTATATGCCAGGCGATGGGAGAAGGCAGTGCTTGCTGCCAGGGAAGTGATTGACGATGGGGGCTTTGTCCTTGAGCAGAATTACAGCGATATTTTCAAAAACAACAAAAACAACCCCAGCCGGGAACATATCCTGACAAAACGATATGACAGTAATCTGGGTATTTTCCACAATCTGGATGAACGCATCGCCCCAAGTGGGGATATTCAGGGGAGGGGAGGAGTGTTTGTACCTTCCCAGGAGTTGGTAGATGCCTACCTTATGTCAGATGGAACTGAATTTAATCCAGCCTCTCCGTTTGATTCAACCATGTATCAAAACAGGGAGTCCAGGTTTTATGCAACCATTTTATACAATGGGGCAGTCTGGAAAGGCAGACGCATTGAAACGTGGGTTGGTGCATCCGCTCAAGACCCTTATGGCAGGGATCGATTTATTGAATATAACAGCACTCCTTATCCATTCTCCACTGTTACAGGATATTATATTCGAAAGTTGGCTGATGAAACCAACCTGGATTTTAACCTGGCATATAAAAAAAGTGATCAGGATTGCATCGAAATCAGACTGGCAGAAGTATATCTTAATCTGGCTGAGGGCCTGATTGAATTAGGCCAGAAGGAAGAAGCTGAACAGGCCATACTTACTATAAGAAACCGCTCATTGCAAAAAGATGTCGCCAGTATCAATGGTGATTTGAAACAAGAGCTTATCAGAGAAAGAATGCTAGAGCTTGCCTTTGAGGGACATCGCTTCTGGGATTTACGTCGCTGGGGCCTGGCAGATAAAATCCTTAATGGCATAAAATTGCACGGTGCAAAGATTATAAAGCAAGCAAACGGCACACTGCTATATACAAAGGTGCCTGTAGATACACAACACCGAATTTACCCAAGGCGATTTGATCAGTTTCCCTTGCCTGTTGGTGAATTGAATAATAATCCCCTTATTACAAAACAACCGGATGGATGGTAATATGAAAATACTGAATAAATCTTTTTGGTTTGCTGGTTTATTGCCGTTCATCCTGCTTTTGCTTTCTTCCTGTGAGCAGCCGCAACAATTTGCATTAAAAACGGAAAACCACATTATTAGTTTTGCTGTAGCCTATTCTGCCGAACCAACCAAATCTTACGGTCCACTCATAAAAAACAATGAAACTGGCGAGATTCAGGTGCGAGTACCAGCCTCACCGGGGGCGTCACTGACCAGCATGCGTGCCTTTGTTACTGTTCCGGCGGGGGCAGTAGTATTACCTCCATTTAAGGGAAATATGGACCTTTCAAAGCCATATAGGTTTAAGGTAGTTGCCGAAAATGGAGATGAAAAAAGTTATTTACTTCTAGTTTACAATTAATTTAAATATTGAATTATGAAACCGTTTACAAATCTAATTTTTTCCAGATTCTGGAGAATGGCGCAGTTGACCTGTATGACATTTTTGATTTTTTCATCGGTCTCCTGTAAAAAAGAGGATCCCATAGATCCAAACCTTGACAAATACACTGTACAGGAAATGAAGGTATTTACGACCATCGGTGATGATTTGAATGCTATCGTGAGCATTTCTAAATCAACAGAGACAGACTACAATATAGACGCAATAGTCCCTGATGATGCCAATCCGGGAAAAAGGTTTCGGATTGATTTTGCCTATCCGGATGGCATCACCCCTTTATCAGTATCCCCTCAAATTGCTGACTCCATCGACTTTTCCGTTCCAAAGACATTTACAATTCAGTTTTCTACTGAAGTGACGCGGAAGTTTACTGTCAACATTGCAGAACAAGCACCGGAAGCACCCGTTATTACTGACTTTATTATTGCTGGTGCAGAAAAAACCTCTATAGATAATGACAGACTTCGCATCGATGTCAGAGTTGCAGCAGGTTCCAATGTGTCCTCCCTTACACCAAAAATAACCATTACACCAAAAACAGCTGTCATAGTGGGAGGAGAACAAGCCCTTAATTTTTCAAACGTACAATATATTTCAGTAAAAAATGGGGGAATCATACGACGGTATGCAGTGCAGGTGACAGATTATGGCTTTACCAGGATTACAACACTGCTGGACAGAACAGCAGCTTTTGGCAAGCGACCTTCCTTTTTTACTGGGTCGTCAGAAACATCTATTGCCTTTGATGAAAAAGGAGATGCAGCATTTACCTCCTTCGCAGGCGGTATTAAAAAATACAATCTGTCAAATACACAAGCTGAACCCACTGATCTCCGGATGATCCTAGCAAGTGGTCAGATTGCGCCAGTCAAAGTATTGCAATCCGTAGGTGGTGTTTTGTATTCATGCAATAATCCCTGGGCAGGAGGCGATCTCATTGTTTGTGCATGGCCCAAGACGGGGCCGGATGACAGTCCTGTGGAAGTTCTTCGTATCCCAGTTCCGTCGGGATCCATTTTCCAAAATTTTCAACTGGTTCAGCAAGGATCTGACATCAATGCCTACTTTGTAAACAGAGCACCACTGCGTTCCAGCCCCAAAGCAGACCCTGTACTTTATCAGGCCAAAATTCCGTTGACAGCTCTCTCTGGAGGGAATGTGGTCAAAAGCTTTACTTCCAATGCTACAATGTCTGGGCTCGTCAATGCTGGCGTAGGGGACGGACCTAATATTGAACTGATTCCCATACCAAATTCCTCTGAATTTATATTTAATTCAGGTACGCTACCTCCATGTCACCTCAATAGCAATCTAGCAAGCCCTGTCTGGTTTTCCTCAGCGCTTGTCAATGGCTCTTCAGTAGGTGCAAAGGTCTTTGAATTTAACCGGGGCAAATACCTGATGTATGGTGTGTTTTCATGGTCAACCAATATCGCAAACCCGAAAGCTTCTAAGTTTGTGTTGCTCGACGCCACCAAAAAAGGGTTCCGACAATCCATCGTAGATGTCAATGGTGAGTTTGCAGGTACACCACCACAATATACTACCTGGAATTCTATGCAAAAAATTGATCAGGCTCTGGGAGGCTATAGCGGTGAAGCGGGAGGCTTTTACTGTCAGACTGCCTATGCTGTAACGGCTACAGGGAAGTTGCGCGTAGGGGCCATTTCAGCAGAAAATGGTTTTATCGTGTTTGAATGTGATTAAGGCCCAGGCATTTTTATTTTATAGAAACCAAAATGATATAAGCTTTTAGGAAACAGAACCCGCAATACAAATGAATCAATTTTTCCAGATTTTCGTGTGTATCGCTGTGTCAATTGGACTGGCAACAGGCATGGGATGCACAGATGCAGGTATTGACAGACCAGAATCTGATTATGATATTACTGGGTTGGAAGTACTCTCAGGAGACAAAAGGCCTCTCTATGTCAATTATAATATCAATAATGGTCGTATTGATGCCCTTGTCGAAAATGACGGGATGCAAGGGAGCTCATTTTTTGTAAAATTTAACTACCCTGAAGGTATTTCACCAGAGAAAGTGTTACCAGCGCTCGAAGAGAAAATTGATTTTACAAATCCGGTTTCGTTTACATTTTACTTTCAGGGAAGTCGTACTCGGGAGTATCTGTTTGTTTTGAAAGAGGAAGAAGCAGATACTTCCCTGTATAGACCTGAATCAGTTATTGTCACCCATGCTGATGGCACGGCGGCTGGCATTCCTCTGTCGGTTTCAGGTTCTGACTACATTGGCCTTACTAGGAATAAACCTGCCGGCACATTGTATAAATTACAATTTACATTTCCATCCAAAGTCAATCCCATATCGATTGTACCTGATATCTCAGTTCCGAGAGACTATTCTAAAATCACAGAGATCACAGTCAATTATGATGAAAATGTAAGCCGAACTTATACGTTGACAATAGGAAACCAAAATGAAGGTGATTTTATACCTGATGTTGTCAATGGTGTTTGGGTAACAAACGTCGCCAGTGATGTGTTGCTCTCGCCTAACGGTATCCAGGAGTGTGTAGCCCTATGTCATGATCTGGGCATCAATACGATCTTTATGGTGAGCTACAATAATGCGAAAACTATGTTTCGAAGTGAGGTCATGAAAGAATATTTTGGATACGAAATTGATCCCGTTTATGGAAACAGAGACCCTTTGGCTGAGATGATTGCAGCAGCCAAACCTTTGGGCATTAAAGTCGTAGCCTGGTTCGAATATGGATTTGCCACTGTTTATAACGATATGACAGGTGGACCCATTATCAACCGATACCCTGCGTGGGCATCATTGGATTTTACTGGCAGAATAACCGAAAAAAATAAATTTTACTGGATGGATCCTTTCAATCCGGATGTCCAGCGATTTGTACGTCGACTTATGACAGAAGTCATCGTAAAGTATCCAGACATTGGTGGGGTGCAAGGTGATGATCGTCTTCCGGCACTTCCCTCCAATGGGGGATATAATCCGGCAGTAGTAGCACAATACAAAAAGGAAACAGGCAGGACAGCTACACTCAATCACCTTGAAACACCATGGCTGCAATGGCGTGCCGACAAATTAACAGAGTTTGGACACTATATTTACAAACATGTCAAGTCACTTGGGGGGAAGTATATGATGTCATGGTCACCCTCCCCATTCAGCTGGTCTCTACAAAATTATTTACAGGATTGGCCTGCATGGTTGAAAAACGGACAGGTAGATCATATTCACCCCCAACTATACAGGTATTCGTTCGATGCGTACAAAGCTGCTTTTGATCAGAATCTGACATATCTTGACCCGATTCCTAATGGCAAACTGGTGTTTAGCCCTGGTGTATTATTGGGTGATGGAAGTGGTGATGGCATCTCACCGGCGACTCTTGAGCAGATTCTTAGTTATAACAGAAGCAGGGGCATCAACGGAGAAACTTTTTTTTATTATGAGCGTATCCGAAAAAATACCGGATTTCAGGAGGTAATACGAAAATTCAAATGAAATTCTTTGCTCAATGCATTGATTTGATTCCCTCCAGCGTTTTCCAGCATTGATACAGGCCCCGGGGCACATGGTAGCATCCCTTCCACTTACCCCCTTTCAGCGGTAAGAAGACTTCACCGCGGCGGTTGAGATAGCCAAACCACTCCCCATGTTCCGGGTCAGCAAAATGTGCCCAGGCATAGTCGTGTACTTTTTCAAACCACTCCGACATGCGGGCATCTCCGGTGAGGCGATATCCTTTCAGTAAGGCGATCAGTGTCTCCATATGCACCCACCAAAGCTTCTGGTCCCACTCCAGTTGCTGTGTCGGGTGGCCATGAAGGTCAAGAAAGTAGTAGATCCCGCCAAATTCCTTGTCCCACGCATAGTCCAGCGTGTGAAGTACCTGGTCACAGGTACGCCGGATAAGGTCTGAATCACCCTTCTTTTCGGCAATATCCATAATAAACCACATCGCTTCAATGGCATGACCCGGGTTGAGCAGCCTGCCTTCAAAACTATCGGAAAACTCCCCGGATGGAGTCACATTTTCCAGAATAAGCCCGGATTCCTTGTGGTAAAACACCTCCATCACTTCGTGGACACAGCTCTCAGTGAGTTGCTGCACCAGGCTGGCATCAAGCAGGTGTTCGATTTCCAGCGATAGATTACATAAAATCATGGGCAGGGCAAAATTCTTTAGCGGCCGCGTGCCGGGGAATGCCTTGTTCCACTGGCCCTTTGTGTCGTGCTGCCTCGCGATAATTCGTTGAAAGGTATCCAGTGCAACCTCGGCATAGTGTGCGTCTCCCGTCGCCTTGTACAGCTGACCAAATGCCTGGGTGGCAAAGCAGTCTGAAAAAATGTTGTATGGCTGTACCAGCGGCTGACCATCTCTGGTGAGAGAAAAATACCACGATCCATCAGTAGCACGCCCGTGAGCCAAAAGAAAATCAGCACCCAGTTTTGCCATCTTCAGCCACGCTTCCTTTTGCTCGACCTGGTTGTACAACATGGAAAACAACCAGACCTCCCTGCCCTGCAACCACACAAATTTATCCGTATCAAACACACGCCCATCCCTTTCCAGGCAAGTGAAATAGCCTCCGCAATGCCGGTCGGGAGAGTGTGTCATCCAAAACGGAATCACGTCCTCCAGCAAAGCTGTTTTGTATTGTTGTGCCAATGTGTCGATGCGTTGCAAATCCATTCCAAATATTCTGTTTACCTTTGAATAATGCAGTAAATTCACGCTAAAATACAGGAATACATCCTTTTCTCCTATGGTACGGTATAAAAAATCAGCACTTTTTCTCCTTGGACTCTTATGGTGTTTTGGGGTACATGCGCAAGGCGATCTTTCCCCGGCGCCACTTAATTTTGTTGACCCAATCATTGGCACCGGCGCGCATGGACATACGTACCCCGGTGCAACGGTGCCTTTCGGACTGGTCCAGCTTTCACCAGATACCGATGATACTGGCTGGGACTGGTGTAGTGGGTATCACTACCAGGATTCAACCATCATGGGTTTCAGTCATACCCACTTGTCCGGGACCGGCATTTCTGATATGGCCGATGTTCTCATAATGCCCTATGTCGGGAAAGTGCAACTACAGCCGGGGCCTAAACAGGGTGGGGAAGAAGGCTTTCGCTCCCGTTTTACCCACAAAAATGAATGGGCTTCCCCCGGATATTACGCTGTAAAGCTGGATAAACACGACATCTTTGCCGAGCTCACCGCTACACAAAATACAGGGGTACACCGATATACCTTTCCTGCCACAGATTCCGCCCGGATTCTTATTGACTTGCAGCATGGGCTGGACCGACACCGGTCCTGGCTTACAGAACGTGTCCTGGAATCGGCTATGCAGGTCATTGATTCTGTGACCATTGCCGGGTATCGCATTTCGTCCGGCTGGGCCAATGTGCAGCCTGTCTATTTTCAGGTCAGGTTCTCAAAACCCTTCAACGCCTGCGGCATAGCCTTGCATGATGTCTTTCGGCCAGACATCCGACTTATGCGGGGGAGAAATGTCAAGGGTGTCGTGAGCTTTACCTGTCGGAAAGGCGAACAGATCGAACTCACTGTCAGAATCTCTGATGTTCCCTTTGACGATACCATCAAAATCACGCCTTCATTTGATCAGGTGCGCAGGGAGGCAGCATGGCTGTGGCAACAAGAGCTCGCCAAAGTGGAGATTGACGCGCGTGATTCCATCAAGACCATTTTTTATACCGCACTCTATCACACGGCTTTGGCACCAAACAAACTGAGTAAGCCGGCCAACCATCATGCGGCTGATACCACTGCCTTTTTTGATGAATATGCTACCTTGTCACAATGGGATACGTACAGGGCTGCATTTGCCCTCAATGCCCTTTTTCGACCGGATGTGACTGAAGGAGTGGTGGGTACCATGCTACGGGCAGCTAAAAAGAATGGCTACCTCCCTGTGTGGAAGCTGTGGCATGATGACGTCCATTGCATGATTGGTACACCCTCAGTACCCATTCTGGTGGAAGCCGTTATGAAGGGATATGCTCAACAGCATCTCGACGAAATAAAGCTGGCCATCATCCAGACCATGGCTACAGACAATCCTGTAGCGCCCTGGTCACTTTTGGACAAGTTTGGCTATGTGCCTGTGTATCAGGGAGAGTCGTTTGCTGTATCCAAAACACTCGAAATGGCCTATGCCAGTGCCTGTGCACGGGATTTTATGAAACAGTTTTTTCCGGAAGAGAAAACCCTGATTGCACTGTATGAGCGGAGAGCGAAGTCGTATGTCAATGTATTTGACGGCTTTACAGGCTTCTTCAGGGGAAAGGATGCGCAGGGTCAGTGGACAGAGCCTTTTGATCCGGCCATCACCCAGGAAGAGGCATTTGTTGAGGCTACACCGTGGCAGTATGTCTTTCATGCCCACCACGACACAGGGGGGATGATTGGCCTGCATGGCGGTTTCCGTGCGTTTACGGCCAAACTGGCTGCGCTTTTTCGCGCCGACAGGGGAAAAATTGACGCACATATCCTGGACATCACCGGACTAGTAGGCCAATATGCCCACGGCAACGAGCCCAGCCACCATGTTGCCTACCTCTACAACCAGGCAGGCATGCCCTGGAAAACCCAGGAAATCGTCTATGATCTTTGCACAAAAATGTACAATACCAGTCCGGGAGGATTGTGTGGCAATGACGATTGCGGCCAGCTGTCGGCCTGGTACGTCTTTTCCGCTTTGGGCATGTATCCGGTACATCCTGCTTCTGGCGAGTACCAGCTTGGCGTGCCTTTGGTCAATCGCGCAAGCTGCACTCTGGGCAACGGAAAGAAACTGACGATCCTTGTCCATAAGCAAACACGCGATATTTCTCAAGGCGAGAAAACACCGGTATCCTGGAAATATGTGAGTGAGGTACGACTGAATGGGGTACGCCTGACGAAGCCCGTGCTTTCACATGCACAGCTGTGGGAAGGGGGGCTGCTGGAATTTACCCTGTCCACCCAGCCAGAGGAAGGAGCCTTTGATGTGCGTTGATCAAATGTGATGCGCGATTCTCCACCCTTTTTTAAGGAAAAATTTTCGTTTATGAAAAATATGCTTACTTTTGCGTCGCTTTAATCAGCAGGTCCGGAGGAGTGGCAGAGCTGGTTGATTGCACCGGTCTTGAAAACCGGCGTACCTGAGAGGGTACCGGGGGTTCGAATCCCTCCTCCTCCGCTCAATACAGTTCTTCACTGTTAGAAAGTGTGTAAGTTGTTGATTTACACACTTTTTTTATTTTTTATAATTCCTCTAATGTTCACTTTCAACCGCCACTGAATGATTCTCAGAGGACATTGACATTGCAATTCTCTCGCAAAGGATACAATACTGGATTCCAAAAACATATCTGTTCGAGGTATTTTTAAAATATTTTGGTCTTTATGTTGAATTATGTCGACATTAATATGAAATAAGCCTAATTTTGTATAAATTATCCAACAAAAATTTAATAATAATATGTTGGTATATTGCATTATTAAGTATAAATAATAAATTTAATGATGGAAAAAAGCATCATATACTGGCATGCAATGAGTGATCCTGCACTGTTAGAGTTATTGGGTACGTTTATTAAACAATCCAGATTACAGCAGAATAAAACACAACAACAAGTGGCCGATGCAGCAGGAATAAACCGTTCGACCCTGGTGCAATTTGAACAGGGAGGAGGTGGCACATTGCTGTCTTTTATTCAAATAATGAGAGCTATTGAGCGACTTCAGCTCTTTGAGCATTTTGAGGTAAAGCAACAATTTAGTCCACTGGAACTCGCTAAATTAGAGCATAAAAAACGCCAAAGGGCAAGTGCGAAAAAAGACAATAAACTGAAAAACACGAAAAGTGATTGGTAATGATAACAACTGCATACATCAATATTTGGAAAAAACGGGTGGGGGCAATCGCATGGGATGATACCAGTGGCGTGGCTTCGTTTGAATTTGAACCTTCCTTTGTAGATAATGAATGGGATTTGTCTCCGTTGAAAATGCCTGTAAACGGGTCAGAAAAAAGGATATTTTCCTTTCCTGAAGTAAGGGGTTCATCCACTTTTAAAGGGTTACCAGGTCTTTTAGCTGATGTGTTGCCGGACAAATATGGAAATAGCCTAATCAATGCCTGGCTGGCAAGTCATGGTCGTCCCAGGGATAGTATGAATCCAGTGGAGTTACTTTGTTTTATTGGCAAAAGAGGTATGGGGGCATTGGAATTTGAACCCGCATTGCCATTCATAAACAATAGGTCCACTAAAATTGAATTAAATAGTTTAATTCATGTAGCACAGGAAATACTAACAGGAAGAGAGCATTTTCATACTAACCTAAACGGTGATGAAGCAAAAGCACTCAGTGATATATTGAAAATCGGCACTTCAGCTGGTGGAGCCAGAGCAAAGGCTGTGATTGCATTTCATCCTGAAACTAATGAAATTCGTTCAGGTCAGGCAGATGCGCCGAGGGGATTTTCTCATTGGCTTTTGAAATTTGACGGGGTTACCGATCAACAGATAGGTACTTCCTCTGGGTATGGAAGAGTAGAAATGGCTTATTATCTTATGGCAAAAGACGCAGAGATTGACATGACCGAATGCAGGTTGCTCGAAGAAAATGACAGGGCACATTTTATGACAAAACGGTTTGACAGAAAACAAGGAAATGAAAAGCTGCATGTACAAAGCTTTTGCGCCATAGCTCATTATGATTTCAATGAGATTAATGCTTTCAGTTATGAACAACTTTTTGAGACAATGCGAAGTATGCTTTTACCTTACACCGATGCAGAACAACTTTACCGGCGATTGGTGTTCAATGTCATGGCAAGAAATTGTGATGACCATACAAAAAATTTTTCCTTTATAATGGATAAAAATGGTCAGTGGAATTTGGCGCCTGCCTTTGATGTTTGCCACTCTTACCGGCCCGGAAGCGCTTGGGTAAGTCAACATTCACTAAGTATTAATGGCAAACGGCGAAACATTACCCGGCAGGACTTACTGGAAGTAGCCAAAAAAATGAACATTAAAAGAGCCAATTCCATCATTGACCAAATAAATGCCGCTGTCAGCAAATGGAATGAGTATGCAGACCAGACGAATGTAAAAAAGGACTTAAAGGAAGCCATCGCAAAAACGTTATTGCTTTTAAAGTAGTGTATAGTCTTGAAATTCCAGTCTCTCTTCTCACACAACTTCCACAGCACAACGCATCCTTCTCTCAATGGCCCAGGCAGAAGCGATCGTCAACAATCCAATGGCGATGATCGAAGCATGGATGCCAAATGCATCTGCGATGATGCCTGTCAGTATGGCGCCTATGGCATAGCCCAAATCCCGCCAAAGCCTGAAAACACCCAGACTCTTTGCCCTGTCTTGGGGATTTGTATTTTCGGCTACCGTAGCGAGAAAAGTAGGATACACCATCGCCGTTCCCCATCCCAACACCGAGGCAAGGATGATATAATGGGCTAGTGTAGAGGCAAAAACAAAAAACAGAAGCGCCAGGCCTTGTAAAAACATGCCCCAGAACAACATTCTTTTTTTGCAGAAATGATCCGACATTTTGCCGGTAAGCAATTGACCAATTCCCCACACGGCCGGATACACCGCCGTAACTACACCTATGTCCGATATGGAGAACTGTTTTTCTGCCAGTAAGATCGGAAATAAGCCCCACGCCATACCATCATTCAGGTTGTTGATTAAGCCGGCTTGTGTCACTGAGCCAAGATTTCGGTCAAACAATGTAGTGTCCCGGAATACATTTTTTAGCTTGGCAACACTGTTGCTGGTGGCTTCTTTGGCTACATGGTGACGGGTGTCTTTGACCAGAAGCCATGAGGCGAGCAAGCCCGCCACGGAAAGCACAATGCCAATGTAAAAGGGATATGGTCTCAGGCCGTATTCACTGGCAACCAGACCCGTCACAAAGGCTACCAACGCAACTGCAAGGTACCCGGCAAATTCATTCAAACCCATTGCCAGACCTCTGTTTTTTTCGCCAACCAGGTCTATTTTCATCACCACCGTACTACTCCACGTCAATCCCTGGTTTATGCCCAGCAGGACATTCGCAGCGATAATCCAGCTCCAGCTGCTTGCCATCATCAAAATAAACGGAACAGGAATGCCAAAAAGCCAGCCAAAAATGAGCAGCTTTTTTCGGCCAAATTTATTTGCCAGGGAACCGGTAAAGTAATTGGTCACCGCTTTGACAATGCCAAAGACTATAATAAAGGAAAGAATCGCCGTTTTTGCCGCAATATGGAATTCAGCTTCTGCTATTTGCGGTAAAATAGATCTCTCCAGCCCAACCATGCCACCTACGAAGGCATTGACCACAATCAGCAAAACAAACTGATGCCAATTTTCTTTTAAACCCAATTTTACTTCCATACTATTATACTAGGTGACATTCGCCATTCCCGGACTCACCTGGTTATACAAGGAGCAGCGCCCTTATTTTTGAAACCTGCCTGCCATTCGCAGCAGAAAACCGTCCCCAAATGACCGATAAGCCCTACGTTGGTATCCACTAAATCGACAATGTTGCTGACTCTGCTTGTTTTAATTTCCATTCCACATAGCCGTCCTCCATTCGCATTGCCTTCAGTTTTTGATCGGTTAATATTTTGACTGCTTCTGCAGCCATTACGCATAGCGGCCCCCGGCAATACGCCACAATGGTTTGGCCTTTGGGTAATTCCTCCAGGCGATTTCTCAACTGGTCCAGAGGGATGGAAACGGCTCCAGGGATGTGCCCGGCATCAAATTCGTTGCCGGGTCTGACATCGAGGAGCATCACATTTTCTTCCCGGGATTTTGCCCATAATTCGTCAAGGGTCAACGACTCAAGCAAATCCTTATCTGAATTATAATCATGGATGATCCGATCTATTTCAGCAATTTTTCTAAACCCTAGTTCCCTTACTACGGCAATCAATTTTAGTACACTGTCGTCAGACACACTGTACATGATGAAGTTTCCGTTGCGGTTGGTTTTGACGAGCTTAGCCGCTTTGAGCACCTGCAAGTGCTGTGATGTGCTCGCCATGCTCATCCCAATTTCGGTTGATAATTCTTCTACTGAAAAATCTCTTTGTGACAGGACATCGATCAACTCCATTCGTTTTGGGTGGGAGATGGCGTGCGTCACTCTGGAAAGTTCCTGATATACTTGCTCCTTAAATGAACTGGTGGCCATGTATGTTATTAGTCGAAGATTTTGTTAATATCACGCACCGATGTGCACCTTATCAACTATTCAACAAAACAATTGAATAGATGTTTTTGCTCAAGCTTGAAAATCAATAAACAAAGGCATGTAGCCAATTTTGGCAGGGTGTTGGGCCTGTTTGACTATGTGATAATGACACTAACGGATCCTAAAAGCATGAAGAGCTTTAATTATGGCCGGCCCAGGGCTGCTCCCTAGGCCGGGGGTATATCGCCCTTCCAGGGCTTGGAACAAGGATTTTATTGATGTAAATCTTGCAATAATTGGCGATTGGTTTCCCACTCTCGGATAGATGGCATTATATCCAAATGACATGTTTTTTATGATGCTAACCTTCCAGGGCTTGGGTTTCCTTTATAAATACAATGTCTATAATCCTGTCACCCCCACGGGGTTGGACGAACAACAAAAACAAAAATGCATTTCACTAGCCTGAAGGGCTTGAATTATACCGGCCACGGGTGCAGCCCGGGGATATGGGTGAAACCCATTGTTAAGGGCACATGTGAAATCACAACTCTGAAGGAGTTGAATTATAGCCACGCTTTCCAATCTACCATAAAAAAAGGGCGAACTTTCGTCCGCCCTTGAAATGAATATCGTTTTGTTTGTAATTGAGGCAAAGATTTTTAGAAGGAACGGATGGCAATGACTGAAATACTTACTGACCAAGAACTAC
>JAUMBK010000094.1:0-1869 GCA_032115795.1 Saprospiraceae bacterium | reverse complement strand
AAAGATGGTTGTGTTTCCACTTTTTCAAATGCGTTGAGTGTAACAATAAAAGATGAAATCAAGGTGCCCGTTTTCGCCACCGATCTGGTTTCAATTTGCCAGGACCGAAACAATGGAGCCGAAATTTGTTTTCAGCCATCTTCGTTGCAGCCCAATGCCATTTTTACCATCCTGAATAATGCCACCGGAACCACCTTGTCTTCAGGCTCAGGCAATTGCATTGTGGTAGCAGAAACTGCCTCATTGCTGGCCGGAACAAACTTCATCACGGCAACCGCCACACTTGATGGGTGCAGCTCTGCCCAGGCCAAACCCATGGTAATTAACATCAGTGTTCCCCCGTCGATCAATGCCCAGGCTCTGACCAATGATATTACGGCTTGCCCCGGAGAAGCCGTCCAGCTCATCTCCCGTGATGGTCCACCGCTGGTGAATGTGACATGGACATCCCCTGACAAGGATGTGTTTATTTCAAATCCCAGCTCTATTGCCCCACTGCTTTCTGGATTCCCGGCAGGGAACAATGTCGTTTACTTGTCATACAGCATCCAAGGATGCCCTGATTTTACCATGGATACCGTGCGCGTATACATCGAGTTTATGCCAACTGCCTCAGACGATGAATACTCACTAAACAGCAGCCAGGCGTCGCTTCTGCCCGTCACCATCAACGATGCGTTTCCTGCGGGTTCGCGAATCACATTGACAACTCCTCCCGCATTTGGGAAGGCCATCGTAAGTGGCAACGGTATTGTCTATACACCAGACAGCCGCAATCTAAAGGAACAAATACTGAAATATACCCTTTGCGCCGATTTGTGTGACGATTTGTGTGCTGAAGCAACGGTGATTATTCGGCTGAATGAGGACGTGTTATGTAAATCTCCCAATATTTTCACGCCCAACGGGGATGGTATCAACGACGCTTTTGTGATTCCATGCCTCAGTACTGGTGATTTTCCGCAAAATTCGGTTGTCATTTTCAATGAGTGGGGGCTGGAAGTCTTCAGCGCACAGCCTTATACCAATAATTGGGAAGGAACCTACGCTGGTCAGTCATTGCCGGCGGGAACCTATTATTTCATACTCGACACAGGTGATGGCAGCAGGCCCATCGGTGGCTTTTTAGTTTTACAGCGATGATGAAGCAAGTTACGATTATCATCTGTTTACTGGGATGTGTCGTGTTTCTACAGGCACAACAGCAACAGATGTACACTCAGTTTATGTACAATAAACTGAGCCTGAATCCAGCCTACGCAGGCAATGAAAAGTACTTGTCCGCTACATTGCTTTACCGCGATCAGTGGAGTGGCCTCCAGGGAGCCCCCAGTGCGCAGGTACTGACGGTCAATCTGCCACGCATTGGCAAAAGGGTAGGCCTCGGACTCAACATGGAAAGGCAGGCCCTCGGCATCACGGAAAAACTCACGTATGAAGCCATGTACGCCTATAAATTCTTGCTAGGTGAAGGGACACTCAGCATGGGTATGAATGTTTCGGGCAGGAAGTACATTCAGGATTTTGCCAATCCGTCCCTGTATGCAGTGCAAGGTCTGGAAAATGATCCTTCCATTCCTTCCACGTCACAGACCAGAAATGTGTTTAACGCCGGTTTTGGCATTTATTACAGTACAAACCGTTTTTTTCTGGGTGGGGCGATCCCCCGTATGATTCGTTCAGATCTGGACTTTGATACAAACAATGCCTTTTCAACCGAAGTGAGACATTTGCTTCTTATGAGTGGTGCCACTTTTCTATTGTCAAATGATGCCCGAATCACCCCTCAGTTTATGTTTCGGGCCGCCGAAAAAACACCCTGGGGCATTGACCTGAATTGCAGTCTGACCTGGAAAGACATGTACTCGA
>JAUMBK010000093.1:0-6067 GCA_032115795.1 Saprospiraceae bacterium | reverse complement strand
AAGGTAAAAACAACCAGGCTATCACAGCCTTTAGAGGAGGGAAATCGTTTGGCATATTGCCCGGCAGACGTCACCTGTTGCCC
This sequence comes from Saprospiraceae bacterium, assembly GCA_032115795.1. Classification (GTDB taxonomy): domain Bacteria; phylum Bacteroidota; class Bacteroidia; order Chitinophagales; family Saprospiraceae; genus OLB9. Next base: position 5,984 of record JAUMBK010000093.1, on the reverse strand, counting down.
CTGAAACAAATAGGATTCTCCCTCACAAATGGTCGCTGATTGCTGGGAAACGGGCGCATCGTTTAGAGTAAGATGTAAAGTCACAAGACTATCGCAACCATGGATTGTAGAATAGGTGTTTGTGTATATTCCTGCCCGGGTCAAACGTTGGTTGTCAAAAAGCAGGGTATCGCCTTCGCATATTGACGTATCTTTGGCAGATACGGCTGGCGGCAATATGCTGAGATAGAGAGAAACCAAGCTATCGCATCCAAACCGGTTGGCCAGCGTTGTGGTGTATGTTCCGGGCATAGTCAGGTTTTGTCCTGCAAACTGCGTTGTATCCCCAAAACAGGTTTCCAGGTTTATGGCGGTATTCGAAACGGGCCACACCACCAGGTTGAGTTGGTGTATGCTATCACATCCATACTGGGTTTGCTCTGTATAAAGATATTGCCCTGATGCAATGAGATTTTGTCCGTGAAATAACAACGACTCGCCCTGGCATAAGGACATATTTTCGGTAAACTGAAACTCTGGATAGACGACCAGCTCGAGTGTGATGGTACTATCACATCCATGGCTTGTCTGCAGCGTGGCTGTGTAGGTACCTGATTCACTGACGGGATTTCCCTGGAAATAGAAAGGGACACCTTCGCATATTTCATCATAGAGGTTTTCCTGTACCGGTTGAAAGACGTCAACTTCTACAGAAGTCAGAACGGTACAACCTGCATTGTCGGTTACCGTCAAAAAATAATTTCCGGATTCAGTAAATGTGTTGGACGGCTGATTGGGGTTCTCTCCCCCACTCCAGGCGTAGGTATTTCCGCCGGATGCAGTAAGGTTTACTTCGCCACATGCGGCCGGATCGCCTGCAATATCCACTTGAAATAAGGGGGGATGCAAACCCCAGGTAATGTTGGTGTACCATTCCGGTGTGGAGGAGTAAATCGTGACACAATCAAAATCACCGGGAAACTCGATGATTGCATACCCTTCTGCACCGATGAGGGTGGTTGCACTGACAAAAGTCATCCCTCCCCCGTCATACACAACAGCGTAGGGCAGTGAAAACTCCAGTGTCACGTGATTTCCCGAATTACCCAAAGAAGCGATGAGGAGTACAGGATTTGTCACAGTTTGCGAAAAACACATTGTGGTTACTCCTCCCGGACCCGCTGCCCAGGTGGTATAAGGTACTGTCGAATTGGGAATCGTCCCACCGAAACCACTAAAGGCCCCAAAGTTATAAATTTGCGGTGTTGACCCAAAGCCATAGTTTGCAGACATATCTACCCCGACGGCCTGCCCGCCATAATTAATGGTTCCATTGGCGCTATTACCAGCAAACGAGGTCCAGGTTGTCCATTCATACAATTGATTGCATTGCGCATCAAGTTGGGTGACAGGCCAACCATGGCAAACCAGAAATACAAATGATACGATTCTGTAAAACACCCTAAACAACGCTACATTATTTTGAAAGTGAAGGACTAAAGATAACTCAATTATTGAAGCTACCTATTAATTCCACTTTTAAAAATGTATCGCATGTGCCAAGGTGTCAATGCTAATTGATTTTTAAAAACAAACTGGGGTTATCTAATATATAAAACACTCTATTTTAAATAATTACAAATTATAAATTTGTTTCGGGTTTCCAGCGTTTCATATCTTTTTCGTCCAATGTTTCATTTTTCAGTAATGCCTCTGCCATTTCATCCAGTTGGTTGCGGTATTTTTTAAGTAAGGCGAGGGCATTGTTGTAAGCTTCAGTGATGATTCTCTGGACCTCCTCATCGATTGTCTGGGCTGTTTTTTCACTGAATGGTTTTTGATTCATGAAAGGGTCGGGTTCTCGTTGCAGGAATGGATTTTGTCGCGGTGCGAGTTCCTGCATGCCCAATTTGGGGCTCATGCCCCAACGACCAACCATATTTCTGGCGATGGCTGTGGCTTGCTGAATGTCATTTTCTGCACCTGTTGTTTTGTCTCCAAAAACGAGTTCTTCAGCGGCACGGCCTCCGAGTATTCCGACAATTCTACCTTGCAGGTATGTTTCTGAGTAATTGTATCTGTCGGTATCGGGTCGCTGGTAGGTGACTCCCAGACTCATGCCGCGGGGAACGATGCTGACACGATGGACGGGATCTGCTCCTGGCACAACCAGGCCAAGAATGGCATGGCCGCTCTCGTGGTATGCAATGCGCCGCCTGTCGTCCTGTGTAAGCAGCAATGGTCTTTCCGGGCCGAGTACGATTTTCTCCAGGGCATCGGTAAAATCAGCCAGTGTGACGTGAGAACGCCCTTTTTTGGCAGCGTTCAAAGCGGCTTCATTCACCAGATTTTTGATATCCGCGCCTGAAAAACCAGGGGTCATAGCACTGATTTCGCCGAGATTTGTATCGGATTCGAGGGGTACCTGGCGTGTGTGTACCTTCAAAATCGCCTCTCTGCCTGCTTTGTCTGGCAAGTTGATGACCACCCGCCTGTCAAAGCGGCCCGGGCGCAATAATGCCTTATCCAATACATCCGGCTGGTTGGTCGCTGCCAGAACAATGATACCTTCCTTGCTTGAAAAGCCGTCCATTTCCGTCAATATCTGGTTCAGGGTTTGTTCCTGTTCACTGGCGCCACCAAAGGCAAATTGTCCGCGGGCCCGCCCGATGGAATCCAGTTCGTCAATAAAGATGATTGCGGGAGCAGCTGCCCTGGCCTGGGTAAATAAATCCCTGACTCGTGCGGCCCCGACACCGACGATCATTTCTACAAATTCGGAGGCACTCATTGAGAAAAAGGGCACTCCCGCCTCCCCCGCGATCGCTCTGGCGAGGAGTGTCTTGCCGGTGCCGGGAGCTCCTATGAGCAGGACTCCTTTGGGGGCATATGCCCCAAGCCGGGTGTATTTTTCCGGATTTTTTAAAAAATCCACAATTTCCACCAACTCATTTTCTGCTTCATCAATCCCCGCCACATCGTCAAATGTGACCTGGTTGCCGTCATTTTTGTCAAAGCGCTTGGCTGTACTTTTACCAAAACCTAAAAATCCACCAGGGCCACCTCCGCCTGAGGATTGCATTCTCCGAAAAATCCAGAGATAAAATGCAATAAAGAGGAGCGCCGGCGCCAACAAGGAGAAAAAAGACCAAAAGGGGCTCGACTTTTCTTTGTCAGATGCAGCAAGGATCTGAACCTGGTGCGTTTCAAGAAAGGTCTCCAGGCTTTCTCCCGAGAATGCCGGCAGGATGGTGCTGTATGAATGGACTTTCACTGCTTCTTTTTCAACTACGCCCTCTTTGGATTGGGGATAATATTGAATGTCGTGTTCAAACAGACCTGAAATTTCCTCCCCCTGGCAATGAATTGCCTTTACATTCCCTGCCACCACCTGTTGTTTAAACAAGGAATAAGGGATGGCCACTGTTGATTCTTCTGTTTGAAAAAAATACCGGGTAAGGACGAAATTCAGCCCAATGATCAGGGCAACCCACAGCCAGATGTTTCCAATTGGCTTGCTGCCACCTGGCTTTGGGATATTTGCTTCCGGTTTTTTGGCAGGGCCGGGCGTTGGATTTTTTTTTCTTCGGGTAAGCATAGGTAATTTTTTAAACGAAACGAGCATGAGGGAGACAAGGTAATGGAGGCAGGGATGTTTTTATATCAAACTTGAAAATAAAGGACAAAACCACACTCATTGTAAAGTTACGTATTTTTTTTGAATATTTAATTTCAATGGCCCGGAGAAGAACCAAAGGAAGCCCATCCCCTACCGTTTACCCACATTCTTGCAATGGCGATGATCTGTATCATTGGCCAAGCGATTATATCAGTGTACATTTAGGACGAAAAAACAGTCTGTGAAACGTTTTCTATTTATTGTTATTACGCGGATTTGGTTTGTTCTCCCACTGTCAGTGTGCGGCCAGGATACGTATTACCTCACGTTTATGCTGGAGGATGATTTTTTACACTATAATGGCCACGGGACGGACAGGTACTATTCCGGAGGTCTGCATCTTGGGGTTTCCTACCTGCGCGATGGCCTGGTACCCTCTGTGCATCGTTTGTTTCTTCAGCAAAAAATATTTACACCCACCGATATCTCCAAAACAGCAGTCCAGTATTCTGATTACCCATACGCTGGTCTAATGTACCTGCAGTACAACTACAGCCGTTATTCCAGAGATAAAAAATATGGCTTCACGTTGAAAAATGCGGTTGGGACTACCGGTAAATCCTCTTTCGCTGAACCATTTCAAAAGGAATTTCACCGTTGGATAGGCTATAAAAAGCCGCTAGGTTGGGCGAATGCTCGGGAAATGGGCATCCTGGTTCAAACGGAAGCGGAGGGGTGGTATCGTCTTGCCAATGACCCCTGGGCATCCTGGTATGGATTTGCGGGTATGGAAGCCGGCACATTGTTTTCGCGCATGCACGTGGGCAACCACATTCAATTTGGGTGGCGGGCATCGTCTGGGATTGATCATATTTTGGGGATAGGAAGTCCCAGTAAGTCGAAAAAAGTAGTTTTATATGCTTTCTTTTCACCCCGGCTAAGCTTTGTCGTAAAAAACAAACTGCTCAGCACCGGTCTGGAAGCAAATCCACTATCCTTGAGTGGGGCTGAAGCCATCAGGATATCCCCATTGCTTTTACAGACAAGCACTGGTCTGTTTTTTCAATCAAGGGCATGTAGTCTCCGCCTGGCACAACATTTCAACACCCGTGAATTTGCTGCGGCAAGAACGCATACGTTTGGAGAAATAACCCTGATTTTTACGATGCCCTGACATTTTGAAACTCATGGATTTACCAATTGCATGTATCGCAACACCTCTTCATCTTCCACTTGCCCAAAATCAGTGTAATATTGACCAACAGCCATAAAGCTGGAGGGATGAGTCAGGCAAATGATGGCATCTGCCAGTTGTTTCATTGCCTGGTATGCATCATCGGAAGCGACGGGAGTGGCTATGACCACAATCAGGGCGCCTTTTTTTCTTGCCAGTTGAATAGCGGCTATCATGGTGTTCCCGGTCGCAATCCCATCATCTACCAGAACAACCGTTTTATTCATCAGTGACATGTTTCTTTTTCTTCCTGATAACGCTTGGTACCGCATATCCAATTGCTGGCGAATGCGTTGTATTTCCTCAGACAAGTATTCCCTGTTGACAGAATAGCGGGGATCGATCACCTCGCCTTCCGGGCTGACGGCGCCAATGGCCAGCTCGGCTTGTCCCGGCATGCCGATTTTTTTAACCATGATCAGGTCCATGGGCCAGTGAAAATGTTGGGAAAGAATATATCCCAGAGGAACACCTCCACGCGGAATCGCCAGGACGATGGCATCCGTGTCTCTCCATTTTTCCAATATTGGTAGGAGCAGTTTTGCAGCTTCTTCTCTATTTGCAAATAGCATAGTTGCCGGTTTTCAAATTTTCCGGATTCATCCAAAGACATCTTCGTCTTACTCTTCCGCGTGCATTGCTCTGTGTCCGGCGAGATATCGTTTAAACCAAATCACAGCCAATCTGGCCACTTCTTCGAGCTTACCTGTCTCCTCAAACAAATGGGTTGCCCCTTCCACAATGACGAGTTTTCGCTCACTTCTAAGTTTATTGTATGCCGACTGGTTCATGGCTTTTACCTGAAAATCCAGGCTACCCACAATCAGCAGCACAGGCACTGCAACCTGCGCCAACGCCTCTTCAGCCAAATCCGGACGTCCACCACGGGAAACCACAGCCCTGACTCTCCCATCCAGCAGGGCTGCTGCTCTCAGGGCAGAGGCAGCGCCGGTGCTTGATCCAAACATACCCACTGACAAATACCTTGTGGGCGGATACTCCTGCATAAACGCTGCTACAGCTTGCAAACGGTCAGTTAACAAATCAATATCAAAATGAATTTCTCTGGTTTCATCTTCTTCGAGCGTCAACAAATCCACAAGCAATGTTGCAAACCCATTTTCCTGCAAAATGCCGGCAACATATCCGTTG
>JAUMBK010000092.1:1501-3087 GCA_032115795.1 Saprospiraceae bacterium | reverse complement strand
CGGATTCAGGTATACTTTTTCTTCTTCCATGAGGCGCAGGATTTCCTGATACAGATTTTTTCTGTCCTCCTGGCTTGGATGATCTCTTTCGTCTGTCAGGTCACCAGACCAGGATGTGCCTTCAAGGCTATGGTTTTCGGCAAATTGCGATTGAGGGGAGTGTACGCGGGCAAGCATGTGCTTTTCTTCCTGAAGGATGGTCTCCATCAGCTTTTCTTTTTGGTACAACCTTCTGGCATTGTGTCGTTTTAGCCACCGTACCACATACAAGGTGAGTATGAGTGAAATAAGAAGGCAGATGATGATGAACTGGAATTGCTGTCTTTTTTTTGCGTTTTCCAGGTCTTTTCGACTGGACTCAAGCATCAATGTTTTTTCTTTCAAGGCAAAATTTGTCTGTAGGTCGAGGATCTGGTTTTTGTAGGATTCGTTGAATATTTTGCTTTTGTTTTGGTAAAAGGATTCAAAATAGGCAAGTGCTTTTTCATTGTTATTCAGACCCTTGTACCCTTCATACATTAGGCTGTCAAGCAGGTACCCGAATATGGGTAATGGTGACATTTTTAACAGATCTTCCAGTTCGCTTCCATAGGAAATGGCCTCTGCAAATTGTTTTTGTTGCAATGCTCTCTCCATAAGCTGGGAGTAGGGTCCGATGAATAGAGCCGGGTGACCTACCTTTTTTCCCAGGTCTATTGTGCTCATAACCCATTGCTTCCAAGTTTTTGTGTCGCCAGCTAGGGTAGCAAAATGGGCCCTCATCATCAGGCATCCCCCAAGCACGATCGAATCCCCCAATTGTATGGCTTTATTGGATGCCAGCTCAATCATCTTTTGTGATTCTTCTACGTCGCCCGACATGAGATGGACCAGAGAAAGATTCATGAGGTCGAGTGCCAGATAACTTGGAATATGGCATGAGGTATCCTTATGGATGGCTTCCTTAATTTCTTGCAAGGCTTCGGGTAGCTTTCCCGTCTGCATAAAAATGAGGCTATAGGCATGGGATGTCATGCGTTCGATGTGGCAATGCGGGTGCGCATCCGTATATTTCTTTACCAGCTCCAATTCACCCAGGGCATAGGAAAAAGAACCCATATTCACATTGGCTATTGCATCAACCAGCCTCGCTTCGGCGATCAGGATGCTGTCGTTCACTCCCTGGTATAATGTCCTGCTTTGTATTGCCAGTTTGTATGCCTGCTGCACATCACCCAGGCGACTGTACATACTACTTAGCCTGGTGTTATAATAGAGTTTTTGCAGTGAATCCGCCGCCCTTACAGATGCCAATTTGTCTGAGGCAAGCCGGATGCCTTCTTTGTATTTGTATTGCGCAATCAAACCCTCCAGACTTTTGTCAGGAATTTGTCCAAAAATAGGTAAGGAACAAACCAAGACGCACAAGAGGCAAAGGCAACGATTACGTACAATCATAAACCAGCATCTCAGGGAATCTTTTTCGCTATTATTGACCATAGGGTGGATTTAATTAAAAGATGTCATCTCATTGAACCATCACTAGCCACATTATAAAAAGACGAACGATGGTTTTCCTTTCCGTTCCTAAAATTACGATAAACACT
>JAUMBK010000092.1:0-1491 GCA_032115795.1 Saprospiraceae bacterium | reverse complement strand
CAAATCAATAGCATACTGCGTAATAGGTTCATTTTTGATAATAAAAGGTTCAAAAATTGCACTGTTTCCCTACACAAAAGTAGAAAAATGGAAATGAGAAGTGGGAATTTGCACACCATCTTCTTTTTCTTCCTGATACTTTTGCTGTGGGATGAAAAAAGTGTCTGACGTCTCATTTTACCACACTGAATAACCAAATCAATACAAGCATATGAATTTTACAAAATTGATGTATGTCGTGCTATCCATGACCTGGACCACGTGGCTGCTGGCCAACAATATTTCTGTCAGTAATATTTCACTGACGGGAATAAATAAAACGGACAAGTACATCCAGGTCAAGTTTGATATCAGCTGGGAAAATTCCTGGAGGACGAGCAGTGCACCCAACAACTGGGATGCGGCCTGGGTATTTGTCAAGTATAAAGACAAAAGTACGGGTCTCTGGAAACATGCCAAGCTTAATAATAGCGGGCATATTGCCCCCACTGGCTCGACCATCACCAGCGGGCTGGTAGATGTATCGCAGTCATTCAATGCTGCAACGAATCCTGCAGTGGGTGCTTTCATTTACAGGAGTGCGGATGGCACTGGGACATTCAGCGTATCAGAGGTTGAACTACGCTGGAATTATGGAGAGAATGGATTGACGAAAGTAGATAATTTTGTCGTTGAGGAAGTCAGGGTGTATGCCATAGAGATGGTATACGTGCCAGAAGGTGCCTTTAGACTTGGAAGTGGCGGACAAGCGGGTACGACAAGTGACTATGCAGGTTCTACGCGGGAAGCTGGTGCATTTAAAGCTGGAAATACGACAAACACACCCTATCAGGTTTCATCTGAAAACGCCATAACAATCAGCAATGCCACTGGAGATCTCTTTGGAACGTCGCTCAATCAATCATCCCCATTGGCCAACGCCACTATACTGGAAAGTGGTACGTCGGCTACGTTGCCTGCGGGCTTCCCGAAAGGCTTTGCGGCCTTTTATTGCATGAAGCACGAATTGAATCAGCAAGGGTTAGTTGATTTCTTAAATACAATTACGGTAGGACAACAATCCTTTCAGTTTGAGCCCAGGATCAGCGCCAGCGGCTATAATGTATATGTGATGGCCAATTCTTCTACACCTGCTTTACAGAATGGGATCCGGGCTTCCTCGCCGCTACCTGCCTCAGGTCCATTGACCATATTTTGTGATTTGAATGGAAATGGGGTTGGTGGCGAAAGCGATGATGGCGCTGCAAAACCTGCCAATTACATGCAACCTAGAAACATGCTCGCTTACCTCGATTGGGCCTGCTTAAGACCGATGACAGAAATGGAATATGAAAAGGCATGCAGAGGGACTGCAAACCCCGTGGCGCTAGAATTCAAATTTTGTAATTTATTAACAGGATGGTTTAGCGTGCGAAGTCTATTAGGTAATTAACGGATTATTAGCAAGAGCCGAGGATCCGTCAGAAGACATTAGCCAGACGATGGACGCCC
>JAUMBK010000091.1:0-9475 GCA_032115795.1 Saprospiraceae bacterium | reverse complement strand
TGAAGAAATAGTTGCTTGGCTTAATCAGCCTGATTTTATATTACTAATATATTTAATACTTTTACACATGAAAATTTTTGGATTATTTGCTTGTTTGTTTTTGTTTTTCTCGTCTTTGAGTTTGGCGCAAAATCTCACTACCCCAAAAGATAGTATTTCATATGCTACAGGATTGTTTTTGGCTGAGAATTTGGATAAGATGGGATTGGCTGATCTGGATAACCAGTGGATGTCGAAAGCAATCAATGATTATTTAAAAAAATCAACATTACAAATCGATAAAGAAAAAGCAGAAAAAATGTTTTCAGAGTACATGTCACAAATGAAAGCCAAAGAGGCTGAAGTCAAGGCCAAAGCAGGAAAGGATTTTCTGGAGGCAAACAAGAAAAAACCAGGCATCATCACCACTGCAACTGGGTTGCAATATGAAGTGATGACCAAAGGCCCGGGAGGTGCAAAACCAAAGGCCACCGATAAAGTGAAAGTGCATTACCATGGAACCATGATTGATGGCACTATTTTCGACAGTTCAGTACAGCGAGGCGAGCCTATCTCATTTGGTTTAAACCAGGTAATCAAGGGTTGGACAGAAGGGCTTCAATTGATGGAAATTGGAGATAAATTCCGGTTTTATCTTCCTTTCGACCTGGCTTATGGGGACAGAGGTGCAGGCCCTGTCATTGGGCCCTATTCCACGCTCATCTTTGAAGTAGAATTGCTGGGCATCAATGAATAAGTGGCAGTGCTTAATTGAAGCCTGACTTTATTCCTAAGTAAAACAAATACTCCTGTAGTGCATATTGACATCATCTCCGTTGTTCCTGAATTAATGGAAGGGCCCTTTGCCCATTCCATACTTAAAAGAGCAGCTGAAAGAGGGTTAGTCAGCATTGATATTATACCATTGCGCCAATACGGCATCGGACCTCACCGCCAGCTTGATGATTATCAATATGGCGGTGGGGCAGGAATGGTGTTGATGTGTGAGCCGCTGGATCATTGTATTACCTTGTTGAAAGAAAAAACTTGCTATGATGAAATTATATACCTTACCCCGGATGGGCAAACCTTCAAACAACAGATTGCAAACCGGCTCTCTTTGAAAGAGAATATCATGCTTATTTGCGGACACTACAAAGGCATTGATCAGCGTATCAGGGATAAACATGTCACTATGGAGTTGTCAGTGGGTGATTATGTTTTGTCTGGTGGTGAGCTTGCTGCTGCCATTATCGTTGATGCTGTCGTGCGGCTCATCCCTGGCGTGTTGAACGACGAAACCAGTGCACTCACCGATTCCTTCCAGGACAATCTTCTTGCCCCTCCAGTGTACACAAGGCCAGCGGATTATCGGGGCATGAAAGTACCTGAAGTATTGCTTTCGGGGAATAACAAATTGATTGATGATTGGAGACATCAGGAATCATTGCGATTGACACAAAATAAGAGACCTGATTTGTTTGCTCTGGAATAATGGCAGCCCGAGAGAAGAAAGAGCTGGTCATGGAAGATACGCTCTTGGTCTAGTGGAATTTTTAGTTGGATGTTTTTCTTATACCTGGTATCGTTTGATCATTTTTCATCGTCGCATGGAAGCCCCCCGAGGCCATGTTGCGCGCGAATTGCCACATTATATAATGCTTTTTTCTAATAAATGGCAAAAATGTCTACTTTTGTGGCTGAATTAGGGGGAGTGTTCCTGATTTACGTTTTTATCCCCGCTTTACAGGGGAAGATTAAAAAATACATGCATGGCAAAGAACCTGCTTATAGTTGAGTCACCGGCGAAAGCAAAGACCATTGAAAAAATCCTGGGTCCCGATTTTGTGGTGAAGTCCAGTTTTGGCCATATAAGGGATTTGGAAAAAGGAAATAAAGGCATTGATATTCAAAATAATTTTCAGCCTAATTACGTAGTTTCGCCGGAAAAGGTCAAAGTCGTCAAAGAATTGCGAGACCATGTGAAGAAGGCAACCGAGGTTTGGCTCGCAACGGATGAGGACCGCGAGGGTGAGGCCATTTCCTGGCATTTGTGTCAGGAGTTAAATCTGGATGTAGCCTCGACAAAAAGGATTGTTTTTTCAGAGATTACCAAGCCAGCAATTCAGAAGGCGGTTTCAAATCCCCGTTTGGTGGATGTCAATTTGGTCAATGCGCAACAAGCCCGCAGAATCCTTGACAGAATTGTCGGCTTTGAACTGTCTGAGGTATTATGGAGAAAAGTAAAGAATAAACTTTCAGCTGGTCGGGTGCAATCTGTCGCTGTCAAATTGATTGTCGACCGAGAAAGGGAAATACAACATTTTCAAACGGCATCTTTTTTTAAGATCTACGCCTATTTTACTGTGGATAACGGCAGAGGGGAGAAGGTGATTCTGAAATCGGAATACACACCCCGTTTTGATCATCAGGCGCAGGCAGTTGATTTTTTAGAGAAAGCCAATGGCGCTGTTTTTACCATTGAAAGTATCGATAAAAAGCCGGTGAAGCGCTTTCCTGCACCACCATTTACAACGTCTACGTTGCAGCAGGAAGCAAGTCGAAAATTGGGTTTTTCTGTCAACCGTACGATGTCAACTGCACAGCGGTTATATGAGGCTGGATACATAAGTTACATGCGAACAGATTCATCCAACCTGAGTGATACTGCGATGGATGCAATTCGACAGGAAATTACGAGCTCGTTTGGTGATACATACTACCATGCCCGAAAATTCAAATCAAAGACAGCGAATGCCCAGGAAGCGCACGAAGCGATCCGACCTACCTATATGGATCGAAGGGATGTGGGACCAGACAGAGACCAGCAAAAGTTGTATGACCTTATATGGAAGCGGGCAATCGCTTCACAGATGTCAGAGGCTGAAATTGAAAAAACCATTGTAAAAATTGATATTTCAAGTATGCCAGGCCGGCTTTTGGAAGCGGTGGGAGAGGTCTTGAAATTTGATGGTTTTCTGAAAGTCTATCTCGAATCAAAAGATGAGGAAGAGGAAGATGACGAGATCAAAGGCATGTTGCCCCCGTTATCCAAAGGGCAACAGCTGGCATTGAGCAATATGGAAGCAAATGAGAGTTATACTCGGCCACCGGCGAGGTATACAGAAGCCAGTCTTGTCAAAAAACTCGAAGAATTGGGTATAGGTCGTCCCTCGACGTATGCACCGACCATCTCAAAAATTATGGAAGAAGAGAGAGGGTATGTCACCAAAGAAAGTCGGGAAGGTGTGCCCCGGCATTCGAAACAATTTTCACTAAAGGGAGGTGTCATATCGTCATCTTCCAAGACCGAAATGACAGGTGCTACAAAAAATTGCCTGTATCCATCAGACCTGGGCATGGTGGTATCTGATTTTCTTTCGGAGCATTTCGGGCAGATAATGGATTATGGTTTTACGGCAAATGTAGAAGACCAGTTGGATAAAATTGCGGTAAGTGGTGTTGATTGGCGTAGTATGCTGCAAAATTTTTACGGACCTTTTCATGAGGTAGTTGAGAATACGCTTGAGCACGCTGAACGGGCGAAGGGAAAAAGGGAGCTTGGAAAAGCAGATGGTTTTACGGTATTGGCACAAATGACGCGTTTTGGACCCGTGATTCAAATTGGTGACAGGGAAGAACTCAAGGAAGGCGAAAAACCCAGGTTTGCAAATCTAAAACCGGGACAATCCCTGGAGACCATCACCTTTGAGGAAGCCATGGAGCTATTCCAGCTACCACGCACACTTGGTAAATTTGCAGAAGAAGAAATTACGGTGAATACTGGAAGATATGGGCCCTATCTGAAAGTAGGTGACATGTATGTCAATCTGCCACGGAATACAGATCCCATGCACATTGAACATGCCCAGGCAGTTGCGCTGATTCAGGAAAAAATGGATGAGAATGCGCCAATCGGATTATTCCGGGGCATGCCTGTCACGAAAGGCAAAGGGAGATTTGGTCCTTTTGTCAAATGGAAAGACTTGTTTGTCAATATTCCTGTCAGGTACAAACTCGATACAATTACCATTCAGGAAGCGTCAGAATTGATAGAAGCGAAATTGGAAAAGGAAGCAAACAGGTATATTCAGCAGTGGGAATCTGAGAAAATATCCATAGAAAACGGAAGGTGGGGACCTTACATCAAGTTTGGTAAGCTGAACGTGAAAATTCCGAAAATGGATGGTGAAAAAGCCAGCGATGAATATTTGAAGTCTGTTCCGCTGGAGGTTGTCAAGCAATGGATTGAGGCAGAGGTACCAGGCGCGTTTGGCAAGAAAGAAACAAAAAAGAAAAAATAAATAAATACCAGCTAGAAAATTTAAACTTTTCTTAACCAACAAAATGGGCAGGTATTTCGTCTTATTTATGAATAATATAGTAAAAAATGAAGAACCGCTTATTCGTTTTATTTCACTTTGTGCTACAAATGGCAGCAACAAGTGCGTTCGCTCAGGGACTGGATGCCGAAACCGGGTTTATTTATGTCAAGGCTGAGTATTTGTTTGAAACGGGCAGGTACGACGAGGCAATTACAAGCTACAACGACGTCATTTCAAGAGATTCGATGTATAAAGATGCCTTGATTCACCGTGGACAGGCAAAATATGCGCTTGCGGCGTATTTAGGGGCCAAGAATGATGCCATGCGCAGCATTGAATTGAAGGGAATCTCTCCGGAAGCAGCCGCTTTGCTGGGAAGATCGTTTGCAGCAAGTCGCCAGTACAAAGCCGCCATCAACAGCTTTTCGGCAGCCATTGGCCTCGATTCCAAAAAAGTGGACTATTTTGAATGGCGGGCAGAGTCATTTGAATTGGACGGGCAACATGCCAAAGCCTGTAAAGATTACGAGGTGGCGATGACAATGGGAAGTGCTACAGGTGAAATGAAATCGAAATCCCTGTGCGGTATAAAATCGACTCCGCAGGCGCCAAAAAGGACCAATACACCTCCTGTGAATGATATTCCTGCCAACCAAAATGAGGATGCAATTCCAATGCAATCTGAAACCAGCCCTGGAACAAATCCGATGCAAAACAACACCCAGACATTGCCTGACAACCAGCCAGCCAATGAAAATCAAGCGGAGAATACACCCGGTGAAACAGTCATTGAAGATTCTGAACCTATCGTAGATTTGTCATTGCCTGCAGAAGATTATACGATCAATAAAGTGGAAATTGATGAAGATTTATTTATCGAAATTTCCGGTCAGGGCTTAGGTAAACGAGTCATTAAGGAAGTACCAAGCATCATCATATTACCAGATGAGCCTGGAAAGGTGACAGTCAATTTTTGTGTAAACAGAGAGGGCAGGGTAATCAGTACAGAATACAACGCGCAGCTTTCCACCATTAATAAAAAGAGTTTAGTGACATTCGCAATCAGAAAAGCAGGTGAATTTGAATTTTCACCGGGCAATTATGATTCGCAGTGCGGCATTATGGTGTTTCACATTCTGAATAAGTAAACAGGTCCATTTACCATCCTGTAAATGCTTCGTTAAAGATGTTTTCAAGAAGCTGTTTGAAAATATCGTCGATTAAGGTATCCTGCTGGCTTATAAAATCCTGGTCACTGGGAAATGTTTTAAAGAAGATAAACTGTTTTTTCCAGTTCTTTCCCTCGGTTCGGTTATTGGTGAATTCGACATTGATTGCGATCTCCAGTTTGTTTAGTGCGACGGTATTACCTGCCTGAGGGGCTTCCGGGGTTAATCTGAAGCTGTTGATTGTACCCGAAAATGAAATATCCGGATCCAGCTCGTTGTAAGTCAAGCGTGATTCATTTCGTATTTTTCCTCGCAATGCCTCGGCAAATCGCTGATTCAGGTCACCCGGTGCCTGTGGTGCACTGTTTTGAAAATTATCAATAAAATACGTCTGGATATCCGGAGGAATGGCGATGCCTTTAAAACTGTAACAGGAGGAGAGTATGAGCAGGCTGAACGACAAGAGGAAGATTTTCATATGTTTATTTTTAGTTTATCACGCGCTGCGTGAATTATTTTTAAGGCTATATGGAATCTTTGATGAGTAAAATAATCATTGTAATTTGTGTGTAAATGATTTTTTTACTCATGTCGATTTCATGCGTATATTTTTAGGTTGAAGTGATTCGCATGATTTGATTCTAAGGTCATATGGAATCTTTGATGATTAAAACAATCATTTTTGTTTGTGAGTGAATGATTCATTTATTTACGTCGATTTCATGATTAAACTCGATTTGTCAATCCCAAAGTGCGTGGTGTGAAGAAACTGTATCATCCTGCAAAAATATCGAATATTTCGCTCTTGTTTCTTCTCAATTCGCTTATTGCAGGTATTTGCGAATGGTTCTAACGTTTCTTGTTTGAGAAAAATGCTTCCCCGGTCCTATTTCGGTCCGTTGGTTTGCAATGGGATATGTGTGAAAATATGAATGTACAATGCCACCTGTATTTTCAACACGCTACCTATTTCGTTTAGGGAACTTATCATCAGCAGACCACGTTTCTTTATCAGATGACTTTTTTTCCGTCAGAATGGTTGATTGGTAAATTGCCAATGATACAGATTCGGTTTAGGAAAATTCAGTATATTTGACGCGTAATTTAAAAAGAGGTAGCAGTGGAAAACATTCAAATTGATAAGGTTTTATTAAAATCGTTTTCAAAATATACAAAAACAGACCGGACAAAAGCGGTCATTCAGATTATCAATTCTTTTGGTCCTTTTATAGGGATCTGGATTTTGATGTATTATTCATTGGATATCAGTTATTGGCTTACGTTTGGTCTAGGGATCATCAATGCGTTCTTTCTGGTGCGCATTTTTATTATTCAGCATGATTGTGGACACAGGACATTTGTCGAAAACAGCAAGGCGAGGGATGTTATCGGATATATTTGCTCCCTGTTTAGTACGATTCCATTTCATTATTGGGCAAAGTCACACCATATACACCATTCACACAATGGCCAGCTTGAATTGCGTGACATAGGGGATGTGAATACATTGACAGTAAAGGAGTACAGAGCATTGGGTCAATGGGACCGATTCAAGTATCGGCTTTTCAGGTCGATACCTGTGATGTTTGTGATTGGCCCCATCTACTATGTGCTGATTCACAATAGGCTGGCACTGATACAAATGGATGTGTTTAAGAATGAAAAGTGGAAACTTTATTTGAATAATCTCGTTTTACTGTCCATTTTTCTCACTCTGGGGTATTTTCTCGAGTTTGATAAATTCTTCATTACACATTTGACCATCATCATTTTGTTTTCCATCATTGCAATCTGGTTTTTTTACATCCAGCACCAGCACGAGGAAGCGTACAAGGAATGGAAGGATAAGTGGGACTACCTTACTGCCGCTGTGAGAGGAAGCACCTATTACAAGGTGCCTGCTGTTTTTAATTGGTTGACAGGCAATATTGGGATACACCACATTCACCATTTAAACCCTGCGATTCCGAATTACAACTTGAAGAAGGCCATGTCAGAAAATCCATGGATAAACCAATACGTTACTATTTTGACATTCTGGGAAAGTTTGAAACTGGCATCGAATAAACTCTGGGATGAGTCAGAGGCCAAAATGATCACATTTAAGGAATACTATCAAATGGAAAAATTGGGTTTAGTGTGATTTTTAGCCATCTTTACGAAATTTTTTCTTATCTTTGCGACTTATTATAAAATTTTACTTTGCAGACATTCAAAGACCTGGGGCTCAGTGAAGACATTCTGAGGTCCCTTGGGGAAATTGGTTTTGAAACCCCAACTGAAATTCAATCAAAAGCTATACCTGCCCTGCTTGAAAATAAACCCGATTTTATTGGCCTAGCGCAGACGGGAACTGGCAAAACTGCTGCCTTTGGCCTACCGTTGATTCATTTTTTCAATCCTGAGGAACAACGTTTGTTTGCCTTGATTCTGGCACCTACCAGGGAGTTGGCACAGCAAATCGCTAAAGAACTTGAAAATTTTGGCCGCTACAGAAAAGGCCTCCGCACGTTGGTCGTCTATGGAGGCACACCCATTACTAGTCAGATTCGGGATTTGAAAAAGCAGACACCACATATCCTGGTGGCGACCCCAGGTCGATTGCAGGATCTGATTGATCGAAAGGCAGTAAAGCTCGATGAGATCGAATTTTTGGTACTGGACGAGGCTGATGAAATGCTGAATATGGGATTCCAGGAAGACATTGATAAAATACTGGAATACACACCAGACGAAAAGGTCATTTGGCTTTTTTCGGCTACAATGCCACCATACATTCGAAAAATTACGGCAACCTACATGGAATCACCGCTGGAAATTAAAATTCAGCCGGAGAGCCGTACAAACGAAAATATTGATCACAAATACATTTACGTCACAAGAGCAGACAAGGAAGCTGCCCTCAAACGGGTGTTGGATTATCTGACTGATTTTTATGGTGTCATATTTTGCAAAACCAAGATTGATACGCAGGAGTTGGCGGACTACCTCGAGAAAGAGGGATATAGGGCCGAACCACTACATGGAGATTTATCTCAGGCACAGCGAGATGCTGTGATGGCAAAATTCAGGAATAAAATGACCTCCATCCTTGTTGCTACTGATGTGGCAGCGCGAGGCATTGATGTCGATTCACTTACCCACGTTGTACATTATTCATTACCGGAAAATCCGGAATACTATACCCACCGCAGTGGCAGAACGGCAAGGGCGGGTAAAAAAGGTACATCTTTGGCCATTGTCACGCCACAAGACATAGGTCGAATCCGTTTTTTTGAAAGAATGCTGGGCATCGATATAAAGCACATCAAGGTGCCCCTGCAATCGCAGATGTACAACAAAAAGCTGGAGAAGTGGTCTGAAAAGGTAATACATACGGACACGATTGAATTGACGGAGGACGTCGTTGCGAAAGCGATGCAGGCATTTGAGGGCCTTTCGAAGCAGGATCTGGTGGAAAAAATGCTCGCGCTCGAATTCAATAAGTTGTATAAAAAGGCTGAAAAAGACGATCTGAATATCTCTTTACAAAACGATCGGCGTGATGATCGCGGTAAGCGAACAGAAGGAAGGGGTCGTGAAGAAAAGGGTAGGGATAACTACAGGGGAGGCAAACAATCCCAAACAAATCCGCACATGGATACATTTTTCGTCAACATAGGTAAAATTGACAATATTCATCCGGGAATTCTCATTGATATTTTGGCTGGCCATGCCGGGATTTCTAAAAAGCAAATAGGGAATATTGACATTCAAAAACGTCATTCCCTTGTCGAAATCGATAAAAAATTCTCCCGTATTCTCGAAAGTGGTAAGATATTGAAATATCGTGGCCGACGCATTACAGTCAAAAGAGAAGATTATAAATAATTGACCCAGGCAGGCAAACCAATGTGCCTTGAAACCCAATACATCCTTTATGCAACCAATCCGAAATATTGCCATTATTGCCCACGTTGACCACGGCAAAACAACCCTTGTTGATAAAATCATACATGAGTG
>JAUMBK010000090.1:0-4643 GCA_032115795.1 Saprospiraceae bacterium | reverse complement strand
GTCGTTCCACTGCATGGACCTGCCGACCAGCAAGGAGCGCGATGGCATCATCGGCCTGACAGACTTCCGCGGAAACCTCATCCGCGCGTACCAGTCGGCCGGCTTCATCTTCCAGATGGGGTGTGGATTGTTGATGATGTCGTCTACCTCCGTTTTGATTTCCTTTTTGTCCTCTCCCTCTCCTTCGTGTGTCGTTTCGGTTTTTGTGCCAAACTTGATTTCGACAGGCAAAAACTTGCAATACTTGTTCAACAATTCGCGGATACGCCAGTCATTCAAATAATCACTGTTTTCCTCATTGATGTGCAGGATGATTTCTGTGCCTCTCTCCGTTCTTGTGTGCGGTTCAAGGGTATATTCCGGATTTCCGTCACAGGACCATTTTACAGCAGGCGCATCTTCCCTCCACGATTTCGTAATGACATCCACTTTGTCTGCCACCATGAAAGCAGAATAAAATCCCAGACCAAAATGACCGATGATGGTGGCATCATCCTTGTACTTGGACAAAAAATCTTCTGCAGAGGAAAAGGCCACCTGGTTGAGGTATTTATTGACTTCTTCCTCGGTCATGCCGATGCCTTTATCCAGAATATGGAGGGTTTTGGCATCCTTGTCGACCTTGATTTCAATGCGGGTATCTCCAATATCGCCCGTCACCTCTCCTTTTTGAGCCAGGGTTTTTATTTTGGTGGTTGCATCCACGGCATTGGAAACAAGCTCCCGGAGAAAAATTTCATGGTCAGAATACAAAAACTTCTTGATGATGGGAAAAATATTTTCCGCCTGTACTGAAATATTGCCTTTTGACATAATGGTTAGCTATTTTGATTCAATGCAGAAGAGTCAAAGTTTGTGCCATCACAAAAAAAGTGACAATTTGACATAAATTTTGTCATTTTTTCAATGGAATTGTGACGGGAAGGGGCCAGGCCTTCCGGATTGTTGTGTACATTTGTTTCACTGAGTCATCCTTCCAATAAAACGATTGTATGAAGACCGCCATGTATTGTTGTATTGCCGTAGCCTCCGTTTTGTTTTCGTGCACCAGTCACCGCAAGGGGGTACTGGATGCCCGGACGCACCGTTCCTCCGGTGGACTTGACTTGCCGTACGTGATGTACTACCCTGCGGGCAAGCAGGACAAGCCCTTGCCGGTCTTGCTGTGGCTGCATGGTGCCGGCGAAAGGGGCGATGACAACATCAGCCAGCTGATACACATCGTTCCCTATCTGGCATCTTCGATTGTGCAGGAAAAATTTAAGTGTGTGGTGGTGGCCCCGCAATGCCCCAAAGACGATTACTGGGCGCCCATCGAACGGAATGTATGGCGCATCATCAACGGAGGCCAGTGCACGGCTCCCATGCAGGGTGTGATTGAGCTGATGGAAAGACTGGCAAAAGATCCACACATTGATGCGAGCCGGATTTACGTGGGTGGCTTGTCGATGGGCGGCTTTGGCACCCTAGACCTCCTCAGCCGGAAGCCGGACCTGATCGCAGCAGCCGTACCCGTGTGCGGGGGGGCAGACCTTGAAAAAGCAAAAACCTATGCCCATGTGCCCTTGTGGCTGTTTCACGGAGCCAAGGACCCTGTAGTCCCTGCAGATTTATCAAGGCAACTGGTTAAAGTATTGGAGGAAGCAGGAGCAAGTCCAAAATACACGGAGTATCCGGAGGGAGGCCATAATGTTTGGAATGAGGCCATCCGAGATCCGGCATTGCTCCCCTGGTTGTTCTCACAAAAAAAGCAAGATAGGGTACGGTGACTCACTGCCCTTTTCGCAGTAAGGTCAACGGACAGTGATGGTTTGCAAAAGGGCATTCATGCCCGTTGTTTCGTCCCAAACGCCCGGATTGTCCAGTTGGATTGCGTATGCAGGTCTGTCTCTCAGCGCACCCGCCTCATCGGGCAGCCATAGAAAACAGGTGTATTTTCCCTTCGAACAAGTTTCTGGCATGGCCACACTCACCGGAAATGAGATTTGTCCGGGTTGCCATTGCCTGACATCCTGGTTTATGGGAAAATGGTACGTTTCTTTGGTTGATTCGTGGCGCATGACAAAATATACCGGTCTTGGATTGATGGGTGCTGCATATCCCCTGTTCGCGAGCTGGAAGGAACACATTTCAGCTTTATTTCTTTGCATTCTGGCGGGTAAAATTGTTTTTTCAAGGGAGATTCTATATCCCATATTTATCATGATTTCCTGCATACACTGCAAGGAATCCCAGTCATTGTTTACCTTGTTGTTGTAGGCTGCATTGAGGTAGGTGTAATGATATGCCGCCATCTCTCGCTGTGCATTCCCAAGGGGTTCACAATCATTCTGGGGGCTGAACGCATCATCACACGTTTCACCTCCGGAACCAATGATGTTGCTTACCGCCATTGCGTATTCTCTGAAAACTGAGTTGGCGGTATCTCTTTTACTTCCATCATCGCCATAGTGAAAATAAGTACCATAGTCATCTTTGGAAGCCAGAAAGCAATCGTTGTGCAGGCCGATGCGCCTTCCTGATGCGGGCTCAGTTCCTGAAACAATATTCCGCACCGCATCCTGAGGTGCAGCAGAGGCTCCCTGGAGAAATTTTTGCCTGATCTGTGGTGTACGGACGTGAATGATGCGGGATTCGGGTAAGGCTTCAAGTAAAGCCTGTAAAACCTTGTTTCGTTTATGCCAGTCTTCCGTGGATATGTACCCTTTGCCGGCATTGGTTGCGTCTCCAAAATGATCAGTATAATAATTTTCACCCCAGATGCCTATAAATCCTTGTTGCAGAAGGAAAATGACATCGCTGTTTTTAAGCAATACTGGTTTTAGCTGCTCAATGTGGCGCAGCACCACTGACGGTGGGGCATCTCCATAGGGTGGGCAGATGCCGTTTTCATCGCCACAGCTTCCCTGGTGCGCCGTATTTGTGTAGGCAAAACGAAGAATGACCTTCATGCCTGCCTGCCTTGCCTGTGCCATATCGTGGTCCACCAGGTTTAAAAACTCAGGAGATAAGTCCTTATCAGTAAAGATATCCAGTTCGTATCCCCGGTAAAGAAGCGTAACTTGAGCAGGGTAAGAAGCTTTACCAACATATTGCGGTTGGGTACGAAGGAGTATCAGGTCTTTCGCATCCAGGGGATTGCTTTCGGATGCCTTTGTTCCTGACGGCAGATAAAAGCCCCTTTCAGGGTTGAGCAAAACACGATTGCCGGGTGTAAATTCGCGTACGATCTGCTGTGGATAAAGATGACTGCAATACAACAGCAACATAAAGCCGATACACAATCTGGTTACCATATATTTTCTTTTTTTCTATCCCGCACACAAATAACGGAAACTGCACCAATTTCCTGCGGTTGTGGAAACAAAATCTAAACAACAATCCCAATTCAGGGCATACAAAGCCAGACTGTAGTGGCATTTGTTCCCACAAACACTGCCTTTGTGTTGCAAACAAAGATACACAAATCTTATTTTTCGCGCTTGAAATGGATGGCCTGGAGGCATGGAACCTGAAATATGAAAAAAAGAAGCGAATTTTTCATGTTGTTTTCTCCCGTCTTTATATCTTTGCAGCCTCAATTGAACATGGCGTGGTAGCTCAGCTGGTTAGAGCGCATGATTCATAATCATGAGGTCGGCGGATCATTCCCGCCCCACGCTACATAAAAAGGGTCATAGTGTGACCCTTTTTTTATTGGAGTATGGTATCGCGTTTGTCATTTACGGCAACATAAAAATTACCACCCACATCTCTTCAGTTTTCTATCCAAGTCGCAATTTCTAATTGATAGAAAACAAGATTTTTCTTGGTTATTAAACATACTTAGTAAAAATACCTCATCACGGAACATTTTACTTCTTTTCTTTTTTGCAATCAAATCATATCGAAATCTTATATAAAATCAGGTAAAATTGGTTTAAACCAATTTTAACTCAAATAAAAATATTGAGTTTACTTGTCCTATAACAAAGTGCTTATCATTGTAGCGAAAATACAATTTTCTAAACCAACAAAAAAGCATAAATATGGATGACATCATCAAACTTATTGATCTGTCACTGGAAGATGGCAAACTAAATCCAGATGAATACCGTATCATTTTAAGTAAAGCACAGGCGCAGGGCATATCTGAAGAAGAGTTTAATCTGATTCTGGCAAAGAGAACCAAAAAGGCAGAAAGCACTCAAACTACCCCTTTGCAGGACAAAAAATCAGATGCATCTGATTTCTTTGTAATGATTGAAAAAGAGTTTAATCAAACCATATCAAAGATAACTCAATCGTCAGACAACCCCTCTAATGTATCTGCTGGAGACACAGTGTCAAAATTACCGTACATTTTAGCCTCAATCGCAGTCGTATTCACCTTCTTTGATTGGGTTAAAGCATATTCACACACTAACGTCATGGGGAACACCGGTAGTTTTGATATGTCGTTTAGTGGATGGTGGGGTGGTTATGGGGCTTCGATTGTTATTATTTATGCTGCTGGATGTTACTATTACAACAAAGGAAATCGATATTTCTGGCTGGCTGGACTCCTGGCAGTAGCTGACGCTGCATACATATATTCATCGCTGTCAAATTCCGACGTTTCCATCTCCTCAAACTATGGCGGCTATGGGGCATCCACAGAAGCT
>JAUMBK010000089.1:5725-6165 GCA_032115795.1 Saprospiraceae bacterium | reverse complement strand
GTAAATGATTTCGTAGCTCTTTCATTGTTTGGCTCTGGCTTGTATGGTCCTTCGGCAACATTGGCCTATGCTCAGGCGGGGGCACCTGGTCTGACTTGGGAAAGCAGCAAGAAACTTGACCTTGGTTTTACTGTCGGCTTGTTTGAAGATAAATTACAGGGAGAGTTTGCCTACTACAAAAACAATGTGGATGGCTTGATTTTATCTGTTCCACAATCTCCTTCAAAGGGAATTCCTGGCAACAGTGTTGCGGCCAACGTGGGATCGATGGTGAACTCAGGAATTGAGGCAACATTGACCTACAACGCAATCAGAACTACGGATTTTGACTGGACAGTAAGCCTGAACGTGACAACACAGGCAAATGAAGTGACTGCACTTGGTGCTGATGGTGCTGACATCCTTGGAGCAAGTTCTGGTCTTGAAGTAGCCAATATCAC
>JAUMBK010000089.1:0-5715 GCA_032115795.1 Saprospiraceae bacterium | reverse complement strand
ACGCGTTGGTGAATCAATCGGAAGCTTGTATGTCGTGCAGACGGCAGGTGTCAATCCTGCAAATGGACAGAGAATTTTCCTAAGAAGGGATGTGAAAGATGGGGTTACTTCGTATACTCAGGTTCAGTACAATCACGCTGCTCCTGCAGCCTCACGCTGGACACTGGTTTCTGATGGTACTCCTACCGGTGCTGCAACACAGGCCAATAGTGCCGTTGTTATGGGACCAACCCTTCCAACATATTATGGAGGTTTGACTAACAACTTCAGATACAAGTCATTTGATTTGAATTTGCTGTTTCAATTTTCAGGTGGTAATTATCTGTATAACGGAACAAAAGCGGGTTTGAGAGACATGCGCCAGTGGAACAATCACACGGATGTACTTGACAGATGGACAACCGACAATACGGATGGCACCATTCCTAGAGTCGTCTTTGGTGACAACGTGTCCAATGGATCTGCATTGCCTATTTCTGAAAACGTAGAAAAAGGAGATTTTATCAGGTTGAGAAACGTTGCTTTGGGTTACACATTGCCTAAATCTGTTACAAACAGCCTGCGTGTATCCAGTGTGCGTGCGTATGCACAAATGCAAAATGCACTTTTGTTTACTTCTTATACTGGTTCAGACCCTGAGATTTCTTCGAATGGAAATACCAATATTGCTCCGGGTGTTGACAGAAACTCTGTTGGCCAGGGAAAAACCTATACTTTCGGTTTGCAGGTAGGATTTTAATTAGCCAAAACACAAAAATTTGAAATATGAAATCAATAAATAAATATATCCTTGTTCTCATTGCGGGGCTTAGTGTGGCCTCATGCAATGAAGATTTATTAAACACGGTTCCAGTGACAAGTTTCTCTGACCTGACAGTGTTTGATAACATCGACAGAGTAGAACAGCAGGCAAACGGATTGTATGCCTCAGTAAAAAATGGAAACTTTCTGGGTGGACGTAATTATGTTTACCACGACATTCGTTGTGAAAATTTCCTGAACGAAACAGCAAACAACGTAACTGGATTTTCTGTGTGGAACCATACAGTACAGCCTTCCAATGTGAATGATGTGACCAACCTTTGGAACACTGCCTACCTTGCAATCAACAGAGCGAATGTCTTTCTTGCTGGTCTTGATGCAAATGCAGACAAACTCAAAGCACAGGGAGTAACAGATGGTACCTTGAACGGTTATAGAGGGGAGGCCAGGTTCCTTCGCGCTTTGTCATACCATAGTTTGTTGCAATTATATGCATCTCCTTACAATGATGGCAATGGTTCAAAGCCAGGTGTGCCATTGCAGTTACAGGCAAATGTGGCAGCAGGCAAGAATGACCAGGCTAGAGCTTCTGTTGCAGAGGTATATGCCGTTATCCTGGAGGATTTGAATTTTTCAGAGGCAAACTTGCCTGATACGCGTTCATCAGCGTTACTAAGCAGCACAAGGGCTGTCAAAAATGCGGCGATTGCATTGAAGACACGCGTATACCTACACATGGGCAAATATGCTGATGTGGTTACTGAAGCAAATAAGATTGTTTCAGCCAGTGCTCCTTTTTCTTCTGCGACAGGTGTAAAACACACACTGGCACCTACAGTGGCTGACGCTTTCAAAACTCCATACACACACGTGGAGCGCATCTTTAGTTTCCCTTTTACTGATTTAGATTTGCCGGGTACACAAAATGGACTGGGTTCGTATTACAATCCAGGCCCACGTGGTATTGGTGATTACTCTATGAATCCAAACGGTCTGATCAAGGATTCAGTAAATTGGGTAAAAGAGGATGAGAGACGCAGTTTTATTTTCAAGAATACAAATAATAAATTGTACTGGAATAAATTTGCTGCAGGACCAAACCACCTGGATTATGTTCCTGTGATTCGATACGCAGAGGTACTGTTAAACCTGGCTGAGGCAAAAGCGAGAACAGCAGGAAATGATGCACAGTCATTGGCATTGTTGAACGCGGTTCGAACCAGAGCGAAAGGTACGGCATACACCTCATTTGCTACAGCGAATGACTTAATTGAGGCAATTCTAGTAGAGCGCCAAATCGAGTTTTTAGGTGAAGGTTTCAGAGGAATTGATCAGCAGCGCTTGCTAAGACCACTTCCAGGTAAAGTGAATGTTTCAGCGATTGCAGCGAATTCACCTGCCTATTTATGGCCAATTCCTGCAGGCGAATTGTTGGTAAACAAAGCTTGTACGCAGAACCCAGGTTACTAATACGAAGTAATTTTAACTATAAGCGAAGGCCGGCTCCAGATTGGAGCCGACCTTTTTTATTTTGTTTTGACTGATTTAACATATCCGCGGAATTATTATATATCCCAATTTTTGAATTTTAGAAATTTTATTTTTTTATCACTCCATATCGATATTATTTTATACTTAGTAAAGCAGCGTTTTGTGTTAAAAGTTCGTTAAGATTTTTATAGCCAAAAATTTTTTTAAGATACCAAAGGGGTTATATTTGTCCTTTGGTAACGTTAGGTTACTTTTTATTTTTTAACTTATTTACTAACAAAACATTTTTTCAGTATGAAACAAGTCTTATTTTCATTGCTTGTATTGCTCGGCACTGCAGGCATGACTTTTGGACAGAAGATGGTTTCTGGAAAGGTTACAGACTCTTCCGGCGAAGCCCTCATCGGAGCCAACGTCACTGTAAAGGAGGCCCCAGGTGTGGGAACCATTACCGACGTAGACGGTATGTATGAATTGAATGTCCCTGCTGAAGGGAAAACGTTGACATTCAGTTATACAGGATTTGAAACCCAGGATGTTGCGCTTGGCGCCTCCGGTACCTTAAACGTCACAATGTCTGAAGGAAAACTATTGGAAGAGGTAGTCGTTACGGCATTGGGTATCAAACGAGATAAAAAATCTCTTGGGTACGCGGTAACAGACTTAGGGTCTGATCAACTCGTACAGCGGGCTGAGGCTGACCCTATCCGGGCTTTGTCTGGCAAGGTTGCCGGTGTAAACATCACCGGTGCCGGTGGTGCTCCTGGTCAGTCTACCAAGATCAACATTCGCGGATTTTCCTCTTTAACAGGAAATACCCAGCCACTTTTTGTTGTAGACGGTATCCCGTTTGACAACCAGGTGAATGGCTCAGGTCAGTCAACGCAGTTTTACAACAGGGCATTTGACATTGATCAAAACAATATTGAGTCTGTTTCTGTACTGAAAGGTGCCGCTGCTGCTGCATTGTATGGCTCAAGAGCGACAAACGGTGTGATCTTAATCACGACCAAGACAGGAAAGAAATCGAACAAAGGTCTGGAAATCACATACCAGTCATCCTATGCACAAGAGCGTATTTCCAACTTGCCAAATTACCAAAGTAAATATACCCAGGGTTCCGACCAGAACTACAATGGTGGTTTTATTGGTAACTGGGGAGCCCCTTTCCCACAATATGTTGATGAAATCAATAACCAGTTTCATGCAGGAAACGCGCGCTACTCTAAAGTATATGCTGCGGGCTATGCAGAAGGAACAGTACCGCATCCATTGATTGCAAATAGTTATCCTGCATCTCAGGGATATGCCAATATTTTCCCTGAATTGCTCGAAGATGATCCGAATAAGCCAGGCTCTAAAAGAGCGAAAGGCATTCCTCTTCAGTCCTATAACTTTTTGGATCAGTTTTTCAAGACAGGTAATCTGGTGGAGAATTCGTTATCAGTTGCTACTGGTGACGAAAAGAGAAGCTTGAGTACGACCTTGTCAAGAATGGATAACACAGGTATTGTTGACAATTCCAAATCATCCAGAACAACCATATCCTTTGGTGGTAATGCCAAACTCGACAATGGACTGACCGTATCAGGTAATGTCAACTATGTAAATACAACACAGGATTCTCCACCCATAGCGCCCTCCTATTATACAGACTATCAGGGAGCAGAGGGTGCCAGTATCTACAGTCGTCTCTTCTACTTGCCAAGAAACGTAGACCTGATTGGCTGGCCTTCCGAAAACCCCGTAAGTGGGGGTAATATCTTCTATCGTGCATTGGACAACCCACTTTGGCTTGTGAAGTATAATAGATTTTCAAGCAATGTAAACAGAGCCTTTGGAGCGTTGACTTTGTCTTATCCAGTTACAAAGTGGTTGACAGCCAACGCAAGAGGTGGTTTTAATACCTATACTGACGGACAGCGTTCTTTGACAAGGACTGGTGGCGTAGCCGATCCGAACGGGAATGTATGGACACGTGACATTACAAACTCAGAATACGATTTCAACTACTTCCTCGTTGCCAATACAAACCTGTCTGATGACATAGATCTGACAGTGACCACTGGTCTGAATCAGAACCAGCGCGAGTACAAGAGTAAATTTATTGATGGCGATGGTATCATTGACAACTCTGTGCAAAACCTGGCCGCAGTGACTACTGTGTTGGGGCGCTCAGATTTCAGGTCGTTGCAGAGATTGTATGCTGCTTATGCAGACATCAATATTGGATTTAAAAAATACCTCTATGTAGGTATTACTGCCAGAAATGACTGGTCATCTACTTTGGTAAATCCAAAGAATCCTACAGCTTCTCAAAATTCCTACTTTTATCCTGGGGTGAGCACTTCCTTTGTATTGTCTGATGCAGTAGATCTTAGTTCTACGCCTATCTCCTATGCAAAAATCCGTGCATCCTACACCCAGGTTGGAAACGAAGCGCGGCCGTACCAAACATCGACTGTGTATTCGATCAACCAGCCTTTTGTTACTTCTTCAGGAACAAGGATAAACAGAGCTTCTTTAGGAAATACTTTGGGTAACGCTGATTTGGTAAACGAATTGACAAAGGAACTTGAATTTGGAACTGACCTTCGCTTGTTCAATGGCCGTATCGGTGTTGACTTTAGCTGGTTTAAAAGAAATTCATTCAACCAGATTACAAGTACTGACCTGCCTACCAGCTCTGGTTTCTCATCTGCCATTGTAAATGCAGGAGAAATTCAGAACCAAGGTGTTGAATTAGGCTTGAACTTGGATATAGTCAAATCTGACAACGGCTTCAACTGGAACACGTCAGTCAACTTCACACGCATCAGATCTTTGATTGTTGATGCTGGTGACGGTTCTGAAATTATTGTAGGCGGAGTACTGGACATTGGAAATATTCACAGAGAAAATCAACCATACGGTATGCTCTTTGGCACCAAGATGGCAAGAGTGGACAACAATGATATTAACAGTCCTATCCTGATCAACAAAACAGATGGTTTACCAATCTTATTGCCAACGAATGAAATCGTAGGTGATCCAAACCCAGACTTTATCATGGGAATGATCAATACCTTTACGTACAAAGGATTTACGCTGACAGCATTGTTGGACTGGAAACAAGGAGGACAGGTATTTACTTCAACAGGTGCTTCTCTGTTGTTGAGAGGAATGCTGGCATTCCAGGAGGACCGTGAAGCTTTCCGTGTCATTCCTGGTGTCTACGGCAATCCTCAAACGTATGAGCCTGTGCTTGTTGACGGACAGACAGTAGCCAATACAACGGGTATCACCCCATTTGAATCACACTTCTCAAAAGGATTTGGTGCTTACGGTGCCAGCGAAACAAACATTTATGACGGTACAGTCTATCGTTTGAGAGAAGTGTCTTTGGCATATACATTCCCTAAGTCAATTGTTAAAAAGACACCTTTTGGCAATCTGAGATTGTCTGTTTCGGGCCGTAACCTG
>JAUMBK010000088.1:1453-4348 GCA_032115795.1 Saprospiraceae bacterium | reverse complement strand
TTATTTTATAGGGACCCAAAAAATTAATCTACATTGATTTGAAGCGGCTGATCCGGCACAGCAGAAACCGCAACATTTTGACAGGTTGGCAAGCTTGGACAACCATCCACGACCGCCCGCACACAGAAAGAGCCGCCCTGGGTATTTGCCCAAATCACAGAAATTGTACCTGGTAAATACCCCCCGGAGGGTATCGTCGTAATTGTCCCCGACGAAGGCACTGACCATAAATATGTACTCGTAACCGGTGGCTGTGAAGCAGCATAATTTATACTCTGACCCACACATACCGGTGGATTTGTGATGCTGGCTGGAGCAGCAGGCGTACAATCGGGATCGTCACAATCTGTCAACCCATCTCCATCATTATCTATATTGTCATTGCACACTTCTGGCTCAAACACAAATGCGTTAAGAACCAGGGTACACCCGTTCTGATCGGTAATCGTCACCGTGTATGAACCATAGACCAACGCAGTCAGGTCTTTCGATGTACTGGTATACCCGGATGGGCCTGACCATGCATACGTGTAAGGACTCGTTCCTCCTGTCGGGCCCGTCATAGTAATGGATCCGTTACCCACTGCAGGATTAGGGTCTGAATCATTGACCTTGACTAAGGAAGCAGCCAATACGTTTGGCTCAGTAACGACAATATTTTTTGTAGCTGTACACCCATCTCCGTCAGTAACAGTCACTGTATATGTGCCTGCCTTCAGATTGGATATGGATGATGTGAGGTTGCCATTGGACCATTTATAGGAGAGGGTTGCCTTGCCTGTTACATTCAATGTAATCGATCCATTCGATTGGCCTTTACAACTTACATTGGTCACTGTTTCATTAATGACGATGGGTGTGGCAGTGACGACAATGGCCTGAGCAGTTTTTGTACAACCCACTTGGTCTGTGACAGTCACAGAGTAAGTGCCCCCTGCAAGCCCAGTCAGGTTTTGCGTCGTAGCACCTGTTGACCAGGAATATGTATACGGAGGCGTCGCTCCGGTAACGGACAATTGTGTTGTCCCACTGGATCCCGTACATGAAACAGTACCACTGGCATTGGCACTAACATAGAATGGCTTTGTCGGATCATATCCTA
Source organism: Saprospiraceae bacterium (assembly GCA_032115795.1). Taxonomy (GTDB): domain Bacteria; phylum Bacteroidota; class Bacteroidia; order Chitinophagales; family Saprospiraceae; genus OLB9. The sequence goes on along the minus strand of JAUMBK010000088.1, from coordinate 3,246 downwards.
CAACAACATTCACAGGAGTTGCAGGACAACCCGTTGGCAGAATATAGTTTAAGGTGTATGTCCCCGGCCTATCCACGATAATCGAACCTGTGTTTGAAGGCCCAACAATACGCCCATCTACTGTCGTCCAGGAATAAGTCACATCTGTCCGAAGAGGAACAGAGGTAAGCGTTGTGGTTTCATTCAGACACGAAAGTAACCCGCCAGCCGCAGCAAGCACAGTAGGCTCCGCCCACGAATATGGACCCGCGAAGTCTTTCAATTGGGCTGTAAACGCTTCCGAAGAACGCGATTTGACAATAAAGGTCTGATAAGGAAATTCACATAAGTTGGCTCCATCAATGTATTTATTATCAATCCCATAGGTACTCATATTCAATCCTACCTCAGTGACCGCATATTCCAGAAACGTGGTGGTAATGATGTTGGATTTTGTTCCCTTATGGCCCCAGGGTGGCACCAAAGGAGTTTGTCCTGCCACATTCACCAGTCCACACGCATCATAAACATTGGGAATCACAGAAGCGTAGCCATAGGGCGCTGTCACGGAAGCGCCATCGAAATTTGCACCAAATGTAAATGGCAGGTTTTGTCTGCTAGCTTTAAATTTATCATAGTCCGCCCGTGAAACCCAGATGCGCAGCTCCACATTGGCCTGTGTGCCTCCATTCAGCATGGAAACATTAAAAATAACATCACCTAGCTTGGTTACTTTCCCAGTATTGTCAAACGTAAAGGCTGTGTGGCCCATCTGCGGCCCTCCAGAGGAAAAACCAGTCGGACCATATGTCAGGTCCGCAATATAAAATTCAAAGTCAACATATGCCGAACCTCCAGGTTCTGCTCGGGTGATCAGGCCATAAAACCAAAGGTCACCCGTCAATACCGAACCATCGCGCCGCATAAACCCTGCCACATCAAGCAAGTCATTCTTTCCTAACACATTCGCAATGCCCGTGCCCCAGACTGCCGGGTCCTGCGCATTCTTACTGGCAATGACATAAGCCGTCGTATCCAGCGCCCCTACCCCACCAAAGTGGTCCTTGGCATAGACAGCATCTACCCAGATTCGATTATCCACAATGCTGAAAATTCCCCCGTTCATCCTCGCTTCAAACGTCGGATTATTGAAGGATGACAACAAGGTGGCAATGGCTGAAGAATTGGCAGTAGAAATAATGCCCCTGCCTAATGTACCTGCAAACCAGTCGTCAGAATTGAAGGCAGGAGTCCCGTCACCAGACTCGATGGTACCGGCATATAGCCCGGCATCGATCCCAAAATCATCCGCAACACATCCTGTGTTGTCAATCTGTGCCTGAAGGAAATTGAAATTTCCAAGGAAAAGCAACAGGAATGGAATCATTCCCATAGGGGATCGAGAACCTGAAAACATGTCTTGTATATACATATCTACACTACTGGATTAATATCTGAAAATAAAAAACCCGCTCTAAGTGAGCTTAACCTATTTATGCTACATATAAATGGACCATAAACATTAGGATTCTATTCAAAAACTATTCCATCTCAGGTTCACTAAATGACAAAGTTACTAAAAACTTAGTTTATTTTTACTTTATACATTATAAATATTATTCATAATATATTTTTAAATTCTTATATAACTTAAAATCAATATATTATGTACAATTAAAAAAATATATTAAAAAAATTAATTTTATTAATATTTTTAAAATAAAACTTTAGTATCTTTTATTTAGAAGTTAATTGAATAAAATTTTTTCGAATGAACAAAAAAAAAAAAATCGCATTAATTATTGGTGGTCTTG
>JAUMBK010000088.1:0-1443 GCA_032115795.1 Saprospiraceae bacterium | reverse complement strand
TGTACAATTAAAAAAATATATTAAATAAATTAATTATATTTAAAACTAAATTTTTTTTCTAATTGATTACGAAAAATGTTTAAAATAAAAGAAATGACAACATTAAAAATCTCCTAATCGAAAAATACAATTGCCATTTTTTACACATTTAAAAAAACATAAAGTACATTAATGAGTATATTATTTCACCCATTAAGTACACTTGATCATATACACTTTAATCGTTGGTGCCATACGCATAGCACAACCAATCTAAGCACACCATACAATGGCATGCTACAGTACAAAACCACAATAAATAAAAATTTTTAACTCTACTTCCAGACAAATTCAAATTTGTCCTGGCAGATGAACTGATGTTACATCAGGTATTTAAACCTTGGCCGCTTAGGACTGATCGTCCCCACCCTTTCCATTTTCGCTTTTTCATAATCACTGAAGTTGCCTTCAAAAAACACCACCTGGGAATCATCCTCAAAGGCAAGTATATGTGTTGCCAACCTATCAATAAACCACCTGTCGTGTGATATCACAAGGACGCACCCGGCAAAGCTCTCAATCGCCTCCTCCAGCGCACGCAAAGTGTTGACATCAATGTCATTGGTCGGCTCGTCAAGTAACAATACGTTGCCACCCTCTTTCAATGTCATGGCCAAATGCACCCTGTTTCGCTCACCACCGGACAAAACACCTATCTTCTTCTGCTGGTCACTGCCGGATATATTGAACTTGCTCAGATAGGCCCGCACGTTCACCTGCGTCTTGCCCACCATGATCAATTCCTGGCCTTTTCCCACTGCTTCCATCACGCTCAAGTCGGGCTTCAGATCCGCATGCGACTGGTCCACATAGCTGAGATGCACTGTATTACCCACCTCTATACTTCCGCTGTCCGGTTGCTCCATGCCCATGATCATCCTGAAAAGCGTTGATTTACCTACGCCGTTCGGTCCGATGATACCCACAATGGCATTTTTCGGAATAGATGCTGTAAAATGGTCGATGAGTACCCGATTTCCGTACGCTTTGGAAATATCACGGATCTCAATGACCTGATCTCCCAGACGGTCGCCCGGAGGAATAAACAATTCCAGCTTGGCCTCTTTTTCTTTCGTTTCTTCATTCTGCAACTTGTCATAGGCAGAAAGTCGGGCCTTGCCCTTCGCCTGACGAGCCTTCGGAGCCATCCTGACCCACTCAAGTTCGCGCTCCAGCGTCTTCCTCCTTTTGGATTCTGCCTTCTCTTCCTGCTCCAGCCTCCTGGCTTTCTGCTCAAGCCACGACGAATAATTTCCTTCCCAGGGAATACCCTCCCCTCTGTCCAGCTCCAGTATCCAGCCCGCCACATTGTCCAGAAAATAACGGTCGTGCGTAACTGCAATGACTGTACCCGGAAAGTTTTTTAAGTATTGCTCCAGCCAATAGACACTCTCTGCATCCAGG
>JAUMBK010000087.1:0-41745 GCA_032115795.1 Saprospiraceae bacterium | reverse complement strand
GGCCGAGCATCAGCCGGATGCTGGTGATAAGGCGCTCCGACGTGTAGTCGGTATTGGCCACGATCACTTCGTAACCGGCGTCGTGCGCCCGCGTCTCGACCGCCCTGTAGACTTCCAGGAAGAACGGGTTGTCGATGTTCGAGACGATGACGCCGAGGCTGCCTACAAAGCCCTGTTCTTCCCCGATCGTGGTAAAAATAAAATCGGTGGATTGTTCGGGCACATAATTTAGCTTTGTCATTTCTCCTTTTAAAAAACCCTTTCCGGTTAGTCCACCTGAGCCTATGGCCAGTTTTGCCTGAATCAAATTGTACAGCGATCCTCTCGGGTCACATTTTTCTGGCCGAAGCCATACATTGACTCGGTCCTGTTGGTGTGGGCGCAATACATTTTCAAAAACATAGCTGGTTGTATATGAAAACAAGGAAGCCAGGACCAGAAATGGCACCACCAGTGTAACAATTCGATAGTTTCCTTTTCTGAAATGATAAATGATATAATAAACAAGCCCAGCTGCAGCACAACCTCCCGCAAACAGCAACTCCTCCTGCATAGTAAGAAAAATAGCCAATGCAAACATTCCGGCAATGAGCAACAGGCTTTGAATATTTCCAGCCCATTCTGCAACAAGTACCGCAAAACCAATGCACAGCAGAAAAACGGTGACCAGATTCGGGCTGAACATCAATGAGCAAATGAAAATCGCCGATGCACTCAATCCAATCATCAGGTATAAGGGTGACATTCCCCTGCGATACAAGAGGATGAAAAAGGAGAAAAAAACAAGTGAGGAGCCAAAGTCCGGTTGCAACAGGATCAACAAGGCAGGTCCCAGAAACAGAAAAAGTGAAATGAGAAAAACATTGGCTTTTGTTACTGTTGTCTTATAAAAGCTAAGGTAACTTGCTACAGCTAGTGCTGTCCCAAACTTGGCCCACTCTGAGGGTTGAAACGAGAAAAAACCAAATGAAAACCAGGCCTTTGCACCATTGATTTCTTTGCCCACGATCAGCACCAATACCAGTAGAGCCACCATAGCCCCGTAAATGGGGAAGGCAAATGTATTCCAGAATTTCCAGTCGATAGTCAGCGTGAGTAAAAAGGCAACCATCGATATTCCCACCCACAGCGTCTGCGCACCTAAGGGTGTTGAAATGTCAAGGAAGGAGTATGGATTTTTTTCATTGTATAAGGTGGAAAAAACCATAAACCAGCCAATGACGACCAGACTGAAATACACCGAAAGGGCAACCCAGTCAAATGAATTTTTGGTGGAAATAGTGCGTCTGTACATAGCCTGTTCAATCGCTCACAAGGTCCCGCTTGCTTACATTATCGTACACCGGTGTAGCAGAAGGGAAATTCTCTTTTACTTCCAGCAGAAAGGGCATCAACTTGTTTTTTGTTTCAAAAAAACCCACCCGCACCTGATAATAGGGGGCGACATGTTTCCAGTCCATCGTTACGTCAGGATACAAAGATTTAAATTTAGCCCTGGTTGTCTCCATTTCTCTGCGGTTGTCTGTCGTAATGATTTGAATACGCCAGGCTTTGATTTGCTCCACTGACTTTCCCCGGGTTATCATTTTGCCCATCATCCGATCTACTGATGCCGAGGCAGTTACCTTTGTCTGTCCGGAAAGCGGGGATAGAAAACCGAAACATGCTGTCAAAACCAGGAAGTACGGGTATTGCATCATTGTATTCACGTAAATGACTGAAAAGACTGGAAAACGAAATGCAAAGATACATCTTTTTTGACAGATGCTGTCGCGTTCAGGAGGGAAGTGGGGAAGTATGGGCAATAGATTTCTCTTTATCATCCGGGTTTTGTAAGAAAGCAATGTTTCTTTTCAGCCCCGGATACCCTGTGCGTTTTACCGCACTTCCTTCAAACAATGTGTCAAAAATGACATGGTCCAGTTCTTTCCACTCTTCATTGGTCATCTGCAGCAATCCGGGGGTGGGCTGAAACAACGGTTCGTGGTGTGGGGTCGAGAAGCGATTCCATGGACAAACATCCTGGCAAACATCGCAACCAAATGCCCAGTTGTCCATCTTTTCCTTAAACTCATCCGGCAGCTGATTTTTAAGTTCTATGGTCAGATAGGAAATGCAGCGGCTTCCGTCCATGATGTAGCCCTGTGGGCTGATGGCCTCCGTCGGGCAGGCGTCTATGCAGCGCCTGCAGGAACCACAATAGTCTTTCAGCGGAGCGTCGTATGCCAGTTCCAGGTCAAGAATGATTTCACTAAGGAAAAAGAAGGATCCTTTCTTTGGGTGAATGAGCATCGTATTTTTTCCTATCCATCCAGTCCCGCTCCGGCGTGCCCAGTCCCGCTCAAGTACGGGGGCCGAATCCACAAAATAACGACCTTCTATCGATCCGAAGGTGTCATTCATCCATTGGAAAAGGGTTTTTAATTTCCGTTTTACTACTTTATGGTAGTCCTTGCCATAGGCGTAGGTAGAAATTTTAGGCGCACCAGGATCTGATTGTTTTTCTGTATTAAAGTAATTGTAGGCCAGTGAAATGACACTTTTGGCCCCCGGAACCAGCAATCGCGGGTCTGTGCGTTTGTCGAAATGGTTTTCCATGTAGCTCATTTCACCCTGAAAATGCTGGTTCAACCACAATTCCAGCCGCCTGGCTTCCTCTTCCATAAATTCAGCTCTGGCTATGCCACACAGAAAGAATCCCAGCTCCGCCGCCTTTTGTTTGATCTGCTGACTTCGGCTGTACGCATCCATATACAATGTATAGGGTTAAAGGTACATACGTTTTTCTTACCCTTCTCTCAAAAGTTTAAAAATCTTAGGATGCCTCAAATGCCGGAAAATGCCAGTTTTTTGCCGGAAGTAATGACCAGATGAAAGTTTTCTTTGAAAAGTTTTACCGCAATAGCCAACAAAATGATACCAAAAACTTTTCTCAATACAGCTGCACCCGCATCCCCCAGCTTGTCTTTGATCCAGTCAGAAAAATGGAGAACGCCAAAAACAACGACGATATTGAGGAAGATGGCTGCCAGAATTTCCAGGTTTTCATACTTTGATTTTAGGGAGATGATGGTTGTCATGGTTCCGGCACCGGCAATCAAAGGAAAGGCAATTGGCACAATGGTCCCCGTCTGCATGCCCTGGCTCTCCTTAAAAAAACGGACACCAAGGACCATTTCAAGCCCAATAAAAAAGATGATCAACGCACCAGCAACAGCAAACGATTGGACATCAAGACCAAAAATCTTTAAAATGCCTTCCCCCGCATACAAAAAGCCAACCATCAACAAAAGGGAGGCAACGGCCGCTTTGACCGAGTCCACAATGACGCCCTTGTGCTTCAGGTCGATGATGACGGGAATGTTGCCCAGAATGTCAATGACTGAAAATAAAATCAGGCTTACAGAAAAAATATTTGTAATCATTATAACGGTTCTTGTTCTTTAAAACTAATGAATGCAGAAAAGAAACATTATGTTGTGATAATTGACTTAAAATATATATAATTTTAAAATAATTAACAATAATTTAAATTACAGAATAATATAGCGTAATTATCTAATAAACAAAATCGTTAAACTTAATTCCGCCGAACCGAAAAAAGGCGACATCCAAGTTTGTAAGCGACATTGCCTACACAAGATAGGCAGTGAGTGGCAAGGCTGAAGGGAAAGACAATGGCAAGCATGACAGTGAGCGAAGCGAAATATCTGTACGGCATCGTTTTTTTGGCAAACATCGTTTGGCAAAGTAAAGAAAACGTAAATTGAATGTAATCAAATTGTAAACAATCCATCTTCTGCATACAGATTATACAGCAATGATTTTCAAGGCACCATTTTTTTCTTACCTTTGCATCCCGTAGCAAAGAAACCAAAGATTCTTTCTTCTATCAATATGGCTAAATATATTTTTGTTACGGGCGGAGTGACTTCTTCTTTAGGAAAGGGTATCATTGCAGCATCTCTGGCAAAGTTGCTTCAGGCAAGGGGCCTTAGGGTTACCATCCAAAAATTTGATCCATACATCAACGTCGATCCGGGTACTCTCAACCCATATGAACACGGGGAATGTTACGTCACTGAAGATGGGGCAGAAACAGATCTTGACCTCGGCCATTATGAGCGTTTTCTCAATATCGCTACCTCACAGGCAAACAATGTCACCACTGGCAGAATCTACCAGACTGTCATAGAAAAAGAACGTGCAGGGGCCTTCCTGGGCAAAACGGTTCAGGTCATTCCACACATTACCGACGAGATAAAACACCGGGCTACATTGCTTGAGAGCCAAAAGACCTATGATGTCATCATTACAGAAATTGGCGGAACAGTGGGTGACATTGAGTCACTTCCCTACCTCGAAGCCCTGCGACAGCTGCGCTGGGATCTGGGCAAGGAAAATTGCATCGTCGTACATCTGACCCTGATACCTTACCTGAAAGCAGCCAAGGAGCTCAAGACGAAGCCCACCCAACACTCTGTCAAAGAACTTCTGCAGGCCGGTATCCAGCCAGATATCCTCGTCTGCCGGACGGAATATGCCCTTCCCAAAGAAATAAAAGAAAAGCTGGCACTGTTTTGCAATGTGGATGTCAACTCTGTCATTGAAGCCATCGATGCCGAAACCATCTACGATGTGCCCTTGCTCATGCTCAAGGAAAAACTTGATAAAACCGTTCTCAAAAAACTCGGAATGAAATCGCCGCACGAACCTGAGCTGGACCAGTGGAAGGCGTTTCTTGGCAAACTCAAAAACCCAACACGGGAGGTCACTATTGGCCTTATCGGGAAGTACAACGAACTGCAGGATGCATACAAATCGATTTATGAGGCGTTCATCCATGCCGGTGCCGTAAATGAATGCAAGGTCAGGGTCATTCCCATTCATTCAGAGACACTGGAAACAGGCGATGTGCCCGACAAGCTGAAACACCTGGACGGGGTGCTGGTAGCTCCCGGTTTTGGTGAACGCGGCATCGCCGGCAAACTGGAAGCCATCCGTTACGTGAGGGAACACAATATCCCCTTCTTTGGAATCTGCCTGGGTATGCAAACCGCAGTAGTGGAGTTTTGTAAAAATGTGCTTGGCATCAAAGAAGCCAGTTCAACTGAGGTCAATTCAGCCACCTCCGAACCGGTCATCGACCTGATGCCAGAGCAGAAAAAAATCACAGCGAAAGGGGGGACCATGCGACTGGGAGCCTACAGCTGCCGTCTTCTGAAAAATTCACTGGCTAGCAAAGCATACGGAAAAACAGAAATTTCGGAGAGACACCGCCACCGGTATGAATTCAACAATGCCTACCTGCACCGCATCGAAGCGGCCGGCATGATGGCCACGGGAAAAAATCCGGATTCGGGTCTGGTGGAAATCATCGAGTTGCCATCTCATCCTTATTTTATCGGGGTTCAGTTTCACCCCGAGCTGAAAAGTACCGTCGAAAACCCACACCCCCTGTTTGTGAGCTTTATCAAAGCGGCACTGCAGCATAAAAAATAAGCATGAGAAAAAGGACGCTCTCCGAATTGCAACGGCCAACGCTGGAAGAATACAGAGTCATGCCCAAAAAGGCCCTCATTGCCGTGCTGGATAATGTGCGTTCAGCCCTGAATGTGGGTTCCGTTTTTCGGACGGCCGATGCGTTCAACATTGAGAAAATCATCCTTTGTGGCATCACCGCCACACCACCACACCGCGAAATTACTAAAACAGCTATCGGAGCTACCGAATCTGTTGCCTGGGAATACCACGCAGATATCATCTCCATTTTAGCCGCACTAAAAAATGACGGCTACCTGCTGGTCGGCGTCGAACAAACAGACACTTCCACGCCCCTACAGCAATTTCAGGGTGCTGACCGACCTGTCGCTGTCGTCTTTGGCAATGAAGTGGAAGGCATTCAGGATGATGTATTGCCGCTGCTGGACCTCTGCGTGGAGATTCCACAATCCGGTACCAAGCATTCACTCAACGTCTCTGTCTGTGCCGGCATCATTTTGTGGGAACTGGCCGGAAAGTCCATAGTCTGACATTGCCAACCCTGAGTCACAAGGGTACCGCAATGCATCGCAGGAATGATGAAAATGAGCAGAAATCCCTACCTTTGTCTTTATGCATATCCATACGTCAGCACCCGCTTTTGCCACTGTCATCTTTCCATTGGCATTGCCCAAATTGTACACGTATGCCATTCCGCCTTCTCTGGCAGAGGAAGTAAAAGTAGGTATTCGGGTGGAGGTAGCACTAAAAAATAAGCTGTATTCTGCACTTGTTGCCGAATTGCACGGGCCCCTCAAGCTGGAATATACGCCAAAACCTATCATTTCTGTACTGGACCACACACCCATTGTCACACCCTTCCAGATTAAAACATGGATCTGGCTGGCAGACTATTATTGCTGTACTGTGGGTGAAGTGATGAACGTGGCTATGCCCTCCGGCCTGAAGCTGGAAAGTGAAACGAAAGTCGTATACAACGGAAACCTGGATGACCACACGCAGGCGCTGACAGACGATGAATACCTGGTGGCCGAAGCCGTTTCCATACAAAATGAGCTTACCATCCTTCAGATTCAGGAAATCCTGAATAAAAAAACCATCTTCCCTGTTTTGCGCAGCCTGCTTGATAAGGAGGTCATTTCCATCAAGGAGGAGCTTATTGAGAAATTCAAACCACGGACTACGCTTTTTATGACGCTGTCTGAACCGTATGTGTCAGACAGGCAGGCAATCACCTCCGCATTTGAGTTATTGGCAAAAAGCGAGAAACAAACCAATGCCTTGCTGGCGTTTGTGCAGCTGACAGCCCGAAAAGAGGCTTCCATTGCAGCCGCGGAGGTGTGTCAGATGGCTGGCGTGGAAACCAGCACCCTTCACTCCATAGCCAAAAAGGGAATTTGCACGCTGGAAAAGAAAGTGGTCAGCCGCGTGCATTCGACTGTGTCCGGGCACGGTACTGAAAATCAACATGGTATGAGGGGAGAGAAGACTGTGTCCGGGCCGTCTGATGCGTTGAGTCGTCCGCAGGAAGTTGCCCTGGAAGCCATCCAACAGCATTTTGCGGCCGCCACGCCGGTGTTGCTGCATGGGGTGACGGGTAGCGGAAAGACGCGCATCTATGCAGAGTGCATCCGCGATATGATGCAACAGGGCAAACAATCCCTGTACTTATTGCCCGGCTAAAATCGTATTTTGGTGAGGATGTGCTCGTATACCATAGCCGTATGAACAACCAGGAGCGGGTTGAAATCTGGCAGGCGGCCATGCGGGGCAGCCGCCTGATCGTGGCGGCCCGATCCGGCATTTTCCTGCCTTTTGTCAACCTCGGGCTAATCATTGTGGATGAGGAGCACGACAGTTCATTCAAGCAGACAGACCCGACTCCCCGGTACAATGCCAGAGATGTCGCCCTGTATCTGGCAGCGCACCATCCTGCCCACATCCTGCTCGGAAGCGCCACTCCCAGCCTGGAATCCTATGCGCATGCGGTAGCAGGGAAATTTGGAATGGTCACGCTGACAGAAAGACATGGTGAGGCAGTCTTGCCTCTCGTTGAAATTGTCGATGTGCGGCATTCGTTCAAAGACCAGCGATTTGACGGACTGTTCAGCCAGCGTCTCATCGAAGCCATTGGCCAGGCACTGGAAGAAAAAGAACAGGTTCTTCTGTTTCAAAACCGCCGCGGCTATGCGCCTACGGTCCAGTGCGGCTTGTGCGGATGGCAGGCTGAGTGTGCCAACTGTGATGTGAAACTCACCATGCACAAGGCCTTCCACGAGTTGCGCTGCCATTATTGTGGGGGAAGAAACAGGATGCCAAAAGAGTGCCCTGCCTGCGGTAATCCCGATCTGACAGAGCGCGGCTTTGGTACAGAAAAAATTGAAGAAGCCATTGCTGCCCATTTCCCACAAGCCAAAGTAGCCAGACTGGACATGGATACCGCCCGGACCAAAGCCGCTTTTGACAGCCTGATGCAGGATTTTGAAGAGCGCCAGATCGATATCCTGGTCGGTACACAAATGATTACCAAAGGCCTCGACTTTGACCACATCTCCTTGGTAGGCGTCCTGAATGCTGACGCAATCCTGCGCTATCCCGATTTCCGGGCCAGCGAACGGGCATTTCAGTTGCTCACCCAGGTAGCAGGCAGGGCAGGGCGGCGAAAAAAGCAGGGCAGGGTTATCATCCAGACGTTTTCACCCGACCATCCCGTCATCACGGAAACGACACACAACCTGTACAACGCCTTCTACCAGCGTGAGGTCGCAGAGCGCAAAATGTTTATCTATCCTCCTTTCTTTCGTATGATACAGCTGGAATTGTGGCACAAAAATGCCGAAGTTTGTGCTCATGCAGCCAGGGAGCTGGCAAACCGGCTTTCTGCCAAAATCGGCAACAGACTGGTAGGACCGTCTGTACCTTCCATTGCCCGGATCAGAGGACAGTACATACAGCAGATTACCATCAAAATGGAGAAAGATGCTCAGGTAGTGCGCAAAGTAAAGCAATTACTCCTGGCGGAGAGGGATTTCCTCAAAACCATTCCAGCCACCAGGAATGTCCGTGTTACGATTGATGTAGATCCGTATGATACGTGATGGAGGGTGCGTCAGCCGAAGTCGATATTGCTGCCGTGTAGAAAGAGATTGAAAAACGGGAAGAAGAACTGGTAAAAGTCTAATCTATTTTTGAGGATGATGTCCTTTTTCAAGGGCAAGGTTGAAAACACTTTATTCACTGTCTCTTTTTTTCAAAAATACCAACAATACTGCACTTCTGCTTGCCAATGCCATTACCCTTTATACCCAAATATATGGTCCATCAACACCCACTTTACTCCGGGAGCACTGCCAGGTAAAGCTTGCTGGTATTGCCACTTAAGGGCCTCCCACTCCTGAACCCTGGCATTACTGGCATCGCTCTCTGCTTTTGCTTCAAAACTAAAATTCTCTTCCGTCTCCATGACCATAAAGAGCCGGTTGCCTGTGCGGTAGATATCCATCGTTTTTATGCCCGATTGTCGGATACTCTCCAGTATTTCAGGCCAAACGGCACGGTGGTAGGCTTCGTATTCCGCAATGAGGACAGCATCATCCTTCAGGTCCAGTGCCAGGCAATATCTCTTCATTTTTGTTGGTTTTTCAATGCTCTGTCGAGGTGTACATAGCCTCCATCCACGTGAATCCACTGGCCTGTGGTGTGGCTTGACCGCTTCGACAATAAAAAGGCGACCGTACAGGCGATTTCTTCCGGTGTGGTCATTCGTTTTTCCAGGGGGATGACATTGGTAATTTCTGCCAATTTGGCATCTGGGTCAGCAAAGGTCTGAATCCAGCTGGCATACAGCGGTGTCCACGACTCTGCAACGATGACGGAGTTAACGCGAATGCCGTAGGGCAACAATTCTACGGCCCACTCCCGGGTAAGGGCATTGCGTGCCCCATTGGCAGCGGCGTAGGCCGACGTACCGCCCTGTCCCGTTTCAGCCGTCTTTGAGCCGATATTGACAATAGCCCCTTTCGATTCTTTCAGCCAGGGTAATGCATGGTGCGCCATAAGATAGTAATGTACCACATTGCGGTGCAGCGATGCCATAAAGGCTTCATAACTGCCCTTTTCGAGCCCTACGCCGTCATTGACACCTGCATTATTGACGAGCCCATCGATACGGCCCAGCTTTTCCACTGCAGCTTCTACAGCACGGCGACATGCGTTTGGGTCGGTTAGCTCTGCCTCGATAGCATAGGAACGGCGTCCTTCCAGTTCCAGTGACCGCACCAGTGCGACATTGTCGGCAGCATTTCGCCCAATGATAACCGGAATGGCATTTTCGTGTGCCAGCACCCTGACGATGCCTTCGCCGATACCCTTGGCACCTCCGGTGACCAGGATTACTTTGTTGTCGAGTTGCAGGTTCATAATGCCAGTTTGTAAAATTCTGAGGCTGTACGGTAGCAAATCTGCTCCTGATCTACCGCACTGAGTGTGGATAAATATTGCTGTAAGGGATGCCACATTTCGCTGTAGTCTGTAGCAGCCAGCAAGCAAACGGGCCAGTCGCTTCCAAACATGAGCCTTTTTGTTCCAAAGGCAGACAGCAGCACTTCCACAAACGGAATAAGGTCGTCCATGGACCAGGAAGCCCAGCTTGCTTCCGTGACGAGTCCTGACACCTTGCAATACACATTGGGATGGGCGGCAAGAAGTCGTATCTCTTTTTCCCACCAGGCGAAGTCTTCACTTGAAGTATATGGAGGCAATGCTCCCTTTCGAATGCTTCGTATATCGGGTTTGGCGGCATGGTCCACCACAAATGGCTGGTATGGAAAACGTGCCAAAAAGTCTCGGGCAGCAGGCAGCTGCCTTGCATATATCAAGATATCGTAGGAATATCCCCGCTCTGCCAGCATGCCGATGCCGCGACAGAAATCTTCCCTGCACAGAAAGGTGTCGGCATCTTCGGCCTGGACGATGTGGCGGAATCCTTTGATCACGGGCATTTGCTGGTATTTGTCCAAGAAGGATGCCAGGCCATCTGAGGCCAGATCTGTCCAACCCACCACGCCCTTGATAAAGGCATGTTCTGCAGCCAGATTCGCCAGAAAAAGTGTTTCTTCCTCTGACTGGTCAGCCTGGACTGCCACACAGCCCGCTATGCCGACAGACTGGTACATGCCCTCCAGTTCTTCAGGCAGAAAATCGCGCCGGAGAACAGCCATATTGTCGGTAATCCAGCCATCTCTGTCCGGGTTAAACTTCCAGAAATGCTGGTGGCTGTCTATGATGGGCATATCGTTTATCATGATTGAAAGGGAATGATTTTTTGTGAGGCAGCACCCAGGCCATCACCACCCAGCTCGACAATATCACCTTCTTTGAGATACCAGGGTTCCGGCTTTTGTCCGAGGCCTACACCGGCAGGAGTCCCGGTGCTGATGATATCACCCGGCAGGAGGGTCATAAACTGGCTCACATAATGAATCAGGTAACTTACCGGAAAAATCATGTTGGAAGTATTGCCATCCTGGAGGATCTTGCCGTTGACAGTGAGCCAGAGCCGTAGCTTCTGAATGTCCGTAATTTCGTCCGATGTGGCAATCCAGGGCCCCAGGGGTGCGAAGGTATCGCAACTTTTGCCTTTGACCCATTGCCCTCCTCGCTCCAGCTGAAAAGCCCGCTCGCTATAATCGTTGTGGAGGCAGTATCCTGCTATATGCTCCATTGCATGGGCTTCTTCAACGTAACGGGCCGTTTTTCCGATAATGACAGCCAGTTCGACCTCCCAGTCTGTTTTTTCGCTTTCTTTAGGCAGCATGACATCGTCATTGGGTCCGGACATTGACGTCGTCGCCTTAAAGAAGACAACAGGCTCAGCTGGTGCCTGCATCTGGCTTTCAGCAGCATGATCTGCATAGTTCAGCCCGATACATACAATCTTGGATGGCCTGACAATCGGACTGCCCAATCGTGTATAAGCATCGACTACAGGCAGAGAATCCTGTGCATCCACCCATTCGCGGAGTCGATCGATTCCATTACTGCCGAAAAATTCTTCGCTATAGTCCTCCCCAAACGCACTCACATCGTAGCGGACATTGCCAACCTGAATGCCCGGTTTTTCCTGACCTATGTTTCCAAATCTAATCAGCTTCATATATGTTAGTTGTTTAATTTGACAAAGCCCCCGTCTATCGGGTAATCACAGCCCGTGATAAAGCCGGCTTCATCGGAGCATAAATAGAGTGCCAGTGCAGCAATTTCTTCCGGTGTGCCCATACGTCCGATGGGCTGTGTAGTAGCGAGGCGGGCAAACATCTCTGCCTCTTGTCCGGGATAGTTTTTGGCAAGGAAGCCATCTACAAATGGCGTATGTACCCGCGCTGGAGAGATGGAATTGCAGCGTATGTTGTACGGTAGGTAATCCCTGGCGACCGATAAAGTCATGGCGTGCACGGCTCCTTTGGTAATTGAATAAGCGAACCGGTCTGGCAATCCGACGAGGGCAGCAATCGATGCCATATTGAGAATCACGCCTTTTTTGCGCTCCATCATCCCGGGCAGGGCCGCAAAAAGGCAATTGTAACACCCCTTTACATTCACATTGTAGAGCCGGTCCAGGTCGGCTTCGCTGGTTTCATGCAACTTGCCCACATGGGCAATGCCTGCGTTGTTGACCAAAATATCAATCGGATGCATGTTTTGAAACACCTCCAGGACCTTTGTTTGCTGGCTTACATCACACGCCACTGCAGTAGCATGGAAACCGGTGTCTGTAATTTCACAACGCACCTCGTCCGCTGCTTCAAGCGAGAGGTCTACAATCGTAACTGAAGCTCCCTGACTCGCAAAAAGAAGGGATATCGCGCGGCCGATACCGCTGCCTCCCCCTGTTACGATGACATTTTTATTCTTAAGTGAAAACATGGCTTTTCAAGGTGTTTTGTTTACAAAGATACCCCCCGTTTCCAGAAAATGAAATCTTCCTGGCCGTTTCGTTCGGCGCAGGTGGCCACCTCCCCGGATGCCAAAGTGAGCACGTATTCCAGTATTTCTTCGCCGGAGGAGGCGATGGTATGGCTGCCGGTGATGATGCCGCCACAATTAAGGTCGATGATATCCGGCATGCGCGATGCCAGGGTATCGTTGGTGGCTATTTTAACCATCGGTGAGACAGGATTGCCGGTCGGTGTGCCCAAACCCGTAGTAAATAACTGAAGGTTGCAACCTGCGCCCGCCATGCCGGACGTCGATTCGACGTCATTGCCGGGGGTACATAGCAGGGAGAGTCCGCTTTTTCGGACATAGTGGCCATAAGGAAGTACATCCACTACAGGAGAGGTACCTCCTTTTTTTGCTGCTCCGGCCGATTTGATGGCATCGGTGATCAATCCATCACGGATGTTGCCTGGCGAAGGGTTCATGTCAAAGCCTGAGCCAACCGCTTTTGCCCTGGCTGCATATTCGTTCATCAACATGGAGAACCTGGTTGTTGTCTCTTCATCAGTACAGCGGTTGATCAGCTCCTGTTCGACGCCGCACAGCTCTGGAAATTCCGCCATCACCACTTTACCACCGAGGGCTACCAGAAGATCTGCTGCATGGCCCACTGCCGGATTGGCGGAGATACCTGAAAAGCCATCAGACCCACCGCATTTGACACCTATTGTCAGCTTGGAAATGGGAGCGGGCTGCCGCTGCTGGGCATTGGCTTGCACAAGCCCGGAAAAAGTAGCCTGAATGGCTACTTCGAGCATGGCTTGCTCCGTGCCATATTGTTGCTGCTCAAAGATATGGACCGGCTTGGTATGTGCTGGCATCCTTCGGGCTAACTCTTCTTCAAAAAGAGGGATTTGCGCATGTTGGCAACCAAGACTGAGAATCGTTGCTCCCGCCACATTTGGGTTGGTAACATAGCCGGCCAGCAACATACAGAGGTTGCGGGAGTCTTCCCGTGTGCCTCCGCAACCACCATCGTGTACCAAAAAGCGGATGCCATCGATATTGGGGAAGGGCCTGTCTGGCAAAAAAACTCTTTCTTCGCCTTCCTGTGTTTCGGCATGTTGCGTATTTCCTTGTACAGTTCTTAATAGCGACCTCACCAGTTGCCGGTACGGATTGGGTCTGGCATAGCCGAGTTCCTGGATGAAGGCCTCCCGGATGGTATCCACATTCCTGTTTTCGCAAAAAACGAGGGGGATGACCAGCCAGTAGTTGCGCGTACCTACCTGACCATCAGCCCGGAGGTAACCCATAAACCGGGCATCCTGCCATCGGTGCACATCAGGAGGCTGCCAGTTGTACATCGCTGTTTTTTCTCCGTAGGCTGATGCCGCGTGGCGCGTATTCTGCGTATCCATGCGATCTCCCTGTGCAATGTCAGTCACCGCTGTTCCAACCAGGGTTCCATACATGGTTATAGCTGCGTCTGCGGGCATGGGGTGCATAAAAAATTTGTGTTTGGCGGGCACATCCCGGACCAGCCGGAAATGCACATCCTGAAAATGGACTTCCATTCCGGCAGGGAGGTCCTGCAGGGCGACCAGTACATTGTCGGCCGGGTCTAATTGCATGTAGGGTTGAAATGCCATGTCTGTAAACTTACGTTGAAATGAGAAGAATTGTCTGTTTTTTCGCTCCTTGTGCACCCATGACGAGCGTTTGTTCTATATCGGCCGTTTTGGATGGGCCTGCAATAAACACACCAAAGCCTGGAAAATCAGGGCCATTGTACCACATTTGTAGTCGTGCATACGCGTCGTGCATCGACGCCACGATATCGCGGGCAGAAAGCACCGCAAAGAGATGCAAACAGGCAAAGGGCGCATCGCGTCCCGGCAGAGAAGCTTCATCCAGCCAGATGGCACCATTTTCGGCTACGCCCAGCCGGCTTTCCAAAAGGAGGGCCTCAGTGTCCGGCTGTACTTGGAAATAGGCCATGGCATGGTTTCGATCCTCTACACTGACGATCTCAGATCCGTTGCGCTGACAGGCATCAACAAAAGCGGCCAGGGCATTGGTTTCTTCTGATATCGAGCCCGAATACGCTTGCCTGGACACGGCAGGGTATCTGGCAGCAGCAATGGCTTTCAATATATTATTTCTGCTGCTCATACTGTTTGTTGTACCATGAATCAAATCGGGCCTGGGGCATGGACGGCAGATCTCGGTGGCGAGTCCAGGCGGAGAGCCTGCGAAATGGCCGTTTTGACAGCAATCTTCCTGCTTTGCCTCCAAAATTCAGAAGCAATCGAAACAGCCGGGGTCTGGTCAGTAACCATGCAAAACCTTGTGCAGTCAGCTTTTTCATCCCATTCACATATCCGGCTTGATTAATTTCCTGTCTGCGGTGCCAAAGTTGCCCATGCAGATCAATTTTGACAGGACATACCTGGCTGCAGCTGCCGCAAAGCGTGCTGGCGAAGGGTAAGTCACCATGTGCAGCCATATTCTGGCCGGGCGACAACACCGATCCTATGGGGCCCGCCACAGACGTGTGGTAGCTGTGTCCGCCGCTGCGCCGGTATACAGGGCAGGTGTTGAAGCACGCGCCACAGCGGATGCATTTCAGGGCATCGCGAAAATGGGGTTGTGCCAGCATGGCAGTCCGGCCATTATCCACGAGAACTAAATGCAACTCCTTGCCAGGTACCGGCTTTCGAATGTGGCTTGTATAGGCCGTAGAAGCTTGCCCTGTGGCACTTCGGGCCAGTAATCTAAGGAAAACAGGCAGGTCTTCTACCGTTGGGATGACCTTTTCGATACCCATACAGGCTATGTGAATTCTGGCTAGGTGCATGCCCATGTCGGCATTGCCCTCGTTGGTGCAAATGACCAGCATACCATTTTCTGCCACAGCAAAGTTGATACCGGTGATGGCCGCATCCGCTTCGTAAAATTTCTTCCTAAGCACATCCCTTGCGGCTGCCGTCAAATAATCTGGTGAAAGATTGCCCGGGTCGGTATTGAGGTGTGTGTGAAAGGTGTCTGATACCTGCTTTTTCTTAAGGTGAATGGCAGGCAAGACAATATGGCTGGGAGGCTCGTGGCGCAACTGCACAATATATTCACCCAGATCAGTATCTGTGACCTGGATGCCGCGCTCTTCGAGATATGGATTAAGGTGGCATTCCTCCGTGAGCATTGACTTGCTTTTGACAACATTGGCTGCATGGTGCTGGCTGAGAATGTTGTAAACGATGCGGTTGTGTTCCTCCGCATTGGCCGCCCAATGCACGTGAATGCCGTTTTGTATTGCTTGTGTTTCCAATTGCATGAGATAGGTGTCCAGCCTTGACAGGGTATGTCGTTTTATTTCAGAAGCTGCCTCGCGAAGGGCTTCCCAGTCTGGCACAGTATCCACTGCTTTATCGCGTTTGGCTCTGATCCACCACAGCGTATCGTCATGCCACGAAACACGAGCACTGTCCTCCAAAAATTCTGCTGCCGACGAGGCATGACTCTTATGATTCATAGCAGAGAATTTCAGTAATGTGTTTCACTTCTATTGTATGGCCTTGACGCAGGAGCAGTCCCTGCAGGTGCATGAGGCAGGACATGTCTGTACCCACAATGTACCCGGCCCCAGACTGGATGATTCGCTGGACCTTATCATTGCCCATGCGCACAGAAATCGCCTCTTCACCTACGCTGAAGGTACCTCCAAAGCCGCAGCATTCATCCCATCGGTCTGTTTCCACAATGCGTACGCCTTTGATCATCTGCAGCATAGCCAAAGGTTTGGAGAAAAACGGTGCTGCTTCTTCCGTTGCCTGCCCTAGGGCCATGCCGCGCAGACCGTGGCACCCTTGGTGGACGGCCACTGTTCCAATGAAGTCCGATTCCATTTCCGACATAGCCAGGACATCTGTCAAAAAGGCACAAATTTCGAAAATCTGCGGTCCCTCCGACCATTCGAAAACGTGCTCGCGCAGGTGCAGGCAGCACGAAGCGGATGGTCCTACAATATAATCTACGCCGCTGAAAAGTTCCCTGTAATGCCTGCTCGCTTCCCCGGTCAGGTGATGCATGCCTGCGTTGGACAAGGGCTGTCCACAACACGTCTGTCCTTTGGGAAATACTACCTCACACCCTGCCTTTTCCAGCAGCCTGAGCGTCGCAATGCCGGCTGAGGGATAGTAGAGGTTGACATAACAGGGAATGAACAAACCTACTCTCATTTCATTGCTGTATTACGTTGGTCCCATGCAAAGCCTGCTACGATACCAAAACACACAAATGGAATGAAAAAGGCTGTTGCCGTAGAATACATGTCACTGATCCATCCCATGAAATAGGGTACGATAGCACCACCGACAATGGCCATAATCAGAAAAGACGAAGCCCTGTGCGTTTGCTCTCCCAAGTCCCGAACGCCCAACGCAAAAATGGTTGGGAACATGATTGATTCAAAAAAGAATATCGCAATCAATAGGTAAACTGACAGGATTGAGGCGTTGAAGGCCACTCCGACAATCAGCACCATGTTGACCAGTGCATAGACGGAAAGCAAAGTTGCCGGGGCGACTTTTGTCATCAGGCCAGCACCCAGAAAACGGCCAATCGTAAATACGATCATGCAAACAGAAAGGAAGTAGGCTGCCCGTTCGGGCGTGATGCCAATGCCGAGCTCTTCGCAATAGTTGATAAAGAAGGCAGCAATGCCTACCTGTGCCGCTACATAAAAAAACTGGGCCACGACGGCATTTCGAAAATGAGAAATTGCCCATAATTTGGGTTCTTCACTATCTTTCATTCCGGATATTTTCTGCTGGCCTCTGATTTCCGGAAGGGCTGTGCGCAAAAATAGGAAAGCCACCAATGTCACAATACTGCCCAATACGATATACACACCTTGCACAGAGGAAGCATTTTCGGATTCGCTGCCGGTGAAAAACAATGCGCCGCCGAGCAAAGGACCTATAAAAGAGCCCACGCCATTGAAACTTTGCGCGAGGTTGAGGCGAAACGAGGACGTACTAGCATCGCCCAAAACGGTAATAAACGGATTGGCGGCGGTTTCCAGGCAGGCGAGGCCGCAAGCCAGTACAAACAGGGCTGTCAGAAAAAAGGGATAGCTGCTTAGCCCTGTTGCGGGATAAAACAGAAATGCACCCGTAGCAAAAAGGCATAGCCCCAGAATGATACCCTTCTTATATCCAAAGCGCTGCATAAAGAGGCCTGCCGGCAATGCCATCAAGAAATAAGCACCGAAGTAGGCCGTCTGCAACAACG
Organism: Saprospiraceae bacterium; assembly: GCA_032115795.1. Lineage (GTDB taxonomy): Bacteria > Bacteroidota > Bacteroidia > Chitinophagales > Saprospiraceae > OLB9. The sequence goes on along the minus strand of JAUMBK010000087.1, from coordinate 24,012 downwards.
CCGACCGGCTTTTTGTAATCTCCAGGTTTTCCTGAAAATGCTTGTTCAGTACATCCAGGAGCCCATATGCTGTTCCCCATAAAAAAAACAGGGAGGTGACCAGTGCAAAGGCAAAGCGGGTTTTGCTGTTTGTAGATAAAGGTGTTTCTTGGCGCATATCTGATATTGAAGGTGAGGAATTTTTTATTGGATGGTAAACCAGGTATATCCTTCCGCTTTCATTTCAACGGCAATCTGGATGGTAAAATCTCTTGCAAGCCTGTATGTTTTAGGGCCATTGCCCTCTTGTTTTATCTGTGCCTCGTAAGTCAATCCAGTGTAATACAGGGGTACCCGGATGGTTCGGCTGATGGTTTCTTTCAGTGGGTTGTAGAGTAGCAGCAATCCTTTGACACCAGAGCCAGGATTGACATGGAGGATGCCATCCCAGTCACGTCCATCAGGTCTGCGCAAATGGATGATGTCTGCATTCAATATCGTCCTGTACTCCTTGTACCAGTCGATCATGGAGGAGACCGTTTTTTTGGTTTCGTCCGTGTCATACAGCCGGGGTCCCCGGTAGCAGGCCTGTACGCCCGCTCCATAGTATTGAAACATCAGCTGACGATAATCGTCAATGTGTTCGTGCAGGGGTTCGAGGATGGCTTCAGGTCCGCCGCCCTGGTATTTTGTGAGCGGTACAAAGCCCCAGCCCATAGAGGGATTTTTCTCGAAAGTACCGTCGAAGATGTTTTGCCGGTTGAGGATTTTCTGGTTCTCGCGGGGAAGTGAAAAATTGACTTCCCGGTAACCGATGGCAATTTTGTGAGTGCCGTCGAGAAAGTACCAGTCGGGTGCATTGATATACACACCCCTATCATTGAGCCAGCGGTATAGTTCCTTTTGCAGGGCCATTTGCCGCCATTGCGAATCACCCAGTCCTTCGTGGCCGGGATGGGAAGTCGATGCACACACATCACCGGGATAGGGGCCGTCGTTTTCAAAAATGTCAAAGCCGGTATAGGTAAAAAACTTCTTCAGTTTTTGTAGGTAATCGAGGCCCCAGCGGCTGCCCATACAAGGGGCATGGCCAAAAAAGGCAGCTGCATTCGGTTTGCCTGTGATGGGATCAATGACATCATCTTCGTCGCTGATACGCCGCGAACTGAAAAGAGAGTAACCTCCTATTTGTATATTTTTTGAATGGGCATAATCAGCGAGTTTTTTCCACCTGGCCAGGTTGGCGTCACTATCGTCTTCCATATTTAAGTGACTGCCAAAGCTGAGGATCAATGCCTCATACCCAGTAGCCGCACATTGGTCGATGGCAAGCTTTACTTCCTCATCATTTTTACTGATGAGGTGCATGAATATGGGGTTTTCGCTGGTCCATGGTGCGACAATGCGATACATTCTTCGGATAAACAAGCCGCGTCTTTCCCGGTCGTAGCTATCCATCAGCAATTCGTGTGTGCGTACCGATGCCAGTGATTCTCCAGCCGCAAGTGTAATCTGGGTGGCTTTTTCCGGATACACCTCCAGCAGGCAGGGCGTTTCAAAATTGTAATTAACCTGGGAAGTATACGCCCTGTCGGTTCCCCAATGTGTGGTTTGGTCGCTGATGTCGTAGCGCATGGCATTGTTGAATGCGTAGTTTGTCTCTACGTAGATGCCGTGCTGTTTTTTCATCTGTTCTGGCTTGCCCACCACTGCGCTTTCTTCCTCCACCAGGGCGAGTACTTCATTGACGAGCCTCCCTATGACCAGCGATGCAATGCCCTCATTCCGGACTGTGATATACTTGACAATCAGGGGAATGCCGTCATACAATTCGTAATGGACAGCCACTGTCACCGTTTCCAGTCCCGAACCCTGCGGCGCCTTGTATTTGAAGATGATTTCTTTTCCCGATCTCGAGGGGGCAGGAAAGCGCCACCTTGCCGATGGTTTTTCAGGGAAGGGAAGCAGATCGCGTACCTCAATGGTTGTAGGCATGAAGGAGCCGGGCAAGCTGTGGCATGTGTCGAGCCAGGAGGGCTGGAGGTACCCACGCTCTGCAATCCGGGAGAGACCCCCGATGTTGAATTCAGTGCCATTGAGTGCAATTCTGCCTTCTTCAGATACTGTGCGCACGAGCTGCTGGCCGGTAGTCAGGTTGGTATAGTCATAACACGCGATGTTGGGCGTGATGCGAAACCGCCTTCTCACCAGTCCATTGTCAAGAATGATATCTTTGCCGTCCTGGCTTTTGAAAACTCCGGCCTTTTGTGTTGGCCTCTCCAGTAACCAGTCTTTTGATGCCGGGTCGGATCCGTACCATACAGATAGCACATCAACACCAGCCAATGGCGCATTTTGTGCGTGACTTTGGTGGAGATATGACGTCAAAAGGAGTAGCCACAGCAGGCATTTTGCGGCATATCGTTGGCTTTGAAGCTGCTTCATCATGGTCGGAATTAGGGCTGTTGGGGAACTTTCAGGACCAAAACGGCGTTTATATTCTCTTTGAGCTCCTCGCTAAGGGACAGGGCGATGCCTCCTTTCTCCTTTTTCCATTTGACAGCGGCATCAGAACCGAGTACCTGAATGACACTACCTGGTTTTAACGACACTTTCTGGAGGACAATTTCTTTCTCAGCCAATCCCAGTAAAAATACGTAGACAAAGTTGCCATCGGCGGTGCGCGTGAAGCGGATATTGTCACCTTCCCCATATGTGTCATGCATGCGCGTGCCGTAAATGGCTTCTCCGTTGACATCCATCCAGGCACCGATGTCCTGCAGTCGCTGGTAGGCGGTGTCATCCCATTCGCCATCGGGACGGGGACCGATGTTCAGCAGGAAATTTCCTCCCTTAGACACGATGTCAACTAGCTTTCGGATCAGTTCAGCTGAGGACTTGTACTGGTCGTTGGGCACATGGCTCCAGCTTCCAGCCATGGTCATGCAGGTTTCCCATGGGTAGGGCAGTCCTTCTTCCGGAATGTGTTGTTCGGGTGTAAGGTAATTTTGATAGGGACCTGGGCAAGCGCGGTCCACTACAAGCAGGCCGGGTTGTTTTTTACGGGCTGTTTTGGCGAGACGCTCGATATCAATGTCCTGGTTCTGCGGGTTTCGGGAGTAGCGCACTCCCTCAAATTTTTCCAGCAGATAGTTTTTCACTTCCTCGTCGCTGGTTTTGCGCACCCAGCCTCCGTCGAGCCATAAGATGTCGATTTTGCCATAATCAGACATGAGTTCATCGATCTGATTGTGCGTAAAATCCACATATTTCTGCCACATAGACGGGTATTTGGAGATCTGATAGTTGCAGTTGCGATCGGCTACCGGAAATTTTTTCCACCAGTACGCATCCATATTCCAGTCGGGCTTTGAAAAATAGGCACCCGTCCAGAACCCTTCCTTGCGGAAGGCATCGAAGATTTCGCGTGTGACATTTCTTCTCGGATGGGCAGAAAAAGGGCATTCTCTGTCGGTGATTTTATAATTTGTCTCTCTGGTGTCAAACATGCAAAAACCGTCGTGGTGCTTTGTGGTAAAGACGACGTATTTCATGCCGGCTCTTTTGGCTGCAGCTGCCCATTTTTCCGGTGCAAAGGCTGTTGGGTTGAAGGTAGTTTTCAAGGCCTCATAGGCTTTTTTGTACGTTTCGTACTCGTTTTCAGCTACACCTTTCTTTCTGGCGGCGGTGGCCCAGGGGAGATCTTCGGGGCAAATACTCCAGCTTTCCACGACACCCCACTGGCTGTAGGGGCCCCAGTGCATCAGCAGGCCAAATTTCAGGTCTTTCCACGCTTCAAGCCTGGCCTCAATGGCAGGGTCAGGGTCAGGGATGTAGACTTGGTCATGCTGTGTCTTTGCTGGTTTGGTGAGGCTGAGCAGCAGCAGTATCAGTAGGGTAGGCATGTGTTTTTGTGGCATAATGGAAGGAAGATGGCATTTAGAAAGTGATTATTTTTTTTGATAGACACGCACGTAATCTACCAGCAATTCGGCGGGTAGGTCATGTGCATCGATGGGTCCCGGCCAGGCGGAGCCGAGGGCCAGGTTGATGAGCAGGTAAAAAGGTTTTCGGAATGGATTTTCGCCGTTTTTACGCGTAGCTTCCCGGATCTTGTACCTGAAATATCGTTGTCCGTCAAAGAGGATGTCGATGTATTTTTTATTCCATTCCAGGCTGTAAATATGAAAATCGGTATGGATAGTCTGGCTCTTGGTGGTTTTTCCTATGGAATAATAGGGCGGATCATCTTTTTCGCTGTCACGGTGGATGGTACCGTAGATAGTGGTGGAGTCTTTGGCGCCAATGTATTCCATGATGTCGATTTCACCGCATTGGGGCCATTTTACTTCTCCGCGATTGGTACCCATCATCCAGAAGGCGGGCCAGACGCCACGGCCATAGGGCAGTTTAGCACGGATTTCGATTTTGCCGTATTTCCAGGAGGCTTTGCCCAGGGTGTTCAGGCTGGCGGACGTAAAAAAGGCAACAGAATCTTTGTATCTCCAGTCATTTGATTTCGGTTTGAATTTTACATTGGCTATGGTTTCTTGTTTTCCCCGGATAGTGAGCATGCCATTGGCCACAAAGCTATTTGCTGTGTCCGCTACGACATAATATTGCTGTTCCTGATTTCTGACGTGGCCCGACTCATACGACCATTTTTTTGGGTCAGGTAGTCCCGTGTAGGAAAACTCATCATGCCAGACAAGCCTCCATTTTTTATTCACAAGAATGGGGGGGACTACAGGGGGAATGGCTGTGAATGCCACCACGGGCACCTGGAAAACGAAAAAACAACTGAGCAGAAAGCAGGCATGCAACTTCATGGCAAAACGTCAATTTTTAAAGTCCAGGCGTAATCGCACGGCAGTTTACCGGGCAGAAGTGTGGGCATGGTGACGATCAGCTTGCCTTTCTTGTAGGTAAATTGCAGGTCTGCTGCCACACCAAGCATGCGCACACTGGCAGGCTTTGAAGGACAGGCAATTTCGATTGTTTTTTGCCAGTCAGTAAAGATGGCAAAGACATGAGTGTCATTTTTGGTAAAATACAAGCCGATGCTGTCTGCTGCAGGAGCTTCCTGCCAGGGTCTGGTTTTGTAAATGGCTTCCCCATTGACATTGAGCCAGTCACCGATATCGGTCAGACGTTGCTGCATGATGACAGGGATGGTGCCATCGGAGGCTGGCCCTATATTGAGCAGCAGGTTTCCACCACCGGCCACGACGCGTACGAGTTGGTGGACCAGGTCTTTGCTTGTAGCATAATCACTGAGTTGTTCGTTGCGGTTATAGCCAAATGACTGTCCAATACCGCGTGTTTCTTCCCAGGGGCGCTGTATGCTGCGATTACCTCTCCCGTATTCTGACGTTTGAAAACTTCCGTGTTTGGCCTGTGTGTCATTACCCAGGCGGTCATTCACTACGATACGTTCCCTGACAGGGGATTCATTGTACAGCCAGGCACAGAATTCAGGGGTTTTCCAGGTGGAGGCGGGGTGTTCCCAGTCGCCGTCAGACCAGATGACATCTGGCTCGTACGTGTTGACCAAGTCTTTGAGTTGGGGCATCATGCGCTGTGTCACGTAGGCATGTACATCGGATTTATAGAGTGGATTAAACCATTCGTACAGGGAATAATACAGGCCCATGTGCATGCCTTTGTTTTTCACGGCGGCAGTGACTTCTCCCACCAGATCCCGGCCCGGCCCATTATCAACTGCATTCCAGTTCCACGATTGCGCAGAAGGCCATAGGCAGTAGCCGTCATGGTGTTTGCTGGTCAAAACGACATATTTTGCGCCTGAACGGTGAAACAGATCTGCCCATTCTGTTGGGTCAAACAATTCGCAGCTGAATTTTTCAGCAAAATCAGGGTAGGCAAATCCTGGTCCGTATACGCGGGAGTGAAAGGTTGTAAAGTCTTTGTGTATTTTTAGCTGTGGTGCATTCAATCGCTGCCAGTACCATTCAGCGTAATTACTACCAAAGCCGTCAGCATACGAATCTGTTGCCCACGAAGGCACGGAATACACTCCCCAGTGAATGAAAATGCCAAATTTTGCATTTGGATACCATTGTGGTACAGGGCGGTTATCGAGCGATTCCCAGGAGGCAGTATATCGGTTTTGTCCTGTCAAACAGGTGCAGGCAAGAAGAAAAAAAAGACTTAGGACAACAGTTGGCTTCAATGCAAATAAGTCGTGAGGGATGTCTGTTCACGACCAGACAAATATACCAAAAATCAGATGGGATGCAATTATTTTTCCTGCTTTTGCAGAAAGGTCCTGACCCGGTGCTCTGCGTTTTCGCGGATGCTGAGATAATAAAAATTGATATCCGCTATATGATAATTGTTGGTTGTCAGAAAGAGACTGCCAAAGAATTTTGGCTTTGATGCCCATAGGATGTCTTTGTAAACCTGTGCGTCGACCAGGTGGGGATGAATCTGATTGAAGTCCCACAACAGTGAGCCTTTATTTAATTCCTTTGGTTGTTGTAGGGGCAAAATCTCCCATGTCAAGGGGTTAGTCACACAGACATTACCGATACAAAGTGCCTGGGGCAATTCGTACCCTCTTTTGAAAGTTCGCCAGGAAACAAAACACCCCGTCTGAGCAGAATCGACACAGGGAGGGATATGCACAAAACGGTCATTCTTGACAGGCATCCCAATCAGGTAAGCAGCAACTAGCCTTTTCTTCATGCTGGGATCTGTAAAAAAATCATCCAGAAGGCGTAAAGCGTGGTTGGTACCCTGGCTGTGGGCTGCAATCAAAATGGGTCTGCCTTTGCTTTCGTATGTGAGAAAGTGTATAAATGCATTCCTAACGTCAGCGTATGCTTCATCCAGGGCGCGGAGTGCAGAGCTGGAATCCCTTGTATAATACACTTCAAGGTGGGCTTGGCGGTAACGCGGGGCAAAGACCCTGCCTGCGTGATTGAAGGCGCTGGCCTGAAACTGAATGGTGCCACTGTCGGTCTTGTCATTCAGCCACGTATTGTCAATGGGGGCATTCCAGGATTTTTGCCATCGCTTAGTGCCGGAATAGGTGGTGGGATGAATGAAAAATACATCGGCTTTCATTTCATCACACAGTACAGTGTCTCCTTCAGGCATGAGGTCGGCTTTGTCTATTTTTGCCGGGTGGGCTGCCCATAATGCAAGCCTGCTGTAATCCAGTGCGGGCAAAGGTTCTGTAACCATCGCGCCTTTGGGCCTGAATGTCACGCAGGACGACAGCATCCCCGCAATCAGGCAGCAAGCCACCGACAGCAGTATGACATGATGTTGTGGATGAGGGTGTTTTTGCATAGTTGGGTATTGAAAAGGTGGCAATTAAATCATTTGCTCAGGCCTGACCCATGCATCAAATTCTTCAGCGGTGAGGTATTTCAGGTCAAGCGCTGCTTGCTTGAGTGTAAGACCTTCTTTATGTGCTTTTTTGGCAATTTCAGCGGCTTTGTCATAGCCGATTTTGGTATTTAATGCGGTTACCAGCATCAGTGAATTGTCCAGGTTGAACTTGATTCGAGCATCATTGGCCTCTATGCCTACTGCACAGTGTTCATTGAAGCTTTGACAGGCATCACCGATAAGGTTGGCAGACATCAGGAAGTTGAATATCATGACCGGTTTGAAGACGTTAAGCTGGAAATGCCCGCTCATACCACCGATGTTGATGGCCACATCATTGCCCAGCACCTGTGCCATGGCCATGGTTAGGGCTTCTGACTGGGTTGGGTTGACCTTACCTGGCATGATGGATGATCCTGGTTCGTTTTCAGGAATGGTGATTTCTCCGATGCCACAGCGTGGGCCAGATGCCAGCATACGGATGTCATTGCCTATTTTCATGAGTGATACAGCCACTGTTTTCAGGGCTCCGTGAGCTTCTACGATGGCATCATGGGTTGCCAGGCCTTCAAATTTATTGGTACCTGTTACAAATGGTAGTCCTGATATTTCTGCAATTTTTTTGGCTACCAGCACATCATAACCGGCTGGTGTATTCAGACCTGTACCCACGGCTGTTCCTCCCAGTGCCAGTTCGGAAAGGTGATGGAAGGTGTGTTCTATTGCTTTGATGCCATGGTCGAGCTGGGATACGAAGCCGCTCAATTCTTGGCCCAGCGTCAGGGGAGTTGCATCCATAAAGTGGGTACGGCCAATCTTGACGACATGCATATATTTTTGTGCTTTCGCGTGGAGGGTATCTCGCAGGACTTTCATTCCCGGGAGGGTCACATCTACCAGTACCTTGTAGGCGGCGATATGCATGGCGGTAGGGAAGGTGTCATTGGACGACTGCGACTTATTGACATCATCATTGGGGTGGAGTACTTTTTTGACATCATCGAGGGTGCCACCTGCAAGGACATGTCCCCTGTTGGCGATGACTTCATTCAGGTTCATGTTGGACTGCGTGCCGGATCCTGTCTGCCACACTACCAGCGGAAACTGGTCATTGAGCTTGCCCTCCATGATTTCTGTGCAGACCTGTTCGATCAGTTTTTTCTTATCTTCGGATAATACGTCCAATTCGAAGTTGGCCTGTGCCGCTGCCATTTTCAGTGTTGCAAAGGCGTGGATAATTTCTGCCGGCATGCGGTGGCCACCGATTTTAAAATTTTCTGACGACCGTTGGGTTTGTGCGCCCCAATACTTATCTGCGGGTACATCGATGTACCCCATGCTGTCTTTCTCCTTTCTGAATTCGCTCATGGTATCGTAAAGTTGTATTTATACTGCAAATTTACGTATTTTGGAGAAGGATTTGTATGCTGAAAGAGATGATGTTTGTCTTACAGAAAAAATGGTTTCCATTGCGGGAATTTAATGAAGGCTTGTGAGGAACTCAATTCCGAATTTGGGCAAACCGGATTTTAAAAGATTATTTACTGAAAGGCTATGCTATCAATAACAGGATAAACCTTATAGAAGATAACGTGCAAGCCATTTCAGAAAAAGTAAACCGGATTGAACGGATCTGTTCATTTTATTTAGCACCACGCACATTTTAATTTCCGGTGAATCAGTATCTTACACACAGATTCCAATATAATTCTGTTTATACAAAATAAAAGTACTGATTTATGCTAAAAATAAATATAATATTCTTTTCATTAAGCATTCTAGTGGCTTACAATTGCAGCCCTTCGTTTTCTCCTCCGAGTCTGGAAGTGATCTGGGAAAACAAGGGAAATGTGACCACATCCGATGGCAAGACAAGTCATACTGCCACGTTTACCCTTATCAATCGTGGAAAGCAAATCCTAAATTCATCCTGGGCCATGCACTGGAATCAGGCACCCCGGTATGTCCTTTCTACCGAGGGTCCTGCCGACATCAGGAATATCAATGGAGATTTCTATAAAATGACACCAGCTACTGATTTTTCACTAAAACCAGGGGATAGCATATCCATTTCCTACACCTCTGGTGACTGGCTTATCAAAGAATCAGATGCCCCCTTAGGAGTATATCTGGAATATACCCATAACGGCAAAACCGAAACCGTACCGGTCAAAAGTTACACGATCAGACCATTCACAGAGAATAATCAGTACACGCGCAGTCCGGAGGACATGGAACCCTTCCCCGATGCATCCTATTTGTATAATCAATACGCAGGATTCCAGGAAAACAAAGAAGGTTTTCCTTTTTTACCTGCGCCGGAATCATGGAAAAAAGGTGATGGTGAGGTCATTCTGGGCAAAACCTGCTCTATATCGTTGGAAGATGCTTCATTGGAATCAAGAGCCAATTACCTAAAGAGTGAGTTGAAAAACAGGTTTGGCATCGAAGCCACAATTGGTAATCAATCCGGAGACGATATTACATTGGGTATTTCTGCTGAAAAAAACATTAGCGAAGCATATACCCTTTCGGTCAAAGCACCGGGCAGCATCAGCATCTACGGAAGCGATGAGGCAGGTGTATTTTATGGCATACAATCCCTGCTCTCCCTGGCTGTTAAGGCAGACAAGGAAGGCTGCAAGATTCCTGTTTATGACATCCAGGATAAGCCTGCTTTTGGGTATCGAGGTTTGCACATTGACGTTTGCCGAAATTTTCAGAACAAGGAGACCATCCTTCGCATGATCGATATGATGGCACGCTATAAGCTCAACCGGATGCTGTTTAATTTAACGGAAGATGAGGGCTGGCGAATTGATATCAAAGGGCTTCCTGAACTTACCGAAGTGGGTGCCAGAAGAGGACACCTGTACAGGGATAGTCTGTGTCTGCCTCCGGCCTATGGCTCAGGACCCGACCCTGCTGATCCTGCCTCTCATGGAAACGGATATTATACACGGGAAGATTTTAAGGAAATCATCACGTATGCCAGGAATCGAAATATTGAAGTGATACCCGAAATCAACCTACCTGGCCACTCCAGAGCCGCTATCAGGGCCATGGAATTACGGTATCAACGTCTGATGAAGGAGGGTAAGAAGGAAGCAGCGGAAGAATTCAGGCTGATTGATCCTGCAGATACATCCAGATACATTTCTGCGCAGGGCTATAATGACAATACTGCCTGTGTTTGTCAGGGTCAGGTGTTTCACTTTTTTGAAACTGTTGTAGATGATATCATTTCCATGTACAAGGAAGCCAATGTACCACTGCGCATGTTTCACACTGGCGGGGATGAAGTGCCATCTACAGCCTGGACTGGTTCTCCAATATGTAAGGAATTTTTGAAAAAACACCCGGAAATCAAGAACACCCGCAATCTTCAGGGCATGTTTTTTGGGCAGATGGAAGCCGCTCTTACCAGTCGCGGATTAGCGACCGGAGCCTGGGAAGAAGCCGTCATGGTATTTCAGGATGGCGGACAATGGAATGCCAATCCTACATATGCCAACAAACAGGTATATCCATATGTGTGGAATAGTCTTTGGGGCAACCAAGACCTGGGCTACCGCCTTGCCAATGCCGGCTACCCAATAGTTTTGTGTAATGTGACAAATTTTTATTTTGACCTCGCCTACTCCCGAGATCCACGGGAGCCAGGCCTGTATTGGGGTGGCTTTGTAGATCATTACGATGCCTTCAGCTTCATTCCCTACGATTTGTACCAATCAGTGAAAGCAGATCAGATGGGACGTCCATTTAACCCTGCTGTTGATTTTAAAAATATGGAGCGACTGAGTCCTTCCGGAAAGGCAAAAATTGCTGGATTACAGGCCCAGCTGTGGTCTGAAACCGTGAAAGGGCGAAGCATGCTGGAATACTATTATTTGCCAAAACTCCAGGCCTTTGCCCAACGGGCGTGGCAGGGGCAACCCAGCTGGGCCGGCAAGGATGAGTCTGAAAAGCAGATGGACTGGAGATCCTTTATGCACACGCTTGCAAAAGTGGAAGTTCCTTTTATGGACTCATATAGAGAAGGCTATCATTACCGTATTCCCCCTCCGGGAATCAAGGTAATAGGTGGTAGCGTATTTATGAATAGCGGCTTTCCGGGAATGGAAATCCGCTACACCACGGATGGCACCGAGCCAACGAAAGATAGTCCTCTATATAATCAGCCCTTTCAGGTCCCCGGCAATACCACTATCAAGGCAGCGGGATTCAATATCACAGGGAGATCCGGACTTTCCAGTACGTTAAAAATCTAAACCCATGCAGGAAAAATTATCCACCGGGAGACTGATATCATTGGACGCCTTACGAGGCTTCACAATTATGGCTATGATTGTAGTGAATGATCCTGGGTCCTGGTCGCATGTCTATCCACCTTTACTTCATGCCTCCTGGAATGGGGTAACGCCCACAGATTATGTGTTTCCGTTTTTCCTTTTCATCGTTGGAGTTTCCATCAGCCTCACATACCAGAAAAGACTGGATGCCGGCGACGATAAGTCGGTCATGATGAAAAAAATACTATTCCGAAGCATAAAAATTTATACTGTAGGAATGTTACTTTGGATATTCCCGGAATTTGATCTCAGCCAGGTTCGCTGGGTGGGTGTTCTGCACAGAATTGCATTTGTTTTTTTAGCGTGTGGAGTTTTGTTCTTATATATGGACAAAAAGACATGGCTGAAGCTCTCAGCAGGCATACTCCTTGCCTACTGGATTGTTATGGTTTATGTGCCGGTGCCGGGCATTGGCGCACCTGATTTATCTGTACCCGAAAAAAATTGGGCGCATTATCTTGATCATCTTCTGTTGCCTGGAGTATTATGGCAAAAAACCTGGGATCCGGAAGGATTGCTGAGTACTTTTCCATCCATCGTAACGGGAATAATCGGTATGCTCGCAGGCGAGATGATTAAAAGAGAAAAAGAAACCTTCGGGTTGCTCACCAAACTATTTTTCTGGGGATTTGTCATGTTGTCTGTGGGGGCAGTCTGGGATTGGTTTTTCCCCATCAACAAGAATATCTGGACAAGCTCGTATGTATTGCATTGCGGAGGGCTAGCTTTTATGGCGCTTGCCGCCAGCTATTTTGTGGTGGATGTGAAAGGGTATAAAAAGTGGGTAACGCCCGGACTCATATTTGGTGCCAATGCCATTACGGCCTACGTATTGGCTAGCCTCCTTACCCCTGTGTTTTATGAGGGAATCAATACCTGGTGGATGGACACTCTTACTGCGGTCGGGCTAGACCCTAAGTTGGCTTCATTGACCTATGCACTGCTGTACGTGGGCATTATTTTTATACCTGTGTATGTATTGTATAAAAAACGAATTTTTGTTCGGTTGTAGAGGAAACTGTCTGAATTAGGATTTTTAAGATTACAGGATGGAAGGATGTAAAAAACCAATCATCCAGACATTTTACAATTATGAAAATCAATAATAAATGAAACAATTCTTCAATCATCTCATCCTAAGAATCTTAATTCTGATAAAGGGAGAACTACCTGCTTTAAAAATTCAATTAGATAAATATCTTCATAAGTAATTATGTTTTTGCAATTTTGATGTGTACAAAAACACTATCTTTCTCCCATGTTTGAATACGCACAAAAAATACAGGAACACCTGACTTCCGTTGTCCAGGGACAGGAGGACTTGATCACAGTGGCTGCCGGCTGGCTGGCCGAAACCATTGTTCATGACCGGATCATTCATACCTTTGGTACCGGGCATTCGCACATGATGGCGCTGGAATTGTCTGTCAGGGCGGGTGGTCTGGCCAATGTCAATGCCATGCTCGACAGCATGGTCATGACCTCGGAGGGATCGCGTCGTAGTGCCGAAATTGAACGAATCCCGGGACTGGCAAAAATCATCTGGGACCAGCATGTGATCGCCACAGACGACGTGATGATTGTGATTTCCAATTCGGGCCGCAATGCCTTGCCACTGGAAATGGCTATGGTTGCCAAAGAGGCCGGACTGAAGGTCATCGGAATCACGTCTGTAACACAGTCGGCCAAATATCCTTCGCGGCATCCCAGCGGAAAGAAACTGATGGATGTGGTCGACCTTGTCATTGATAACCGCGTTCCTTCAGGCGATGGTATTCTGCAGATCGGAGGATGTCAGACGGGTGCTTCCTCTACCATATCCGGGGTGTTTATCGTCAATCTGCTGGCTACTGAGGCGATGAAAATAGCGGCAAGTCAGGGTGCCAGGCTACCTGTGTATTTCAGCCAGAATATTGATGGCTACAGCAATGAAGAATTGTATCAGAAATACGACGGACGGATTAAACACCTGTAGCCGCAGCCTTCTTTTAAAATGAATTGATGATTTGCAGGAATTCAGCTGCCTGCAGTGAAGCGCCGCCGACCAGGCCGCCATCTACATCCGGTTTTGCAAAAATTTCTGCTGCATTGGAGGCTTTGACAGACCCACCATAAAGGATGGATGTATTGTCTGCGACTCTTTTTCCGTACTGCTTTTTCAACATGCCGCGGATGGCTTCATGCATTTCCTGCGCCTGTTCCGGAGAGGCTGTTTCGCCAGTACCAATAGCCCACACAGGCTCGTAGGCGATGACGATTTGTTTCATTTCCGCAGCAGTTAAGCCAAACAGAGACTCCGCCAACTGCGTCTGTACATGGGAGATGTGCCTGCCTACTTTTCTGATATCCAGCGTTTCGCCGCAGCAAAAGATGACTTTTAATCCCGCATCGAGGGCTACCCGTAATTTGGCGGCAAGGATGGCATTGTCTTCATGAAAATATTCCCTTCGCTCAGAATGACCCAAGACAACATAAGGTATTTTCATGGAAGCCAGCATGGCTGCAGATATTTCGCCGGTAAAAGCACCTGATGCCTTGTGATGGCAGTTCTGTGCCGCAAGCAACACCTTGCTGGATGTTTTGATCTTCTTTTGCAGGGTTACCAGGTGCGTAAATGGAACTGCCAGAATGGTTTGAACGACTGCCTGTCTCTGACCGGTAGCAATGGCTTCTGCCAGGGCAATGCCCTCCTGAAGTGTGGTATGCATTTTCCAGTTGCCTGCGGCTATTTGTTTGCGTGCCATATATTTTTTAGTTTGAAGCTGCAAAACTAACAGATTCAGAGAAAAAGACGACAGAATATTGTTTTCAAAAAAGAATGTGTCACCCAAAATACCATAGCTACTTTGCTTTGGTGGTAAGGAGGACATTGATACTGGCCTTTTGCTGGGTAGTTCGCATCCGCTTGGCGGCAATTAAATTTGTACCTTTGCGCAAAATGAACATTCTGACATGATCCTTGCAGAAAATATCACGAAATCTTACGGCGATATTCATGTTCTCAAAGGCATTGATTTGCTGATTCAGGAGGGTGAAATTGTTAGCATCACGGGAAAATCGGGTGCAGGCAAAAGTACGTTGCTCCATATCTTAGGCACGCTTGACCGCCCTGATTCTGGTGCGCTAACTATCCGGAACCAAAATTTGAATGCCTTGAAAGACGAGGATTTGGCAAGATTCAGAAACAGGCACATCGGATTTGTCTTTCAATTTCACCATTTACTGCAGGAATTTACAGCGCTGGAAAATGTCTGTATTCCTGCCTTTATCCAAGGGAAATACGGTGCAGAGACCACAAAACGAGCGCAGGAATTGCTGACTTATCTCGGATTGAAAGGAAGAGAAAGCCACAAACCTTCCCAGCTTTCTGGAGGAGAGGCCCAACGGGTCGCAGTGGCGCGGGCATTAATCAACCAGCCTTGTGTGGTATTTGCCGACGAACCAACAGGCAATCTTGACAGGAGCAGCTCAGACACACTGCACGAGCTCCTGCTGCAGATGCGAAAAGACTTCAATCAAACATTTGTGATTGTGACACACAACCCCGAACTGGCCTCCCTGGCAGACAGAAACATCCAGCTTGAGGACGGCCACGTTGTAATTTGAACCAGTTCTTTTCAGTGTCGGCGGGCATACGTCTGTTTTATATTACAAAATTAAATCATATATTTGCTCTTTGCTAAGTATTTCAGCCCAATATGGACCATACGCATGACGAATATTCGCAGGAAAATCAGGGAATGATTACCCTGAACGGGATGTACCGGGAGTATTTTCTGGATTACGCTTCCTACGTCATTCTGGAAAGGGCTGTTCCGGATATTAATGATGGGTTAAAACCTGTACAGAGGCGTATTCTTCACGCTATGAAGGAAATGGATGATGGCAGGTTTCACAAGGTAGCTAATATCATTGGCCAGACGATGCAATATCACCCGCATGGTGACGCAGCCATCGGTGATGCACTGGTAAACATGGGCCAGAAAGATCTATTGATCGATTGTCAGGGAAACTGGGGCGATGTGCGAACGGGTGATTCGGCGGCGGCGTCAAGGTATATTGAAGCCCGGCTAACCAAATTTGCACTGGACGTCATTTTTAACCCTCAGACGACAGAGTGGCAATTATCCTATGATGGCCGGAAAAAGGAGCCAATCACATTACCTGTGAAATTTCCGCTTGTGCTTTCGCAGGGCGTAGAGGGTATAGCAGTAGGACTTTCTACAAAAATTTTGCCGCACAATTTTATTGAGCTCATAAAAGCATCCATCCGTATTCTTCAGGATAAAAAAGTAACCATCTATCCTGATTTTCAGACCGGTGGCATGATCGATGTGGCTGAATACCAGGATGGCCATCGTGGGGGTAGGGTGAAAATCAGGGCCAAAATCCAGCAGGTTGACAAAAGCACATTGAATATTGTTGAGCTGCCTTTTGGCGTTACAACCAATTCTCTGATTGAATCCATCCTCAAGGCCAATGAAAAAGGCCAGATTAAGATAAAAAAGGTCAGCGACAATACAGCACGCGACGTCGAAATCCAACTCGAACTCATGCCAGGTGTCTCTCCAGATGTGACCATTGATGCTTTATACGCTTTTACCGATTGTGAAGTTTCGTATTCTCCCAACGCCTGTGTGATTGTCGACAACAAGCCTTTGTTTCTTTCCGTCTCTGAAATACTTCGTATTTCTACTTTTCAGACCAAGGAGTTGCTCCGACAAGAACTGGAAATCAGAAAGGGCGAACTGGAAGAGAAATGGCACATGGCCAGTTTGGAGAAAATCTTCATCGAAAACAGGATTTACCACGACATCGAGGAGTGCGAAAGCTGGGAAGAAGTGCTGAAGACGATTGATGTAGGCCTGAGGAGATATGTGGTTACACCTGCAGACACTCCCGTTGCGAAAGATACCCGACTTCGGTTGATGCGGGACATCACCGAGGAGGATATTGTCAAATTGACAGAAATCCGAATTAAGCGAATATCCAAGTACAATAGCTTTAAGGCAGATGAGATGATGACGGCACTTCTGGAGGAATTGGAGCAAGTCAAATATGATCTTGCTCAACTTACAGAATACGCCATCGCCTATTTTGAAAGACTCCTCGAAAAATATGGAAAGGGTAGGGAGCGAAAAACGGAAATCAACTCCTTTGATACCATTGAAATCAAAGAAGTGGTTGCCAACAATGCCAAATTATACGTCGACAGAAAAGAAGGATTCGTTGGCATGGGCATGAAAAAAGATGAATTTGTGAGCGACTGCTCAGATATAGCAGACATCATTGCGTTTACCCGTGACGGGAAATTCAAGGTAGTTCGGATCGCAGACAAAGTCTTTGTAGGGAAAGACATCATCCATGTTGCCGTTTGGCTGAAATCGGATGAACGCACGACATACAACCTCATGTACCTTGATGGCAAATCAGGGAAATCCTTTGCCAAGCGATTCAACGTTACGGCGATTACACGGGACAAGGAATATGACCTGACCCAAGGTTCTAAGGGATCGAAAATCCTCTATTTTACATCGCAATCCAATGGAGAGTCCGAAATAGTGCACGTACAGCTGTCGCAACAATCAACGGCCAAGAAGAAATTTTTCGATTTCGATTTTGCCACACTGGCGATCAAAGGCCGTGCCTCCCAGGGAAATGTCATCACAAAGTATCCTGTAAAGAAGATTTCCCAGGTTTCTGTAGGCAAATCTTCACTCGGCGCCATGCAGATTTACATGGATGAAGTGAGTGGCCGCCTGAATCAGGATGAACGAGGCAAATACCTGGGTGCGTTTGACACCGGAAGCAAGTTACTCAGCATTTATAAAGACGGTAGTTATGAGGTCAATGAACTTGATCTTACAAAAAAATACGATGTCAACTCGATTGTCGAGATTGGCAATTTTACGCAGGATTCAATCATCAGTGCCGTGTATTTTGAGGGAGAAAAGGGGTGCACGATGGTGAAGCGATTCCGCATCGAAACCAGTACTGCTGATCAGAAATTCAATTTTATTCCTGAGAGCGCGGGCACCAAATTGTATTTTGCTTCACTTGAACCAGCGCCAGTCGTAAAGTACACTTTTATGAATGGAAAGAGCAGGGAGGAGAAAGAAGTTATCCTGGCAGACTTTATTGATGTGAAGGGTTGGAAGGCGCTGGGAAATAAATTGCTTGAGGGGAAGATTGTCAAAATTGAAAAAATCCAAAACCGCCCTGAGGAATCTGAAACAGAGGAGCCTTCTTCGGAAGAGGTCTCAATTGTACATGATACGACTTCCAGGACTTCGGGCGAAAATTCGATGGAGGAGGAAGCAAAGAGGCTGGAAGAGTTGAAGAATGGCTACAAGCCAGGAGATACGATCGAGTTGGATTTTTAGGATTTCGGGTGATTTATTTGTACCCCGGGTGTTTTCTTTTATTTTCCGGTACAGGGTCAGGTCCGTGCGCCCCCCAGGGGTGGCAGCGGCCAATGCGCTTTAGTCCCAGCCAGGTTCCTTTGAAAGGTCCCCATTCGCGGATTGCGTCAATCATATAATACGAACAACTGGGTTGGTATCGGCATTGTCCGCCCAGAAACGGAGATAGCAAGACCTGGTAGCCCCGCACAAAAAGTATCAATAATTTGCTCATCACGTACACTTAAATTTCAAGCAATTACCCTGGTTTGTCATCATCGCATTATGTTTGGTTCAGTTATGTTTGTTAAAAAGTGAACGTTTCGGATTTTTTTTTGCCGTCAAGGATGAAAAATCCTTTTCTTTTTCCATTCATGGTCAGCTCAACGATGTTTTTCTGGTCAGGGAAGACTTCCGTAAGGAGGCTGTTTTCGACGGTGAGGCTTTTCAGGTTTTTCTGCGCCGGCACTTCCAGGTAACACCAGATTGCCATCTTGTCGTCCGAGACTTCTTTGCCAACCAAAACAAAAGGCAGTGTTTTCGCTTCTTCCCTGCATACCAGTTTTTGTGAAAAATACGATATAATAAACCGGTCTGCATCCGATTTTTCCGTTTCTGTTCCAATACGCAATCCTGTCACTCCACGCCACATCAGGGCCGTTTCCAGATCATCAATAAAGATATGGGCTGCGATTTGTATATCCCCGCTTTTTTGGTCCCAGTTGATTTCACACCTGCTGATGTGGAAATCGTGTTCAACTTCTGATGTTATCCACGCAGTGGAAGCTCCAGTTGGTCTGTTAGCGTTGGGTAAGAATAGGATGGTGAGGAGCAATAGCCACATGAGGTACGTAACAAAAGATGTGTATATGAGGTTTTGAAGTAAAAAAAAAGGCCGGAATTCCGGCCTTTTTCCTGTTAGTGACAAACGATTATTTTTTATCGCCGCCGACTTCTTCAAACTCTACGTCAGTGACATCGTCCGCTGTGGCATTGCCGCCAGTATTTCCTGCCGGGTTTTCCTGTGCGTCACTGTCACCGGCCTGCTGCTGTGCCTGATAGATGTCTTGTGAAGCTGCCAGCCATGCTGTATTCATTGCTTCGGACGCTTTGTCGATGCGATTGATGTCCTGGAGTTTGTGTGCTTCTTTCAGTTCTGTCAACGCTGATTCAATGGCTGCCTTTTTATCGCCTGGAATTTTATCGCCGATTTCGCTCATTTGCTTTTCCGTCTGGAAGATGAGGCTATCGGTCATGTTGAGCTTCTCAGCACGTTCCTTGGCCTGCTTATCTGCATCTGCATTTGCTGCTGCTTCTGCTTTCATTTTGGCAATTTCTTCCTGTGACAAGCCTGTTGATGCTTCTATACGGATGTTTTGCTCCTTGCCGGTGCCTTTGTCTTTGGCTGATACCTTCAGAATACCGTTTGCGTCCATATCAAAGGTCACTTCAACTTGCGGTACACCCCTTGGTGCAGGTGGAATTCCATCCAGAATAAACCGGCCTACACTTCTGTTGTCGCGGGCCATGGGTCGTTCACCTTGCAGGATGTGTATCTCTACACTTGGCTGGTTGTCAGCCGCTGTCGAGTACGTTTTTGTTTTCTTGGTGGGGATGGTGCTGTTGGATTCGATGACGACGTCAAATACATTTCCCATGGTTTCAATACCGAGTGACAAGGGAGTCACGTCAAGCAGGAGAACATCTTTCACATCTCCACTGAGAACACCTCCCTGTATGGCTGCTCCCAGGGCGACCACTTCATCCGGATTGACACTTCGGTTTGGTTTTTTACCAAAAAAATCTTCTACAGCCTGCTGGATTGCAGGCATACGTGTTGATCCTCCAACCAGGATGACTTCATCAATGCTGCTTTTGCTCAGACCTGCATCGCGCAAGGCATCCTCACATGGCTTTAGCGTGCGTTTGATCAGTGTATCTGCCAGTTGTTCGAATTTCGCCTTGCTCAGTTTCATCACCAGGTGTTTTGGAACACCATCCACTGCGGTTACATAAGGCAGATTGATTTCTGTTTCTGCGGAGGAAGAAAGTTCAATTTTGGCTTTCTCAGCTGCATCCTTGATTCGCTGCAGTGACATCGGATCTTTGCGAAGATCCACATTTTCCTGTGCTTTAAATTCATCTGCGAGCCAGTCGATGATGACCTGGTCGAAGTCATCCCCTCCCAGGTGGGTGTCACCATTGGTGGATTTTACTTCAAACACACCATCGCCCAGTTCTAGGATAGAAATATCAAATGTACCTCCACCCAGGTCAAACACGGCAATGGTGCTGTCCTGCAGCTTTTTGTCAAGGCCGTAAGCCAGCGCTGCGGCTGTTGGTTCGTTGATGATTCGCTGTACCTTCAATCCGGCAATTTCACCTGCCTCTTTGGTTGCCTGTCTCTGAGAGTCATTGAAATAGGCAGGAACTGTGATGACTGCTTCAGTCACTTCCTGGCCGAGAAAGTCCTCGGCAGTTTTCTTCATTTTTTGCAACACCATGGCTGAGATTTCCTGGGGAGTGTACAACCTTCCATCAATATCTACCCGCACGGTATCATTGTCACCTTTGACAGTTTTGTAGGCGACTCGGCCTGCCTCTGGACTCACTTCACTAAACCTGTTGCCCATAAATCGTTTGATGGATGCAATGGTTCTTTTAGGGTTGGTAATCGCCTGACGCTTTGCCGGGTCTCCGATTTTACGCTCACCGTTATCCAAAAATGCTACGATGGAAGGAGTTGTACGCCTTCCTTCTTCATTGGCAATCACCACTGGTTCATTGCCTTCCATAACCGCCACACAAGAGTTGGTAGTACCCAAATCTATGCCTATAATTTTACCCATTTTCTGTACAATTATTAAAAATTAAATAATTTGATTGATTCCTACACCAAATCTAGTGTCAATTGATGTGCCAATACGGTGAAACCACACCAATGCCATCAAAAGACTGACAAATCGGGAAAGAAAACGGAAAAATCGTCGGAAACTACTGACAAATCGTCAGCAAATTACTGGAAATTGAGGCTTTTGGTGATGACACCGTTTCTGAGTGAGTCGAGGGTGACATTCGCCAGACCAATATCCGTTCTGGTAAATGACGTCTTGGAGGAGAAAAGTCCGAGCGCCCCCTTGCTCAGGTTGGAATACACGGGTATCTCTCCGCTGGAAGTGATGCCGAGGTTGGCCTGGCCAATGCTGATGTATTCCTTGATCGCCTGACCTCCGGAAACGATGCTCAGTGAGGCACTTTGAAAGTATCGCTTGGTAGCAGGGTCTTTTTCAAACGCCCCTTGCATAAATTCATAAAAGGCACGCCCTTTAAAGGTATATTCTGTTTTTTCCAGATTTTCTGCTACGCGCCAGGAGACCACTTTATCTGCAATCTTTCCGCCTTTTTCTTCCTTCACATAAAACGTAAAGATCACATCGTGAATCACGCCCGAAGGATCGCCAAACCAGCGGACTTTAAAATCAAGCAGGTTATTGAACGAGAGCAGGGCCGTAGGACCGGGATTTGTGATGTCTTCGTTGGCATATGGTGCGATGGCCACGACGGAAGCAGTGGTCAGTTCTGTTCCATCCGTTTTTCGTATGGTCAGTTTATACGTATCCTTAGGGATAAAATTGAGTTCACCTCTTCTGATTTTATATAAATAATTTGGCATATCAGCAAAGGCTCCTGAATCTCTTTTGTAGCCTTCGAGGTTGCCATCCACCCGTTTTAGAAAATATTCTCTTCCTGTTTTCACATGCGTCAGAGAAACCTGAATGTTATCGTAATACAGATTTGCAGCATCTTTGGCCAACTGGTATGCCGACGTTTGCTCATCGACAAATGCTTTTTCAACACGGATATACGTGGCTGTGTCACCAACGGAAATCATGCCATACACTACGGGCAGGTCAACTGTTCCTTCTGTCAGTTCAAAATCATTGGAACAACTTTGCATCAACAGGCTTATGAATACAAAAAAGAAGCCACCAAAGCCACAAACTTTACTCATCGGTCAAAAATCTTTACTGCTGTGCAAAGGTAATCTTTTTTATGCAAGTCGCACCTCCTGCATTCTCTTTCCGGTTGCAAGGAAAGCGAATTCTCCAATTGAAGGATGGTTGTCGCGATAATGTGGCATGCCTTGCTTTATATCATCCAATTATTTTAATAAAATGTGAATTTTATAAACAATAAATTCAGGGGTAAGTGTGTTTAAAAGGCGATAGCAGATTCATTAAAGCCAGGTTTGCAGGATTCATCAGTGGGAAAATTCACGTTTGATCGTGTTTTATTAAGGATTAAAATGTTACATTTGTACCCCTGAAAGTTCAGCACCGATATCAGACATATATGAAGATCCTTCAGTTGTGTAAAAAGTTTCCCTATCCGCTCAAAGATGGGGAATCGATTGCCGTAACGTATCTCAGTCATGCTTTACATGAGCTTGGTTGCGAGATTTCGTTGCTTAGCATGAACACGTCCAAGCATTATGTAGATATCCAGACACTTCCTGCTGATTTCAACCATTACAAAGAAATACACGTCACTTCTCTGGATAATTCCATTCGTTTTTCGGATGCGTTTCTGAATTTATTCTCCAGTGATTCTTATCACGTGAGTCGCTTTGTCAGTGAAGAATTCAAACAAAAACTGATTGAGCTCCTTACAAAGAATACGTATGACGTAGTACAGCTGGAAACGCTGTATCTTGCACCCTACATTGATGTTATCAAGCAATATTCCAATGCATTGGTGACAATGCGGGCCCACAATGTTGAATTTGAAATCTGGGAGCGCATCACGTCAAATACCCGTTTCTTGCCGAAGAAATGGTACCTGAAATACCTGACGCACAAGCTGAAAAAATACGAACTGGATCACTTGAACAAATACGATTACCTCGTGGCTGTGTCAGAGCGGGATTTGCGCAAGTTTAAAAACCTGGGATATAAAAACGGGGCGATGGCATCTCCCATCGGTTTGGATCTGAAAAATTATACCTCAAAGCATACTTCTTCTATACAGAACGACCTTTGTTTTATTGGTGCTTTGGACTGGATACCCAATGTAGAAGGGCTGATTTGGTTTGTTGAGCATGTATGGCCACAGCTTTCTGCAAAATACCCACACCTGAAATTCCATGTTGCCGGCCGAAATACACCGGAATCCATTCTTCAGATGAAGGTCAAAAACATGGTTGTACACGGAGAGGTGGATGACGCTGTTCGTTTTGTGAATTCGTATGCCATGATGATTGTTCCCCTGTTTTCGGGCAGTGGTATGCGGGTCAAAATTCTGGAAGGCATGGCATTGGGAAAGGTGGTTGTCACAACTACCCTTGGGAAGGAAGGCATTCATGCAGAGCATGGGGAACACTTGCTTGTAGCAGATTCACCTGATGCTTTTGTCGAGCACATCTCCGCAGTACTGGATGGAACTATTGATACCAGTGATGTGGGTACCAGGGCCAAACAATTTGTAGAAGATGCATACGATCACCAGACAAACGCAAACCGCCTGCTGGAAAAATACCGTAGCCTAAAGGCCAATCCTGATTACCAGAAGATCGTGTAGGGGGTGAAACTGTGTTTGCTGGTGATTTATAAATAGCGAATCAGGCATAATCTGGAATCTTATCTATTAGACTTTGCCAAAAGCATTTTTTATTTCAGAAGGGTAAACTTGGGTTTGTCCAAATTTTTTTCTATCTTTACTTAATAATCAAAAATTATAATGATTATGTAATACTACATTCTAATTCAAAAGTTTGGCTTTAAGGCTTCATACAATGCAATGAAAGCGCTGAAAATTATTAAATATGGATTAAGTTAATAAGAATTAAGATTTGCCACCAATTAGGAAGCCATCCACGTGACATATTTGATATACCCAGCAAAGATTACAATGTAAAAAATAAT
>JAUMBK010000086.1:0-2461 GCA_032115795.1 Saprospiraceae bacterium | reverse complement strand
GTTGTAGTTTTTAAAATGCAAAGATACATGCATTTTAATCACTTTGTCAAGAGGTTCAAAACTGGGTAAACCTCTCTCTGCTAGCTTTTTCAAGCATTTCTCTGTCGTCGGGGTGAGCGATCTGAATCAGTGCTTTGGCCCGCTGGCGCAGATTTTTTCCGTAAAGGTAGGCAACGCCGTACTCTGTAACAATATAATGTGCATGGGCCCGTGTAGCCACAACACCGGCACCCTGGTGGAGGAAAGGAACGATGCGCGGCAACCCCTTTGTGGTGCGGGAGGGTAGGGCAATGATTGGCTTGCCTCCCGGACTGAGGGCAGCTCCCCGAAGGAAGTCCATTTGACCGCCCACACCGCTGTATTGAAACGTTCCGATGGAATCAGAGCAAATTTGCCCTGTGAGGTCTACCTCAATCGCACTGTTGATGGCAACCACTTTGGGATTGCGGCGGATGACATGCGGGTCGTTGACGTAATCTATGTCCAGGAAAGTAAACGCCGGATTGTCATCGATGTAATCATATAAACGCCTGCTGCCAAGGGCAAAGCCAGTGACGATTTTATTGGGGTGAATGGCTTTGTATTTGTTGGTGACGATGTCATTGTCAAACAGGTCGATAATGCCGTCAGACAGCATTTCCGTATGCACGCCCAGGTCTTTGTGATTGGAAAGGCAACGCAGTACGGCATCAGGAATAGCTCCGATACCCATCTGTAGTGTACTTCGGTCTTCAATCAATCCGGCAATATACTCCCCAATTTTCTCTTCTTCCGGGCCTACCCGGCTGCCAAAGGACGCTTCATGCAACGGCTCTTCGTTGTATACCATGGCGCTGAATCGTTTTGTATGTATCAAACCGTCGCCATGTGTTCGCGGCACATTGGGGTTGACCTGCGCAATGACCTTTCTGGCAGTATTGACGGCTGAGCGGGCCACGTCGACACTGACTCCCATCGAACAATATCCATGTTTGTCGGGCGGGGAAACCTGAATGAGGGCCACGTCAATCGGCAGCACGTTGCGTTTGAATAACTCCGGAATTTCGCTCAAGAAGACGGGGACATAATCGGCCCTGCCCTCATTTACATCCTTTCGGATGGGAGCGGAAACAAACAGGGCATTAATATGAAACGCCTCCTCCATGCCAGGTTTGTTTACAAAGACATCACCCAGGACACTGATGAAGACCAGCTCGACATCCCTGAGTCGGTCTGCATGACCAGCCAGCGTCTGAAGCATATGTGTGGGTGTCTGTGCACTGCCATGGACAAAGACTCTGTCTCCACTTTTGATAATCTGAAGTGCGTCATCAGCACGAGTGTAAGAAACTGGCAATCGCATGGGTAAAATTGGTGTCTTGTTTTTAAGATGGTGCAAAGATGCGTTTTGATTGAAGGATCTGCGGTTGATCTGAATCATATGTTTGGGCAATTTTGCTCACCCAGCCAAAACAAATGTACGCTATTCTTGAAATGCAAGTGGGCCTTTTTTCCTTTTTTCCTGATTGGACTCTGGCTTTAGAGCCTACTCCCGGACAATATGTAGAATGATTCTAAATAACTTACTTTACATGGACTTGTTTTCCATTTTGTGGTGCGATGGTTAATTTTGCACTACCATAAAAATACGTCTATGAATTGGTTTGTTGCATTCTTTAGCACGGGTATTGGCAAAAAATTGTTGATGAGCCTGACCGGAATATTTTTAATACTTTTCTTGGTCGTGCACCTGATTGGCAATCTTCAGCTTCTCAATGATGATGGTGGAAAATCATTCAATGTGTACGCCAGATTTATGACATCAAATCCGTTGATCAAGACAACGTCCTATGGCTTGTACCTTTTTATTCTCCTGCACGTGATTGTGGGTTTGACAATTGCTCTTTATAATCGGACTGCCAAGGGTTCAACGTATGCCGTTTCCAGGCTTAGTCCAAATACGACATGGGCTTCGAGAAACATGGCACTTTTGGGAACGCTGATTCTTGCATTTTTACTAATTCACATGGGTGATTTTTGGTTAAAAATGAAAATGGGTGTCCTGCCTGAGGTGAGCTATGAGGGAGAAACGGGGGTATTCCGGGATTTATATGCTCGTACATCTGAAGCATTTCAGAATCCGGTGATTGTTGCCATTTATGTGGTGGGAATGATCGTGTTGTCTTTCCATTTATGGCATGGTTTTCAAAGTGCGTTTCAGACCTTGGGATTGAATCACAGGAAATACACCCCGGCTGTGCAATTTATCGGAAAAGTATATGCCATTCTGGTACCACTGGGTTTCGCACTAATCCCCATACTTTTTTATCTGAAAAAATAAGAAAAACGGCTGCATCTTGGCTGCTTTTCAATTGAAGAACCGAAAAAGAGTTAGAACATGAACCTGAAATCAAATATTCCTGCGGGCCCATTGGCCGAAAAATGGACAAAATACAAATCGACCATTCCACTGGTAGCTCCC
>JAUMBK010000085.1:1932-2671 GCA_032115795.1 Saprospiraceae bacterium | reverse complement strand
GACGAGTCACCGGACCACTGAACTGAAATTTATTTTCCTTAACTTTGACGAAAACTGTCCAAATAGGGTCGACCATCTCAACTAGATATCTCAATACCGAGGGTAAAACCAGTGGACAATTGGCTACATTCTCAGAAGGGATGCCGCGCTTTCTACGTTCAAGGTGATATTTTCTCCATCGTTAACCTCACGAGTTACTGCACCGGCAAACAATGCAATCGAAATCTCCAACACAGATCTTGCTGTCTTGTCCAATGTGTCGAGGATGCCCGCGGGGAGCAATTTATCAATGACTTCCCGTGAATTAAATGGCGAAACCGCATTTTCATTCGGTTTTGCATACGGAAAATAAACAGCTAACAGACTGGTGAAGCTATGCAGGAGGTAAGCATCATCTATCAGACCCAACGATCCATAATGCTGCTCAGGCAGCAGGTCTTCTTCGTCAAAACAGTATCGAAGTATTTCTCCAAATGCAAATCCCAGTGGTTTTTGGCAAAGCGGATGCATTTGATACTTGTTGATCAGGCGTATATTTTCGGGAATCGTACTCAGCAGTTCTGATATGATGACCGCAAGTTGATTCAATTCACGCTCAGACAAGGATGGGGCTTGCCTGGAAAGCAAATAGGCCACATGGCTCGATTCTGTTTCCGGTTTAAGACCGGTTTCTAAATATTGTATCATAACGTTAGTAGGATTGGTCTCCAAAGAAGTAACCGCCAAGAAAATCGCCAAT
>JAUMBK010000085.1:0-1922 GCA_032115795.1 Saprospiraceae bacterium | reverse complement strand
ACATCATCGTTTCCCTCATCATCTTACTTAGAAGAGAGGTGTTTGTATACTGATTCGCCTGGACAACGGGCGCGATACCGCGTACCCCCATTTGACGCATCATGGCTGGATTTATTTGCTGACCCGGGAGATACATCCACTGGCACGTGCCACACATCGTACAAGTAAACACTGGTGGCATGGGCCCACAGGCAGCACATGCTAGTCCATAGGGTGAAGAAAAAATTGGTACCGGGACATGGGGCATAAATGTGCCTCCACACAAGAGCGGACCAATATTGCCGCAACAACTACATCCAAAAAATAGCATGGGTTTATTTGTTTGAAGATGAATTAATTATTAAGGATTGTTTACTTTAGCTGGTATCTTGAGTTGGAATAAAGCTGTATACCGTCAGCACGGATACACTTTCTTAAGGCTATTGAAATCTTTATATGCATGAAACTACAGACCCACATAAAAAAACTATCATTCCCCTAAGCGTTCATCCACGACCGCAATCACTTTACTGCTGCAAATGATATTCTGCGACTAGACCCATAATTAGAAATTAACCCCTGGATCAGCAGGCTGTCGGTTTTTGTGTCAATAGTAACCGTACCTTCATTGGTAAGGAATGATGCACCAAAATCGTAGGTGTATCGATACCTTCGATTGGATCCGGCATCGGGGGTGAATTTGAATTGCAGGGGGTGGCCTGCTGTGAATTCCGTTCTTGAAAGTAAGAAACTTTCGGAGCCTACAGTTGTAATTTCAACTTTCATGCTGTCATTGAAGGTGGTGTCTGTGACAAAAACCATCCTGCTACGGAGGTCGCCAAATGAGTCCATGTAAAATTGTTCCCGAATTGATGAGTTGATACTCATATATCTTCCTTCGTATACACCGGTTAGTGACTCAACAGTGTCAGGTATTGGCAAGCCTTGCTCGCAGGAGGGTAATAATAGAGCGTAGCAGCTAGCTAAAACGAAATAATAATAATAGAAGTTCCGGACTTTTGAGGTGCTTTTCATAGCGGTTGTTGCTAGTTGTCAAAAATAAGTTGTCGTGTGCTTCTGTATTTCAGACAGAATGTCACGTCTTCTCATGTTTACTGAAGTGCCAAAATGTAATTTTTACAATATCGCTAAGCCCGGTAAGTGGAGTCTGCATATATACATACACAGATGTATCACAGCAGACGGCTTGTAGAGGTTACGGGGAGTGATTTTTAGAGCTGTTCGGTTATTGCCGGCAATTTCCGTAGCTTCCTGAAATCTTTGTGTTGTATGTTGAATGTCACGGTAAGGGTCTGCCTGCACCGACAACCCGTAGGCCCCGGATGACAACGTCCGCCTGCAGCGACCAGTTGTCTGCCTGAAGCTGTTCTTTGAAGCACTGCGTACGGTATATGGTTTTGCGCAGCAGCAGGTTGCCATGATTTTCGAGCCAGTGGTGTCTGGTGTCCACATAGGCTTTTACCCAGGCTTTTTCGTCGCCGCCATTGAGGGGCGTGCGCTCGGGGAAGCGGTTGCGCAGTCTGATTAGAACACTGCCCGAATGGACATAGCTGTCGTAGATGACCAGCAGACTGAGGGCGAGTTTGAAGTTGTTGCTCTTAAAAAAATGCTCTGCCGGCTGGTAGTAGAGCTGCTCAAAAAAATCGTCCTGACACTGCCGCATGATGGGATCTTCGAGGGCGCTTTGGCGGAGGAGCTGCTTGAATGTTGCATCATCTGCCAGGGGGGTAACGCCTATACGAGCCATGTAGGGTGACAATTGGGCTGCAAAAAGTCCGTTGGCTGCTGCGTACATGGCGAGCAGGGTTTTCAGGTTGCCCTGCTCGGTTGTCTGGCTGCGGCCATAGGTGATCTGCCGGCTGCGGCCTATGCCGTCGGGCATCACGGTGACGGAATGATATCTTCCGGCAGGTTTGCCTGTC
>JAUMBK010000084.1:0-3079 GCA_032115795.1 Saprospiraceae bacterium | reverse complement strand
TACTTTCTAAGCATCGACACAACTGGTAAAGTATTGCTCAGTAAAACACTGCGCAGTGATTCGGCGGTTGTCGTGATTCAGTCCGCTGTGAAAATGCCGGATTCTTCCTTTGTGTTTGCCGGAAATTTTCTTCGTGATGGCAGCCAGCGAGGCTTTATTGCCAGGACTGACAAGAGAGGTAAAGTACTTTGGGGCAAGGCCATCGCATTTGCACAAGGCGATACAACCACAGTGACGGGGCTATGCCTGGATCTGAAAAATCAACTTATCCTGACGGGGAAAAACAAAGATTTCCACTATGCTATCAAGCTAACTTCGTCAGGCCAGGAAACATGGAAAAAGAAATTTCCACGGGTGAAAATCAGGGGCAACTACCCAACCGTGCCTTTTGCTACCCGTGATGGCGGGAGTGCACTGATCAGCACAGCAGATGTGGATGGGTTTTTGCGAACTTCCTTTATCAAAATGGATGTGGACGGCAAGACGACGTGTGAAGAAGAAATCACGGAGAATATTCTTGTTGACCAGCCTTTTCAAACGGATACATTGTTGTGGAGGGTTCGCGATACGTTCTCTACAGAGCAGGTATTGACCGTCAGGACGACACAAAATGCCTTTGATGTGCCAGTAGTGACCCTGGAAGTACGCCCCTTCTGCCCCAACGAACCCATCGACTGGACCTTCAGGGTGCCAGCCATCAAAGGCGCGGTGGATTATGAATGGAGTACCGATGAAAACAGGGGCATAGATACATTGCGTGTCACCGAAGAGGGAGAATATTCTGTTACGGTTACCATCAATGAAGATGTTTGTTTCATGTTGTGCGATACATCAAAAATTGGCCGGTATGACGAGCCACAGGCTCTGCTTGCACTCAGCATTGGCAATTTTTGTAAAAATGATAAGCAAACACTTCGGTTGGGCTATGTCCCCGGACATCCGCAGCTGAAATCCATCTCCTGGAGTACCGGAGATACAGCGGTTACCAGCGTCGAAATTGCGACACCGGGCATATACAAAGTGACTATTGTAGATATGTGTGATGAAACGGCATCCGCGGAAATTACCGTGGGTGAATTCCCCAGGAAAATAACGGCAGCCACCATTCAGGGAGATGTACAGGTCGATTGCTTTGGTGGTACAGCAACTGGAATATTGACGGCCAGCGGAAATTCAAGCCAGCTTGGAGTGGAACGATTTCAATGGAGTACCGGCGAAAAGACCAAGGCAATTACCATCAACAATACGACCGTGCTGACATATGCCGTTACAGTCACTGATGGTTGCGGCAATACTGCTGCCACTTCCTTTACCATTGATTTGAAAGGAGATGGATTGAAAAGCGTGACGGTGGTTCCCAACAGCGCCCGGCTTTGTTCCGACAAGGTCATTGAGCTGAATGCAGTCACCGAAAAAGTAGGCAGATACACCTATAAATGGTCGGATGGTTCTACCACAGCAAAAATTGATGTGAAGGACCCGGGGACATATGCTGTGACGGTGACGGACATTTGCGGTAATACCGCCTCAAAATCCAGAGATGTAACAAAATCGGAATTGACAATCCAACCGCTGATTACAGATTTACAGCTAAACAGCTACACAAGGGGCGACTGCTCAGGGATTGACGTAGGTATCAGTTTTAATCCGGACAATGATTTTAGCCTGCTCAAGGCCTTCAACTGGTCCAATGGGGCTACAACGCCCGGCATTGCGTTTGAAGGGAAAGGAGAGTATAGTGTGACGGTGACGGACATTTGCGATACAAAATACATCGCGTCTGCCCTGCTGGACGCACCTGATATTGCGTACGCGCATGTCTTTTTTCCTGAGGGCACGGGATACCGTTTCCAGGGAGGAAGCAAAAGTGATACCCTGACATATGAATCGTTGCAATTGAACCGAAGTTTTGGCCCCATCAACAAGCCGGAATTTTGCCTCAACGGGATAGACAATTACGAATTTTATATCTTCAACCGCTGGGGTCAGGAGGTCTTTTCCTCTACAGATTACACTGTGGAATGGGATGGTACGCTGGAAGATAAAAAAGCACAGGGCGATACATACGTTTGGGTAGTGAAATACACCATTTTTGGCTTTGACAAAAAGCTCAAGGGTGATGTCACCCTGATTCGGTTGTAGAAACGCCCAAGGAGATAGCGTCATGTTAAAAATAGAGCACATTGGCATCGCCGTACAGGACCTGGAAAAGGCTGAATCGCTTTATGCCAGGCTGTTGGGTGTACAATCCTACAAGCGGGAAGAGGTCGAATCCGAAAAGGTAGTCACCTCGTTTTTTCAAACCGGGCCCAATAAAATCGAATTGCTTGCCCCGACGGAGGAATCGGGACCCATTCATACATTCTTGAAAAAAAAGGGGGAAGGCATTCACCATATCGCTTTTGCTGTGGATGATATCCATGCAGAAATGGAGCGTCTAAAGGCGGAGGGTTTTCAATTGCTGCAGGAAAATCCCAAAAAAGGGGCAGACAATAAATGGGTATGTTTTGTCCACCCCAAATCAGCAGGAGGCACCCTTGTTGAGTTGTGCCAGGAGATAGGAGAAATATGATTGAACTGTCAGTCACACAATACCTTATTGCTCTGACAGGGAGTTTTCTTGCCGGAGCAATCAACACGCTGGCAGGAAACGGTTCTGTGATCACGTTGAGCATTTTGACGGATGTCATGGGCATGCCCGCCAATTTGGCCAATGCAACCAATCGCGTAGGGATATTTTTACAATCTGCAGGCAGCGTTACTGGATTTGCCCAACACAAACAATACCAGTTGCAAAAATCGGCCTCCGTTATCCTGCTCACCCTTTCCGGGGCAGTGCTGGGTGTCCTCACTGCTATCTGGGTTTCCAACGAACAGTTTCTCTTTGTTTTCAGATATTTAATGCTATTCATGCTTGTCGTTATCCTGGTAAAGCCGGAAAGATGGTTGCATGAAAACGAACAGACTACGTTGCCGATGGCAGTACGAATTCCGGTTTTTTTATTGCTCGGCTTCTATGGCGGTTTTATTCAGATGGGCATGGGTATTTTTTTTCTGGCAGTGCTGGTTCTGTTGTCCG
>JAUMBK010000083.1:5545-6492 GCA_032115795.1 Saprospiraceae bacterium | reverse complement strand
ACCATTCCCGTTGGATAAACGAGGACATTATTTCTGCCGGCATACCAGACGCTGGCGATTTGTGTTGCAGTGCTCAGCCATTCCTGCCAGAGCATCAACGAGGCATCACTGATTGCCCGTTGGACCAGTTCCCATCCAGCTGTCATTTCTTCAAGCTTTCTACGATCAGGCGGGCAGCCCGTTCAGATGCACCCTTGCTTCCAAGGAGCTCAATCAGGGAGGCATACCCGGCCAGCATTTCTTCCCTGTTTTTGTCGAGGAGTTCCAATTCTTTACGCAGTTGCCCAGCCTGCAAATCTCCCTGGATCAGTTCAGTGACAATTTTTTTATCTGAAATCAGGTTGACCAAAGAAATGTAGGGCAGCTTAACCAGGCGTTTTGCAATTGCGTAGGACAGGCTGCTTGCTTTGTAGCAGACCACTTGAGGCACCTTGAACAAGGCCGCTTCCAGGGTGGCGGTACCGCTTCCGACAAGTGCTGATCTAGCAATGGATAGTATATCGTACGTTTTGTTTTTAATCAGTTCAACCTTTCCGTCAGGGTCGTATTGATGCAGGATGGGCAGATAGATACTGTCCGGAATGGAAGGAGCGCCAGCCAGGATGACCTTTTCGTGCCTTCCGGAAATGGCCTCCAGCATGACGGGAAGAATATACTGAATTTCCTGCTTACGGCTTCCGGGTAGCAAAGCGATGACTTGCTGGTCTGAGGCATGGATTTGTTCAAATGAAGGATCTCTTTGAAATGTCTGCAGTGCATCAAGCAACGGGTGGCCAACAAAATGGGACTTGTATCCATACCTGGCAAAAAAGGCAGATTCAAACGGCAGTATGGTGAGTAGCAAGTGGGTATATTTGCCCAACAAATGCACCCTGCTCGTGTGCCATGCCCACACCTGCGGAGTGATGTAATAGATCACGTGGATGCCGCGTTGTGCTGCCCATTTG
>JAUMBK010000083.1:3680-5535 GCA_032115795.1 Saprospiraceae bacterium | reverse complement strand
GGCAATGCGTAAATTGAAACCTGGATAATCAATCAGAATCAGGGTATCCGGTTGAAAGGCGGTAATGTCCTTCTTACATTGCGAAAGAAAGCCGATGATTTTCCGGAGATGCAGCACTACTTCCACAAAGCCCATAAAAGCGGTATTCTTGTAGTGTTCCCGAAGGTCAACACCCGCTGCGACCATGTTGTCTCCTCCCCAACCTCTGTATTGGGCACTGGCATCCAGGAGGGTAAGTGCATTGACTAAATTGGCTCCATGCAAGTCACCAGATGCCTCACCGGCGATGATAAAATACTTCATTGTCAGGCAAATAGTTCACCATAAAATTTCCATATCCATGCGGCGACATAAATGAGGGTAGGAAAAACGATGCCTCGCATAGTATCATCCCAGCGTTGATTTTTTGCAATGTTGAATGGAATCAGGTTGCTGCAGATGGCTATTAAGGCAATTGTCCGAAATCGGCGGCCTTCCGACGAAGGGCTCACTGCGTCAATCCAGCCGGCTTGCGTAAAACTTGTAAACAGAAAATCCACCAGCGTATAACCGGCAACCGGAACGATACAACCGAGCGCAAAACCAACAACAAATGAATTTTTATCAGACATACTTAAAGCGATTCAAGGTGTTTGAAATGGGGGATTGCCTCGTGCACAGTCAGGTCATGTCCGGAAGGAACAATGCTGATGTATCCGTCATGCAATGCTGCTATGTCGTCGCCTGTGCTGTTTTCTGGTTCGTGGGAAACAAATTTGCCCGTAAGCCAATAATATTTTTCGCCACGCGGGTCTTTTCCTTCCTGAAATTCTTCGACCCACGTGCCTTCTGCCTGCCTGCATACCCTGAATCCGCGAATTTGTTCTGCGGGAAGCGCAGGTATATTTACATTGAGTAAATTGCATCCTGGCATGGGCTTTTGATGTACATCACGAATCAGCTTTTCTATCCAGTATTGTGCCGCACTGAAATCCGCATCAAAACTGAAATCCAGCAAGGAAAAACCAATGGAGGGAATGTGCTCAATGCTTGCTTCCATGGCAGCTGACATAGTTCCGCTGTACAAGATGTTGACAGAGGAATTGGCTCCATGGTTGATGCCTGACAAACACAAATCGATGGTTTTTCCCTTGCAAATTACATTTTTTGCCAGCTTAACACAATCCACAGGCGTTCCTGAACATTCATACGCTTCTATACCTTCAAAAAGAGTGACCCTACGTAGTTTCAATGGCTGGTTGAGCGTGATGGCGTGACCCTGTCCGGATTGAGGTGAGTCCGGAGCAACGACAAGCACCTCGTCAAATTTTCTGGCCACCTCCACAAGTGCCCTGATTCCAGGGGCAACAATGCCATCATCATTTGTTATCAATATCACAGACTGCAAAATTTGCTGCAATGTAGTGCTTTTTTATTTTTCAGTCAGGTTTGATGTCTTTAAAAAACGGTGAATTTCCAGTGAAATAGGTGTAAATGGTGAGCAACATCATTGCGCAATTGCCTGCATTCCCTGATTTTTGCATCCGAACAATGTTTCGGTATCGACTGTGAG
This sequence comes from Saprospiraceae bacterium, assembly GCA_032115795.1. Classification (GTDB taxonomy): domain Bacteria; phylum Bacteroidota; class Bacteroidia; order Chitinophagales; family Saprospiraceae; genus OLB9. The sequence goes on along the minus strand of JAUMBK010000083.1, from coordinate 3,983 downwards.
ATGGTTTGACTCAAACTGTTGCCGTTGAGGGAATGAAATATCAGAAATGCCGTTTGGTTGGTGTGAAGTTCGCTCTCTTAAAACATGGCGATGTTATTATACAAGACGACCTTCAGTATAGGGAGGATAGCATAGTCAGGGTGTTTTGTTGTAAATGGGAAGCAGCAGGGATTTATCCTTGCGGTCTGGTTTGGCTTGCGGGATGTTTGAGCGGTTTTTTTTATGTAATTTTGGGCATAGATCCAACGCAGATGTCTCTCTAATGCTACCGTATATAGACTTTCATACACACCGGCGTATTTG
>JAUMBK010000083.1:0-3670 GCA_032115795.1 Saprospiraceae bacterium | reverse complement strand
CGACACGATTGAGTTGATATCAAGCCATCCTCCCAGGTGGAAACCAGCGCAGGTATACACTATAGGCTATCACCCCTGGTGGACAGAGGAGCCGTTATCACCAATGGCATTGGCAGAACTTAGTATGCATTATAGTGCGTTTGACACATGCCTTGGACTGGGTGAGCTGGGTTTTGACCAGCTGAAAGGTCCGGCATTGTCAGTACAGGATATCATTTTTCGCCAACAGATCAGTCTGGCAAACGATCTTCAGGCGCCGGTGGTGATCCACTGTGTGCGGGCATTTGACCGGCTTCTTCAGGCGAGGCGGCAAGTGGGTCAGACAGATTGGGTGGTTCATGGGTTTGTGCGCAACAGGATTTTAGCTAAACAGCTCCTTGATCAGGGACTGTATCTTTCTTTGGCACCCCACCACCGGATGCACCAAAGTTTTGCCGATATGCTCAAATTTGTTCCACTTGATAGGATTTTTCTTGAGACGGACAGTGATTATCGCCTGGGAATTTCTGAAAGATATCATATTTTTGCATCGCTGCGAAGCATGGATATGTTGGCATTGCGAGCGCAGTTGTATCTTAATTTTACTCTTTTTTATTCGACAAAATGGCAACACCTCACTGGCTCGAGCGCACCGAATTATTAATTGGAGAAGAAAATATTGCAAAACTGGCGTCATCCAAAGTGTTGTTGGTTGGCCTGGGAGGGGTAGGGAGCTACGCGGGTGAATTTCTTGTTCGTGCAGGCATTGGCAACCTTACCATCATTGATGGGGATACAGTCGACCCAACCAACATTAACCGTCAGATGCAAGCCCTGCATTCGACGATTGGTCTGCCCAAAGCGACACTACTGCAGTCCCGCTTTAAAGACATCAATCCGGACGTCCAGCTGACATACCACGAGAAGTTCATGGAGCCGGAGGACATGGAGCACTTGCTTGTGACCCAGTCATTTGATTATGTGCTGGATTGCATCGATAGTGTGACTCCCAAGCTTACCTTGCTGAAAATGGCGCGAAAATCCGGTGCAAAAGTCATCAGTGCCATGGGTGCAGGCGGGAAGACTGATCCAAGCAGGATTCGGATAGGCGATATTTCGCAAACCAAGGAATGCAAATTTGCACAGAATGTCAGAAAAAGGCTACGTCGGGATTCCGGTATACGCAATGGCATCACTGCAGTTTTTTCTGAGGAAATCCAACCGAAAGAAGCGTTGCGCATGACTGACGGGAAAAACTACAAACGTTCGTTTTATGGCACCATCTCTTACATGCCTGCTCTTTTTGGCCTCACCATGGCATCAGAAGCGATCCGTCGGATTTGTGGCTTAAAATAACCAGGCTTACATCAGCCGATCAAAAGCCAATGTCTATTCAATTAGTTAAGGAGAGGATTCGATCCTTACGGAGCTATTTTTTCGTACCTGTAAACGCGCATTCATCTTTCAGGGAGAAACCAGCCGGAATAGGGAAGCCGGAAATGACGGTGGGTTCCCGAGTGATAATTTCTATTGACAGGACACCAGTCAATTTTTTATTATCTGCACTGATGACCAGATTGGTACTCACTTTTGCATCTGCTTTAATTGGTGTCGTACCGGCACCGGGGATGATATCCCCAGGTTCGATGGATAGGTTTTGCAAGGTGGCGTCCACAATAACCGTATCTTTCCCTACAATCTTACCCATGACAGGCAGGGGGCCGAGGGCGGATTCGATGATGATATTGACCTCATCTTTTTTTATCAGCTCCGTGATGCTGAGGTTGGCTGTGGTGAATACAGCAGCAAAAGGGCCTTTGCACGCGAATTCGCAGGCATATTCACCCAAAAAACGGCTTTGAAAGGTACATGTACCATCATTTTCTTCGGCTTCGGCATTGTAATTGTCTGCCTGGGGATCAGTACAGCCTCTTGTAATTTCTGGTTCTTTTTTACAGCTGCTGAACAGGAGTGTGGCTATGAACAAGGCCAATACGGAGCGGTAAGCAAAAATCATGATGTACTTTTATTTGATTGTTGACAAAGTTAAAAGTCTTTCTCCTTATTTTCAAGTTTATTCACATAATTTAATGCTCCCAGGCGAAATCGAAAGGGAATTCGACTGCGCTTTTCAATAGTATGTTCCATTCGGCAAAAAAAAGCAGCGGGCATAGGGAGGTGAATACCGGGAAGTTCTTTTTTCTGCATTCTATGCGGAGAATGTTGGTTTACGGAATTATTATCCAACATTGGCCTGAACAAGGCGGACAGTTCCTCGTCCTTAGGCAGGGAATTGCCGGGTAGAGGTGCTTGCGTAAATCCGGACATGCAGGCAAATACAATCAAGAGCGAAAGCAGCTTTGATTTAAAACATAAGTTGTACTTATTTAATTGCATTTTGGTCCTGCCATTTTGCTTTTTTGCTGCCGGCATACAAATCAAACCTGCAAAAAACCGAGGGAATACTGCCATTCAGGAGCCTTATTCGCCGAGAAGGACGTAAGCCAAGCTGTTTTATGGCCTCCTCGTGACCAGATAAAATCCAAGCGGTACAATTCTGAAATGATAGTTTCAACTTGTCACCTATATGCTTGTAAAACTGGATGATATCATTTTCTTTCAATCGACCGTCATACGGCGGGTTGAAAAGAAGGAATGCAGGACTGGTTCCCTCCTGGTAAAAGAAATCTTCCTCTTCAATTTTTATCCAGGCTGACAAGCCAGCTGCAGCTATGTTGGTTTCGGCTACCTGGACGGCCTTACGGTCGCTGTCAAAGCCCAGTATAGCAGGCATTTCTACTGTTTTTTCTGCCTCCGATGCTTCCTGGCAGACCATTTGCCATAGTTGGTCGTCAAAATGTTTCCAGCGGGTAAAAGCAAATTGTTTGTCTAGGGAATGCGGTGGTCTGTTTGCGGCCATCAATGCCGCTTCACAAAGGATTGTCCCCGAACCGCACATGGGATCAATGAAGGTGGTTTTTTTATCCCATTCGGACAATAAAACCACGCCCGCGGCCAAAACCTCATTCAAAGGGGCATCCACCTGGTGTTTTCTGTATCCACGCATGTGCAGGGAGGTGCCACTGCTATCCAGGCTGACGGTCACTGTGTGTTCGCGGATGTGAATATTGATGCGCAGGGTAGGAGAGACGGTATCCACACTGGGCCTGCGCCCTGCCAGTTCCCGAAACCTGTCGGCGATGGCATCTTTGCACTTTAATGAAATGTAGTTTGCATGTCTAAAAATGGTTGAATTGACTACCGAGTCTATCGCCAGGGTATCGTCGGGATCCATATACGTCTCCCAAGGCATTTTACGAATTTCGGTGTAAAGATCGTGCTCGTTTTTTACGGTAAATTCACGCACGAATACCAGCATTTTCAAACAAGTGCGAAGCCATAAATTACTGCGATATAGGAGGTATGCATCGCCAAAACAGGAGACGGCTCGCTTTAGAATAACCACATCCTCTGCTCCGAGCTCTTTTAGTTCGCCCGCAAGGATTTCCTCCAGGCCTTCCAGTGTTTTAGCTATGAATTTCAATCGAATTTACCTGATTTTGGCGATTAACCGCCACATTCCTTTTTCAATTCGTGCATCAACGAGTGCCACAAATCCCTGACTTCCTGCTGTTCGTCTGCATCGCAAAAATCCGTAATTTCCAGAATCGTCTCATTGGTAATATCCGAA
>JAUMBK010000082.1:3442-13155 GCA_032115795.1 Saprospiraceae bacterium | reverse complement strand
TTTTGCATCAACAAAGTTACCATCCGAAGCCAGCCGGTATTTGTCCACCCACCAGGACTCTATGTGTTGGTGGATGGTGTATGTTGCATTGACTTTTTCGGGGTTTACTTTGCCATCATTGCGCAGACTGACAAGATCAACAACCACATTTTCGTTGAATAAATAATTTCCGCTCCACCCACTGCCTTCTTTCTTCTTAGCGCCCAGATACCTTTTGAATGGGGATACGGTAATCATCCTTCCTTCCTGCGCTGTGCCTCCTCCCGGTAGTGTGGTCAAGGTTTCCACTGATACATTTACGGGCGTATTCCAGCTCTGCATATTGACTTTACTGCTGAACGATGCACGCCCTGACCCATCAGTCTTCCCTTCAAACAGCAGGATAGATGGCTCCGGTTTGGCCTGATCGAGCACGTCAAATGCATAGGTTGCATAGAGTGGAAATGGCTTGCCCTGCTTCCTTACCCGGGCGGTAGCTCTGACTATAGCCCCTGCCAGTGGAAATCCTGTAAGATACCTGGCTGTCATCACCCCCTTGATGGTATTGCCGTAAATGGTTTTATCAGATATTGCGTCAAACTGCCATTCAATCTCAGAAGAATTGGGCTTGAATGTTTCTATGCGCAGTTGTTTGGACAGTTTTCGGGGACCAGCCGAAAATTCACATCGGTAGAGGCCTGTCTTGGCATCCGGTGCGGTTTTCAGCCTGAAAGCAACCAACTGGCGGCCAGGCAGATAGGTGACAACCTGCCGATCGACAAGCAATCTGTCAGGATTATAAAAAGACAATGTCAATGGCAGCCCAGCCGGCAGATTGGGCATATTCCCATTGGCCATGGCATAAACATGAATCGAATCCCCTGGGCGCCATACTGCGCGTTCGGTATATAAAAACCAGGCCATTTCTGCATCCGTCCTGTCACCATCAATAGCAAACTCTGTCAGCGGGTTACTCTCGTTGGGATTCAGTCTGAGGTAGGTGATTTTGTTGTCGCTGCTGATGCGGGCAAGGGCGGCTTCGGCAGGAAGTCCGGTGGCAATAGCAAAGCCCTCACCGGATGTGGTACAACTTGCCAGCTTTTGAGCCTGCATGGAATACAGGTCAATAACCACATTTTTACTGGGTGACAGGTCCATCAGGTCTGCCACTGCAAAACGATAATCCATGCCGGCCTTCTTGGCAACAATTGAAAAATCAGAGCAGATAAACATCCTCTGCGCCGGCTGCCGGTTGACATAATAAGCCACTTTACAGGGGTCATTGCCTTCGCGCCAGTCATAGCCCACATAGGAATAGTAATAATCATTGTAATACTCCTCCTGCAGTGCAAAAAAATCCTTACCGGGCAACCGGGTTTGAAAATCATTGCCAAATAGGTCTTTGGCACAAATCAAATCTGTGTGCTCAGGACCAAAATCCATAGAAATGTGGTACATACTTCCCGGATTCCGGCTAAGTTTTTCGGACAAATCTATGCCGTGCACAACCCAGCCTTCCGCATCAGGAGTGCCCGGCTGAAGATGTACGACCTCATCAAACACAGGATTACCAAAAAGACGAACGGTATAAAAATCAGTATAGGTAAGGGATTGCCAGGATAAAAACTGAAGTACATTCTCCGGCTTGATTTCAACCACGAGAAGCCTTACTTTGCGCAATGACCTGGTTTTTACCGGAATATGAAATTCACCTCTGGAAGGGAAATAATGGCCATCGCTCACAAATTCAGCCGCTGGAAGGTTTGCCTGAGGGCTTAGTGTCCAAGCTTTTTCAGCCGGAAACACTGTACCGGACACCGATGGGATTCCCGCCGATACAACTACCTCCAACGATGGAACATCTCCTGTTTCTGCCAGGAAAAGACTGATTCTATTGCCTTCAATGCTGGTCGGAACAGAATTGTTATTCACAGTAATCAAGCCTGTCAGGTCCGCATTTGGCTGGATTTTTTCTGAAAAATAAATGTGAAACACTTTTTCTTCTGCCTGGTGATAGCTGAATACCACACCCAGCTGACCGGCACTGACTGTAGCAGGGCCTTCGGTATTGATTTCGCCACTGTCTGCCACTCCAATCGCTTCAGTGGAATAACGCAGGGGTGACACAGGCTTGCCTTTGGCAAATCGCACGGTTAATGAATATCTCCACTCAGCTGTTTTTTCCAGATGAATCTGGCCTCCGTCAACTGAAAAACATGATGTCAATTTTTCAATATCTACTGCATCTGCCACCGTAATGCCAAACTCCGCGACCCAGGAACCATCCTCCTCCAGCATCATGGCTGTCTGATGAATATCCATACCCTGCTGCAACGTTTTTATTTTGTAGCTTATTTTCTTACTGTATTTTTTGCTGTCGAGCACCGAAGGGTTCAGCTGAATTTCATACACTTGCCCAGGTTCGAGCAAGCCGTCGGGGGTAAATTCAATCACCATCTGGCTGGTCATGGTCAACTTCCCTTTTACCGCTGGCGACAGTGAAATAAAATCTTCCAGCTGTTCAGCACCTGGTACAAGATCAATCGGCTCGTGAAGGATGTATTTTAGCTGGTCTCCGGCAGAAATCACCCCTACCGTGGCCGCAGAGAAATACTCCCCAAGTAATTCTCTGTCTTTTTTCACATCCAGCAAACCGGCATCCTGCGTATGATGACAAGAGAAAAAAAGGAGCAAGCAGAGGAGAAACAACGGATATTTCTTAGTCATCATGTTTTTTCTTCAAATATATCTTTTTACAACCAATAAACAGACATGAATTTTCTTTTAAATTCGGACCAGCAGGCAAAATAATATGCCTAACTTTGCACCGTAAATTCGGAAATGCAGTACGTAAAAGCCTTTCATATTCTGCAAAAAGAGCTGGCTATCGAATTCAGACAAAAATTTGCCGTTGGAGGAGTCTTCCTTTTTGCAGCTACTATTGTTTTTTTGCTGTTCAAAACCTTCAATAATATCCAAACCAGAGATTGGGTACTGCTCATCTGGACAATCATGCTCTTCTCCGGACTCAATGCCACAATAAAATCTTTCCTGCAGGAAAAAAAAGAGACCTGGCTTTATTACTACACACTTTTCGATCCCCTAACACTTCTGGTATCCAAGCTTATCTACAACACATTCTTTCTCTGCATCCTGTTTGCACTCATCCTGTGTTGTATGACTGTATTCAGCGGATTCCCAGTGCGGGACCTGCCCCTTTTCATGCTCAGTTCTTTTTTGGGTATACTGGGACTCGCCATCGTGTTTACATTTGTTTCCATACTGGCTGCGTCTGAAAATGGAGGGGCTACACTCATGGCTATACTGGCACTGCCTCTGACATTACCTACGGTCCTTTTACTGATCAAAACCACGTCGGTGAGTGTCGGATTACTGGCAGACTCAGCTGTCTATGACGACGTATGGTTGTTGGGCGGCATTAACTGTTTATTACTGGGAACAATTTTGGTTTTGTTTCCTTTTGTATGGAGATCGTAACGAAAAAACATAGATTGATACAAGCAACCAGAAGTATGAATACGCATGTGAAAGGAAAGTGGTGGAAATTAGCAGGAGTGGTCCTTTTCTTGTATGTATTGATCGGCGGGATGACAGTACCCCTTAGCCCCGGAATCAGTAGTGTGACACCATCAACTGCAGTCAATGGTGATACTGTCAAATTAAACGCAATTGGCTATAACACACATTTTCTCTCATCAACCGGGCTGGGTGGATGGCTGAAACTCGATTCAAGCCACATTCTTGAAGCCACTACAATCAAGCCAACCTCAGAAACTGAAGCGGAATTCACTTTTGTTTTGCCTGTATCTTTTCCGGACACAAGCAGGATTCAACCCCTTACGCTGATCGTCGACAATGCTACGGATGGCGGCTTTGTACAGCCAAATGCACTCTTTGTCTCTTTTACGGACATAGCGCGTTCCGGCCCCCCTTGGCAATCTGAAATTGGAAAACAACTGCATGAGGCAGATGCATTGCGCTTTCCGTACCGGAATATACTCAATGAAACGGTCCGAAATACTTTTTTTCATATTGCCCTTTGGTTTGCCATGTTTCTACTCTTGCTGGCAGGCTTATTCCACGCTGTAAAATACCTGAAAACCGGATTCCCTGAACACGACAACAAATCTGCCGCCTATCACAAAGTGGCAATCCTGTTTGGTGTACTGGGCATTGTCACCGGCTCTGTCTGGGCAAAATTTACATGGAATACATTCTGGACAACCGATGTAAAACTCAATATGACAGCGGTTGCCATGCTGATCTACCTCGCATACCTCGTTTTGCGCAACGCGGTTTCCGACACGGATAAGAGAGCCAAAACATCAGCAGCCTACAGTATTTTTGCTTTTGTCGCCTTAATTCCGCTGGTTTTTGTCATACCCAGGCTCACTGACAGCCTGCATCCGGGCAATGGTGGGAATCCTGCACTTGGAGGGGAAGACCTGGACAATACACTCCGCCTGTTCTTTTATCCATCCATCCTGGCCCTTACATTGATGGGCAACTGGATGGCGAACTTACTGATCAGGTATGAGCGGGTGAAGGAAAAAATATGGTATCATTCGTAAATTAAACCCCACTTAATGTGAAACTTCATAGTAAAATAAAGAAATTTACCATGCTTTTGACAGCTCAGATATGTGTGGTCCACATTTCCTGGGCACAGGGTACTGATTTCCTGCGAAGTACAGGAAAAATATATTCTGTTGTTGCTGTAATCGCTATCGTATTTATTGGTATAGCATGGTTTCTGTACCGATTGGATCATAAACTAACCAAATTAGAAAACCAAATTAAACATGAGCAGTAAACAAGCGAAGTTTTATGAAAGTGTGCAGCGAAATTTTGACCGCGCTGCAGCACACACAGACATCCACCCCGGCTTGCTTCAGCAGATTAAGGTGTGCAATGCTGTGTATCAGATGAATTTTCCAGTGAAAATCGGAGATTCCTATCAAGTCATAGAGGCCTACAGAGTTCAGCATTCACATCACCGACTGCCTACAAAAGGGGGAATCCGTTTCAGCCACCTGGTTGACCAGGAAGAAGTCATGGCCCTGGCAGCGCTGATGACGTATAAGTGTGCTATCGTTGACGTGCCATTTGGAGGGGCAAAAGGAGGTGTTAAAATCAGCCCTCGTTCCTACACTCCGGAAGAACTGGAACGCATCACCAGAAGATACACTGTCGAATTGATCAGAAAAAACTTTATCGGTCCAAGTATTGATGTGCCTGCACCCGATTATGGTACAGGCGAGCGTGAGATGGCATGGATTCTGGATACCTACCAGACGTTTAAAGGAGGTGAAATCGATGCAGCAGGTTGCGTGACCGGAAAACCGGTAAGGCAGAATGGCATCAATGGCCGAACAGAAGCAACAGGCAGAGGGGTTTACTACGGTCTTCGGGAAGTATTCAACGATGAGAAATTACTTGCCAAATTAGGCGCTACCAAAGGCATGGCCGGCAAAAGAATGGTTATCCAGGGCATGGGCAATGTTGGTTCTTATACCGGTTTGATTTCACAGCAGGAAGGTGATGTGAAGATCATCGGACTCTCCGAAATTGAAGGCACCGTGTATTCAGAGCAAGGCATCGACATGCAGGTAGCCCTGCAATATAGAAAGGAGCACGGCACTATCATCGGACTGCCAGGCACAGTCACACTGCCCGACAGAGGTGACTGGGTCGCCATCGATTGCGACATTCTCGTTCCCGCAGCCCTCGAATCAGTCATTACTGAAGAAAATGCGCACAGGGTAAAAGCCAAAGTCATTGGCGAGGCAGCCAATGGACCAATCACGGCTGAAGCAGCAGACATCATCATTAAAAACGGCGGTATCATCGTCCCCGACATGTACCTGAATGCAGGTGGCGTGACCGTATCCTACTTCGAATGGCTAAAAAATCTCTCCCACATGCGCTTTGGCAGGATGGAGAAAAGGTTCAACCACAATACGTATGAAAATATCATCACGACTGTGGAAAGCCTGACAGGAAAGGCCGTAAATGAAAAAGAAAGGCGATTTATTACCCGTGCCGCTGATGAGGTTGACCTCGTTCGCTCCGGTCTGGAAGAAACGATGATCAGTTCGTTCCACCAGATAATGGACATATACCACGGCAATAAAAATGTGGACAATTTCCGCGACGCTGCTTTCATAACAGCGCTCAACAAAGTGGCCAACGACTACATGACATTAGGAGTGTTTCCATAATAAAAAGGCAGTTTCGACTGCCTTTTTTTGTTTTATCCTTCGTTGAAAAGTACAAAGGATGCGCATTCTCCTTTTATTCCAATACAATGCCCATGCTTGTAATTCGACTCTTCCTTGCCCTCTTTGCAACGCTGACAATCTCGTTGATACAGGCGCAACCTCCCATTTGTGGAAATACACCCGCCATGACCTCATTTTGCAATACAGCGTGCATTATCTGTGACATCGATGGCTTTACCGGCAGAAACAACAGCAGTGTGACAGGCCAAGCACCTCCGGGATTTTGCACCTCAAAAGTACACCACATGCAGTGGATTGGCTTTATAGCCGGTACAGCTAACCTTACCCTGGAAGTACATGTAACCAATTGCAACCGAAACCAAGGGCTTGAAATTGGATTGTATGAAAGCTTCGATTGCAATACTTTTCGCCGCATCAGCGAATGTGACACCGATATACAGGAAAATGAAAAACGAATATTTACCAATACCGTTCCCCTGGTCGTCGGACAATACTACTACTTTGTGATGGATGGCAGTGACGATGATATTTGTGACTGGACTATTCGTGTATTAAATGGTTCAACCAAGGTGGCCCCATTGGACACCGCACCGGAAATAATCATTCCGAATCAAATTTGCCAGAACGACACATTGAAGTGCACGACAAATGGATTGACAGGGGCCACTTTTTACAACTGGACGATTGATGGTAAATCCATTCCCGGCATGACTGTCAATCATGCGTTTTCAACCCCTGGAAAATATGAAATATGTTTGGATGCCTTCAATGTATGCGACCAGGCCCCCCAAATGTGCAAAACAATAGAGGTATTACCGGTTCCGACCAGCACTGTAAAGCAGCAGATATGCTACGGAGAATGCTTCTCGCTCCACGGAAAATCCTTTTGTGAAACAGGTGTATTTCCCATCACTGTGACTGCCGCCAATGGCTGTGATAGTATTATCAACCTGGATTTGATCGTCGATGACCGGATTACGGCTTCCACTTCCCTTTACATTTGTGAAGGTGACACCTTGTTTTTGGGCGACGGCACCTTTACCACAGAAGGAGTTCATCAGGCCATTATAAAAAACCAGGAAGGATGCAATGTGTATATGGATGTACATCTTCGCCTAATCGTTTGTAATATCCAGTCGCAAGATTTTTCTATCCCAGTGAAGTGCAATGGAGAAAACTCCGGCACTATTCGGTTTGCAATCCAAAAAGGTACGGCTCCCTTTACTTTTACCGGATTTAAAATAGAAAATCCATCCATCACATTTGAAGGCAACATAGCCAACACTGGCGATATTGTCGCCCTGCCCGGTGTGGACGAGGGAAATTATTCATTCACTTTCCATGACACCTATGGCAACAACAGTATCCTGAATCTTTTTGTGAGCCAACCATCGGCGCTGCAATTGAGCGCAAAAACGTCAGATTACCATGGCTTTGGAGTATCCTGCTCAGAATCCAGTGATGGTTTCATCCATGTCATTACGTCTGGAGGAGTCCCTTCATACACGCTATCTCATTCGTTTACAAGCTCTTCCGCTGATTCAATCCCCAGTTTGCCGGCAGGAAAATACGCCACAACTGTGACAGATAACAACGGATGTACCAAAACAACGGAGATATCCCTTACCGCCCCTCCGCCTGTCAACCTGAAAGCATCATTTCTTGATCCTGATTGCAGTGGACCTCTTTCCGGCAATATCTCAGTCAGCCTGAGTACAGGTGGCGTCGCACCTTATACATTTTCGTTAAACGGCAGCTTGCCGCAAACTTCAGGCACATTCAATGGTCTTGGCAGTGGACAGTATGCACTGGTTATGCAAGATGCGAATGGTTGCCCAAAGAAACAGGAAGGAACCCTGACCGCTGCCACCATTCCCTCCATTTTCATTCCTGAAGACACCTTGTACATCACTCTCGGTGACAGTGCCTTTTTGAGTGCTTTTATTTCGCCACCCGGCCAGGAAATCAAATGGACACCAGCAGATAACCTGGATTGTGGTACCTGCCCCGAAACGCACGCCCAGTCTTTAAATGACACAGATTATAACGTAACAGCCACATCTGCTGATGGCTGTTCGACAAATGCTTCTATTCTTGTAAAAGTCGATAAAAAGAGAAGCTTTGTCATCTCCAATGTGGTCACTCCGGATGGAAATGGTCAAAATGACAGAATCACTTATTTTGCAGGAAACGATGTCCAAAAAATGGATCATTACCTCCTCTACGACCGATGGGGAAATATGGTTTTACATCAGGCAGAATTGCAGAAAGGAAGACAGGAAATTGACTGGAATTCAGGCTCCGGAAAAATAGATTTAGTTCCCGGAACCTATACATGGATCTGTACTGTGTCTTTTATTGATGGCCTGGTCAAAACATATTCCGGTAGTCTGACAATAATGAAGTGAGCCTGCTATTCACCGGGTGTTTGTCCGGATAAATTTATCTTTTGCGCCAAAAACATCAGAATTGCCACTATCACAAATAATCCCAGACTACCTGCCAGCAATGCCATGTCCTGCAATTGAATGATGAAATATACAAAGACATAAAAAACTCCCAGCACAGAGGACATTACCAGGGCTGTTTTTCCGCTTCTGATCAATGCATAAATGAATAATCCAATCAATCCGACAGTGGCCAGCGAAGCAATCTGATAGGCTATATCAAAACTTGTGTGTTCACTGAAAGCCAGTAACAACGTATAATACACCACCATGGCAACCCCAATCAGGATATAATGCAAAAAATGAATTTTTCTTTTGGTAATCAATTCAGTGCTATACAAGGCAATAAACGTGAGCAGGATGACCAAAACAGCATACTTGGCAGTACGGTTCACTTTTTGATACTGATCTACAGGCATTTTGAATGATACGCCAAACGCTCCATCTGCACCAGACTGTTTACCCGCTTTTGCATTTTGTTCATTCGTGTCTTTTGTAATACTGACATTTTCTCCAAGCCATTGCTGAGGAAATGACCTGTTGAAATAAGGTAAGACCCAGCTGGCTGAAAAAGAATCCTGTTCCACGCTTCTTTCGTCTGGAAGATATCTCCCTGAAAAACTCGGATTACCCCAGTCACCAGAAATGTTGACGGAAGTATTTTTTCCCAAATGTAAAAACTGCAACTCCTGGCTTCCCCTTATGTCGAGATCAAAGCTAAAAGGCAGTGCTGCCGTTTTTTCTTCACTCAGATCAGGCTGAACAACAAGATTATTGGAAAACAAATGCAAGCCGGAAAAATCAGGCTCCACTTCAAAGTTTTTGCTGTCCAACGCAATTACCGGATTGTTTTTCAATCCTTTCAAATCTTCTTGACTGTCGCTTTCAACTTAGGATGATAGAATCGAGTGCGAATAGAATCGTAGACCCGAACTTCTCCGGCATGTCCCATCGCTTTGTGGAAGAAAATGCACTAAGCGTAGAAAGATTGTGCGAATGAAAATTATGAGCTCTACTTTAGGTG
>JAUMBK010000082.1:1054-3432 GCA_032115795.1 Saprospiraceae bacterium | reverse complement strand
CAAATCTTCCAGACCGACAACAACCTTGACTTTATCCCATTGCAGCAACGTAGGATCGATGCCTGCTTTTTTGGCATCCAGCTCGCTAAACTGGCCATCTACATGAATGATTGCCTGATACACCGCTGCCTCATAAATGCCCCTTTTTCTGGTTTCAGTTTTGGAATGGGCACTTATTTCCAGTGAATCCGGCAGGATATACACAAAGGTTTGCTCGCTGCTTTCCTCTTCGTCATTCGATGCAACACCACCTAATTTGTTTGGATGGGAATAGGGAATGACCATGACAGGTCCCCCAACAAGCTGTTTTCCTGACCATTTGTCAGAAATTTCAGAAAACGCCTCCTCCTCTCTTTTTTGTCGTTCGGAGATCAGTTCCATCACAAATGCTGATGGTATGAGTAAAACAAGTGTAAGAAACCCAATCATACATATTTTAAAAAGAAGGGAGCCCCCTGTCAGATTGCGTATGGCATTGCCTTCGGTGGAAAATTCAATCTTCATAATATTATTATTTTTATTACCCCCTCACGAGAGTCAAAGTGAAAGAATCAGACTTTTTGATTGTTAATAAATGCTTCTAAAACTTCCAGGTGCTTGATAAAGGCCACCTTTCCTGTTTCGGTAGCCGTATATTTCGTATTCGGCTTTCTTCCTATAAATGATTTCTGGACCGCAATATATCCGGTTCGTTCCAGTGCCTTTAAATGTGACGCAAGGTTACCGTCCGTCAGGTCCAGCAATTCTTTGAATGATAAAAAATCATATGATGCATGTATCGTCAGAATACTCATGATCTGCAGGCGTATTCTGTTCTCAAATGCCTTATCAAATTCTTGTAAACCCGATTTCACCTGCTGTATTTGTTATGGATGATTGCACCAAACAAAATATGCAAAACGCCAAAGCCCACAATCCAGCATAACAGACCAAAAGTGGGCAGGAAGGCTGCTATTAATCCCGCAACTACCTGCAGATAACCAAGCCAAGTGACTTCAGGAAACGTATATTTTCCTGTAGAAACCAGCGCCAGGCCATAAAAAACAAGGCTAACCGATGGTAATAGTGACCATTCGTGCCTAAAAAACAAGGCTAACATCAATATGCCTCCAATTACCAATGGTGTTGCCATCGTACTGACAACCTGCATACTGGCAACAGACTGAAAAGAAACACCCTGCATCTTGGCTTGGCGAATAGTCAAAAGTACCGCCGTTACCAGCGACATCATCAGGACAAACAACGCAGACACAGTAAAGCGATAATAAGCCTCTTTCTCATTTAGCATTGGTTGGCCTAGTAAATAACCGACATGAAACCCATACATCGAAAAATACACCAACAAGCAGACAATGACGGCATAAAAACCCGCCAAAACCCCTGCCAGGCCACTCAATGCGTTAAATTTAACTGACCGTTCCATTATCCGCCGAATGGAAACTAGTTCCTCATGTATTTCCTTTTCTACCATTTAAAAGTACTTTGAAATACAAAGCTAATTCAAAAATCTTAAGCCATTTATCAAAATGAGCTAATTTCGATGAATGACATAAAATGCCCGGCAAATAATGATGATGATACACCTGGTAGCAGATCGTTAACAAGGTGTTTTTTTCTGAAAGATGGATGTGTCAGGAGCACTTTCACTCACATCGAGGCAGAATCAGTAAGAAGGTTACCTAAAATTCTTCATCAAAACTGGTGCCTTGCGCATCTTCACCCTCCTGCCCCTGGATGGCTGTCTCATACTTGGAGCAGTCCGTCTCGATTGTCTCCCCCTCTTCAGGGTGCATAAATATGGGATTTTTTCCAAAGCCAAGCCGGTTGTCTGCCTCGATGCGCGTCAACAACCTCTCAAAAAATGGCCTGGCCATAACGGCACCCTGGCCGTCAGCCAATGAGGTAAACCGGACAAATTCCTGGTCACCACCTACCCATGTGGAAATAAGTATCTCCGGTGTAAAGCCAACAAACCAACCGTCCTTGTAGTCGTTGGTTGTTCCCGTTTTTCCGGCCACCTCGCTTTGAAATTTTGGCTGAATGACACTGGCAACATATTTCAACATATCCACAATGACATAATTGTATGCCGGATTGATCACCTTCTTCTGCTCGGGCACAGCTGTATAGATTACCTTTCCATTTTTATCCTCAATCCTGCTCACAAAGACTGGTCTGGACATGACACCTTCATTAGCAAAAGCAGAATAGGCTCCTGCCATGTCAATAGCGGACAATTCAGGTGTTCCCAGACAAATTGACGGATAATTCGGAATCTTATCCTCATCAATGCCCAGATTCGATACCAGATTTTTAACTGTCTGCACATTGCCTATCTCTTTCATTAAATAGAAGGAAACAGAATTTTTTGAATCTTT
>JAUMBK010000082.1:0-1044 GCA_032115795.1 Saprospiraceae bacterium | reverse complement strand
TTCAACGCCTGCCTTAATGTGATGGACTGACCGCTGAATTTACCATCAGCGTTGTTGGGACACCACGTTTGAGCAAGACTGAAATTAGGGTCATTGGCCTGAATACACTGCTGTACATCCTCCACCTTAAAACAGGGCGACATGGCATTTTCAATGATGGCCGTAGAATAGATAAACGGTTTGAATGTTGACCCTACCTGCCGGTTGGAATGAACGTGATCATATTGAAAGTACTTATGGCCGATGCCTCCCACCCAGGCCAGTATATTTCCATTACGGGGATCGATCGCAACGGAACCAATCTGAAGGTGCTGTAAATGGTATTTGATGGAGTCCATGGGAGACATAAAGGCCTCTTTTTCTCCAACGGAATTGTACGCAAACACCTTCATATTGGTCTTTGTGTTGAACGACTTATTGACAGCCGCCTGCATTCTATTCCAATGTTTTTTCAACTCAGGCCATAAATTACTGCCCATTATGGCAGTACACCGGTCGTAAGACGCTTCGCTGATTTGTCCTTCTTTCAGCAACTTTCGCAGGCGTCCTTCCTTTTCCTCTTCCTGAAACATCCGGAAAATTTCATCATCACTCAGTGTCATGCCGTCCAGAGCATCGGCTATTTCTGAAAAAATATCTGACAAATGCCGGCTGCGAATCTGCTTGTACCTGTCGGTCTCCTTCATCAGTTGAATGAGCTGCCTTTTCCTGGCATCACTTTGCGCCTCATCCGCATTGTAGGTCAGAAAATCCTTCCCCTTCCACCTTTCAAAGTACCGCTGCTGCAACTGCGACATATGTTCAGCCATCGATTGTTCCGCGTATTGCTGGATCCTGGAATCAATCGTGGTATAAATCTTCAATCCATCCACATAGGGATTGTACACGCTACCATCAGGCTTGCGGTACTCATCTTCTTGCAGCAAGTCTTTCAACCACTTTGTCAATTCGGCCCTGAAATATGGAGCCATGCCATCATAGTGGACTTCCCGCTTGAAATTCTCCAGAGTGATGGGTTTCAGGCGCTTGTTTAAATATTCCTCC
>JAUMBK010000081.1:0-3546 GCA_032115795.1 Saprospiraceae bacterium | reverse complement strand
ATGGCGGAACGAGCCAATCTCGAATTTATCCGCAATTACGGATATGCTGTGACGGGAATCCTGTTGCTCCACTTTACCTTCAATATAGGAATGACCATGGGATTATTGCCCGTTGTGGGCATTCCCCTGCCATTCATAAGCAAGGGCGGATCATCCTTGCTCGCATTTTCAATCATGCTGGCCGTATTGATTAAAATGGATGTCGCCAGATATAGATCAAACTAAATTATGGAGTTTACGATTGTACATAAAGATGCATTTTCTTCAGCCAGAACTGGGTATATTGAGACTGGCCACGGCCGGATTGAAACGCCCATATTTATGCCCGTAGGCACGCAGGGAACTGTCAAGGGCATCCACCAGCATGAGCTTGAAGAGGTCATCAACGCACAGATCATCCTTGGCAATACCTACCATTTGTACCTGCGGCCGGGTACAGATATCCTGGAACAGGCTGGCGGACTGCACCGTTTTATTGCCTGGCAAAGACCCATATTGACAGACAGTGGCGGTTACCAGGTGTATTCTCTCAAAGGCATGCGCAAAATCACCGAACAAGGGGTCAAATTTCAATCCCACATCGATGGTTCAAAACATGTGTTCACCCCGGAATCCGTGATGGATATTCAACGCACCATCGGGGCAGATATCATTATGGCCTTTGATGAATGCACTCCCTATCCCTGCGAATACAATTATGCAAAAAAATCCATGCAGATGACACACCGGTGGCTGGCAAGGTGCCTGCAGCGACTGGATCAAACCGAACCGAAATACGGGTATGAGCAAATTTTTGCACCCATCGTTCAGGGTAGCACGTATCCGGACCTGCGCTGCGAATCTGCCGAATTTATCGCATCCTGTGAGCAGGACATCAATGCCATCGGCGGACTGTCGGTGGGTGAACCCCACGAAGACATGTACGCCATGACAGGCCTTGTATGCGGCATATTGCCGGAGCACAAACCCAGATACCTGATGGGTGTAGGACTCCCCGAAAATATTCTGGAATGCATTGCCCTGGGAATTGATATGTTTGACTGTGTGTTGCCATCACGCAATGCCCGTCATGGGATTTTGTACACCCGCCACGGCATCATCAATATAAAAAACGCCAAATGGCAGAGTGATTTTAGCCCAATCGACGAGGAAAGTACTGCTCCAACGAGCCGCTTTCATACAAAGGCCTACCTGAGACACCTCTTCAAGGTGGAGGAATTGCTGGCAGGCCAGATTGCCACCCTGCAGAACCTGAGCTTTTTTCTCTGGCTTGTAGGGGAAAGCCGGAATAAAATCAGGGAGGGCACGTTTAATGAGTGGAAAAACACCATGGTAAAAGAAGTAAGCCAGCGACTGTAATGAAGATTCTGGATTGGTATATTGTCAAAAAATACATGAGCACCTTCTTCTTTACGATGTTGCTCATCACGATGATAGCCATCACTATTGATTATTTTGAACGGGTGGATAAATTCATCAATTCCAACCTTTCAGGCAAAGAAATCATTGTGGGTTATTACATCCACTTTATCCCCTGGATCAATGGTCTTTTGTGGCCATTGTTTGCATTGCTGGCAGTCATATTTTTTACATCGAGGATGGCCAGAAATTCTGAAATAATCAGCATCCTGAGTGCCAAGGTAAGCTACGCCAGGCTCATACGCCCATACATGATTGGTGCCGGAATTCTTGCTACCCTTCTCTGGATAGGCAACAACTATGTGATCCCCAAAAGCAACCGGTTGAAAAATGAATTTGAGAGCCAGTATATCCGGGCAAGTGCCAAAACCACGCTGAACCACAACATTCATTTCTGGCTTTCCCCCACCGAAAAAGTGTTCATCCGCAGCTATTCCAGTGAAGACAGTTCCGGTAGGACATTTCGGCTGGAACGGTTTGAAAACAACCAACTGACATACGCCCTGAAGGCTAACAAAATTAAATTTTTAGGCACTCCTAATAAATGGAGACTGGAAGGCTATGAGACCCGGACATTTGGTAAATTGCAAGAAAGCCTGGATGCCCGTCCGAACGAATTTAAAGATACCGCATTCAGTTTTGTTCCCCAGGACTTCACCAGGTATACCAAGCAAATGGAAATGATGAATACCACCGACCTTCGGGAATTTCTTCGCTATGAACAGGCCAAAGGGCTCGACTCAGGCAAAAAATATAGCATTGAGTTGTACCGCCGCACGGCTGATCCGTTTACCATTTTCATTTTGACGCTCATCGGCGTTGCTGTTGCTTCCCGAAAAGTACGTGGAGGCATGGGCTTTCACCTTGCTGCAGGCGTGGTCATCGGCGCCGTCTTTGTAATCTTGTCCAAGTTCAGCACCACGTTTTCGACAAACTTGTCCCTCCCGCCGGGACTGGGCGTGTGGATCCCCAACATTTTCTTTTCTGCTGTTGCCTGGTATCTCGTGAGCCGGGCACAAAAATAAGGACTGACATCGGTCGGCACATCCTCACTCACGGCTGATTTCTTATGCGTCCTGAATGCCGGCCTGCATCTTGTCTGCATTTTCTTCACGCTGCAATGCAGTAATAATCTCTTCCAACTCGCCTTCCACGATGCGATCAAGGTTGTATAGCGTCAGGCTGATCCGGTGATCCGTGACCCTGTTTTGAGGGTAGTTGTAGGTTCGAATCTTATCAGACCGGTCGCCTGTTCCTACGAGGGAGCGGCGTTTGTCTTTTTGCTCCAGGTAACTTTTTTCCCTTGCCGCTTCCTGGATTTTGACAAAGAGGCGCTGCAAGGCAATTTCGCGGTTTTTGTGTTGTGATCGCGAATCCGTACTTTCAGCGACAATGCCTGTGGGAAGGTGGGTAAAACGCACCCCTGATTCTGTTTTATTTACGTGCTGCCCGCCGGCACCCTGCGCCCGGAATGTATCTGTTTTCAGGTCATCCTTACGAATATCGATTTCTTCTTCCTCAAATTTTGGCATGACCACCACAGTGGCAGCAGATGTGTGCACTCTTCCCTGCGATTCAGTCTTAGGTACTCGCTGTACGCGGTGCGCCCCGGATTCAAATTTCAATTTCCCGTACACATCCTGGCCATATACTTCCAGAACAATTTTGTTGTAGCCCCCGACGGTTCCCGGATTTTCATCCAATACTTCCATCTTCCACCCTTGGGTTTCAAAGTATTTTGAGTACATTCGGAACAAATCTCCTGCAAAAATGCTTGCCTCATCACCCCCGGTACCGGAGCGAATTTCAAAGATGACATCTTTGCTGTCTTCGGGATCTTTGGGGATAAGCAGCAAGTTGATTTTCTCCTCCCACTGATCAATAACGGGCTTCAATTGCTCGATTTCGGATTCCGCCATTTCCCGCATTTCGGGATCGGCATCCTTGCTCATTTCCCGCGCATTTTCAATGGCAGTCAATGCGTTCTTATATGCTCTAAATGCAGTGACTATCTCTGTCAGATCCTTGTATTCCTTATTAATTTTGGCAAATAATTTCATGTCTGCCAGGACATCCGGATCTGACAACCTTTCTTCCAGGTGAACAAACTTCTCCTGAATTGCTTCG
>JAUMBK010000080.1:0-1759 GCA_032115795.1 Saprospiraceae bacterium | reverse complement strand
GCAAGTGTTATCAAGACAATCAGTACCACCGCGATGGCTATTGACTTTTTTATATGTCCTGTAAAACCAAGGATCTCTTCGCGAAATGCAGGGTATCTTGACAAAACCTCCTCTTCCATTTTCTCCTTATTAAAAAAATGGCTTGAATCAAACTGTACTTTGTTCTGAACCAATACTTTATACAGCTTCAACACCTTTACCCGAATGTACACATTCAGGAATAAAAGTGCAATAAAAAATCCTATAATTAAGGATAACAGCATGCTTCCCATACATAAACAATGTGTGACAAAGCTACACAATTTACCCTCAAATCACTATATAAAGCCGTTTTTTTAATGTTGCCAGAATACAATCCGGATGCAGGTTGCCGTTGGTTATTCCATTCAATGATATTTTACATTGCGCTCTTTGCGTTCCTGCTGAAATACAGTATTTTGTTTCTTTTTTCAATAAATGTCTCTAAAATGAAGCCATTCTTACGCATACTTCTGCTATTCGCATATTTTTCACCCCCAATTACTGCCCAGGACCAAAGGAAGCCTTTGACCTACTATCTACCAAACATTCAATATAATCCCACAATACCTCGTCCGGAGGACTACCTTGGTTTTCAAATCGGAGAATGGCATGTCAGCCATGACCAGATCATTGGATACTTTCAGGCGCTTGACGCGGCATCTGACCGCATTGAACTGGTCAAATATGGCAAAACACATGAAAACAGGCAGCTCTTTGTCGCTATGATCAGCAGCCCCGAAAACCTGAAAAACAAAGACAAAATCAAGCAGCAACATGCGGCTCTTTCCAATGCAACCACTGCTACTGCCGTAGATATCAAAAACCTGCCGCTGGTACTCTGGCAAGGATACTCGATCCATGGCAATGAAGCCTCTGGCAATAATGCTGCCTTGCTCGTCGCCTACTACTTGGCTGCAGGACTATCAGACGAGGTCAACGCGACACTAAACAACACATTCATCTTGCTGGATCCATGCTTGAACCCGGATGGCGTTCAACGGTTCTCCACCTGGGTAAACAGCCATAAGAGCCATACCCTTGTCTCCGACCCGGCCAGTCGCGAATTTTCAGAGGCGTGGCCAGGCGGCAGATACAACCATTATTGGTTTGATATGAACAGGGACTGGCTTTTACTGGTGCATCCCGAAAGCAGAGGAAGAGTATCGCTGCTACATGAATGGCACCCCAATGTACTGACTGACCACCATGAAATGGGCACCAATTCCACCTTTTTCTTTCATCCGGGGGCGCCGGCCAGCAACAATCCAAATACTCCTGAAGAAAATTTTCAATTGACCGAAGAATTAGGAAAATTTCACGCAAAAGCCCTTGACTCCATCGGTTCCCTGTATTATACAAAATACAATTTTGATGATTTCTACTACGGCAAAGGCTCTACTTATCCGGATGCCATCGGGGCCATCGGCATCTTGTTCGAACAGGGAAGTTCACGCGGACATATCCAGGAAAGCATCAACGGACCTGTCACATTTCCGTTTACCATCCGCAACCAGGTGAATACGTCACTTTCCACACAGAGAGGAGCCGTGGCTCTCAAAGGAAGGATTCTGTCCTTTAAACAAAAATTCCACCAGCAACTGCTTGCAAAAGAGGCCACCAATCCGGTGAAAGGCTATGTTTTTACCAGCAGCGACAAAAACAGACTTTATGGTTTTTTAAATATCCTAAAACAACACCATGTAGATGTCTACACTGTTGCAAATCAGATGCAGCTAAA
>JAUMBK010000079.1:0-2234 GCA_032115795.1 Saprospiraceae bacterium | reverse complement strand
GGTATGCGACAGAAAGAGCACATTGATGCCATGGAGATCATGGGTGTCAATACATCGGCGTATCTGGTCATGCCTAAAGTGATTGCCTCTTTATTGATGATCCCTGTCTTGGTGTGTGCCGCAGCCCTGATCGGCATTCTTGGTGCATATCTTGCCAGTGTACCTGCGGGTTTATTTACCTCGGCTGAATTTGTCAAGGGTGTGAGGTCATTTTTTGTGCCTTACAATGTATTTATGATGTTTGTTAAAGCGTTCGTATTCGGGTATATTCTGACGAATGTTTCCTGCTACCAGGGGTATTTTGTAAAGGGTGGAAGCATCGAATTGGGGGAAGCCAGTACCAGAGCCGTGGTGTACAGCAATATTCTGATATTGCTTGCGGATTATTTAATTGCATTGGTTTTAACAGCATAACAATGATACGGGCAGAAAAAATATTCAAACAATTCGGTGACCAGGAAGTACTTAAAGGCATTGACTTCCTATTTGAGGCCGGTAAAACAAACCTGGTGATTGGAAAATCAGGATCAGGAAAAACAGTGATGCTAAAAATCCTGGTCGGCTTGTTTGCCCCTACATCTGGTCATGTTTGGTATGATGATGTGGATCTTGTACAGGCAGACAAGGCTACTCTTCGAAAATTGCGTATGCAGGTGGGCATGCTTTTTCAGGGGAATGCCCTTTTTGATTCCATGAACATTGAAGAAAACATCCGGTTTCCTCTCGACATGTTTACCCATCAGACACTGAAGGAAAAAAACAGGCAGGTAGATTATTGCCTCGAACGGGTCAGTCTTGCGGGCATAAATAAAAAATACCCTTCAGAGATATCCGGGGGTATGCAAAAAAGAGTTGGTATTGCCCGTGCCATTGTGCTCAATCCAAAATATTTGTTTTGCGACGAACCCAATTCCGGACTGGACCCTCAGACCTCGATCACGATTGATGAGTTGATTCAAGACATAACGAAGGATAACAATATCACTACCGTGATAAATACACACGACATGAACTCTGTGATGGAAATCGGTGAGAACATTTGCTTGCTGGACAAAGGCCTTCTTGCATGGAAAGGCAGCAAAGACGAGGTGTTACTGGATAAAAATGAAATACTGCACGATTTCATCTTTGCTTCCCCCTTTTTACAAAAACTGATCGAAAGCAGCAAATAGAATGGATGCTATTTTAGCAAGTTTCTGCTGATGACAAGTTTTTGAATTTCTGATGTTCCCTCTCCTATTGTACACAATTTGGCATCCCGGTAATATTTTTCAACAGGATAATCTTTGGTATACCCATACCCCCCAAACACCTGAATTGCATCGGTCGCGATTTGTACACATGCTTCCGACGCATAATATTTTGCCATGGCTGATTCTGTTGTGACCGGCAAGTGGGCATTTTTCAGATAGGCTGCTTTTCTGATCAACAGTTCGGAAGCTGAAATCTTTGTCGCCATATCAGCCAATTTGAACGAAATGGCCTGAAAATTTCCAATAGGCTGACCAAACTGCTGCCTCTCCATGGCATATTTAACAGAGGCTTCATAGGCTCCTTTGGCAATGCCCAGGGAGAGTGCGGCAATGCTGATTCGTCCGCCATCCAGGATTTTCATTGCCTGTATAAAGCCCTCACCCACTTCACCCAATATGTGTGAATGCGGGATTCGGCATTGATCAAAGACCATCTCTGCAGTTTCAGATGCCCTCATGCCCAGTTTGTTTTCTTTTTTACCACCATAAAATCCCGGCGTTCCCTTTTCCACTATGAAGGCGGTAATTCCACGGCTATCCAGCAGTTCGCCTGTGCGGGCAAGTACCACGGCGACATCCCCTGATTTTCCATGTGTGATCCAGTTTTTCGTACCCTGAATCACCCATTCATCCCCTTCTCGGACAGCCACGCACTGCATGCGCATGGCATCCGATCCGGTATTTGCCTCAGTCAATCCCCACGCTCCAATCCATTGTCCAGAGGCAAGCTTTGGTAAATACTTTTTCCTTTGTTGTTCATTGCCAAAGGAAAGAATATGCCCGGTGCACAGGCTGTTGTGTGCTGCCAGACTAAGGCCGATCGAACCACATACCTTGGCCGTTTCAACAATGATACTGACGTATTCCTGGTAGCCGAGGCCAGAGCCACCGTACTCCTGAGGCACCAGCACTCCCATAAAACCCTGCTCACCCATGGCATGAAATACATCGACGGGAAAATGCTGTGCTTCGTCCCACTCC
>JAUMBK010000078.1:20972-29595 GCA_032115795.1 Saprospiraceae bacterium | reverse complement strand
CCCGTTGTGAATCCAGCAGCTTGTCGTGGTGATCCCATCCTCCAAATTCAACAAAAAATATTTGCCGGCTCATTTTTAGCTTTTCCCTGCCGGCAATCGTTCGTGCAATCATCGCAAAACTACTGGACAAATCGCCTTCCTGGTCGAAAGGCACTGTAAACTGAGGAGCATTGGTCAAAATGTTTGACAACATTTCATTACCATCAATCGCCGTTTTGACTGTGTGTATATACGTCCTTTTGAAAACATCCTGATACGGCAGCGCAACCATACCATCAATGGCTTTCCGGCGGAGCTGGTTGAGAAGCCAATCCTGGTTCTGGTAATCAATGATCCCTGCACTGCCCCTGGTTGGGTGCAGCGAATACTCTACTGTATTTTCTCCGGTCTGGTAAATATTGCTACCCGACAGGGAAATATTCATCGAAACGGTCTGGTTCGCATTGGACGCAACAAGCAAATCCGCAATCTTGCCTCCCCACCCTTTCGATTCGCGTTTATCCGGTAATCCGGTCTGCCACTGCATAATCTGATCAGAATGAGAATACAAGCCCAGGGGAGAGGGAACCAATCCGTTGTAAAACTCCTGCTTGTTGATCGGCCGCACCAGCGTACCGATGTTGGAGACAAACGCCAGCTTGCCAGACGCAAAAAATTGCTGCATCTCCTTCAGAGACGGATGAAGTCCATACCCATCCGAATGGCTGTCTGCTGAGACCAATGGCCTGATCTCTCCCATGCTGAGAGCCATGTTCGACCTCGTAGACGAATATTGTTTGTATCCTTCGTTTGATCTGGGAACCAGCATATTAAACGAGTCCATACCGCCGGCATTCAACAGGCAAACAAGTGCTTTGTAATCACCCTGCTGCGCACCGGCAATTCCATTGACAGTGGCAGCAGCGTTGAGCGCACGCAGGTTGAAGAGTGTAGAAAATACAGTCGTCGCGCCAATGGCTGCACAACTGGCCTGGCCTAAAAATTTCCTCCTGGAAATCGCATATGGACGTCTTGCATTCATACGAAAAATCTTATTTAATACAATTGTAGTCAGGCGAAATCATGATCAAATACATGGCAAGTCGTACACGCCAGTACCGCCACTCCTGGTTGGATGTCCAATACATCGCATTGAGAATGTCACGCAACCACTTTCGGGTCTCCAGTGTCAACTGGCCGTGAACAAGTAGAATGTCCAGCCGGTTAATCAACATTTCCGCATCATCGGCCACGGCTTCCAGGTCATTGGTCACCATCCGCACCCCATCGGGGTTGCTTTCAGATCCCTCCCAGCTATACATGAGCGAATTCCAGAATGTCCAAGCGTGCACAGAATTGATATAACCCACTGATGTAGCTGTGTTGTGTAACTTAAATTCAGGTGCCACCAATCCCAACTCGCCAATTTTCCCTACAGGCTGGTAATCAGGCAAATAAAAGTTGAAAACAGAGGGTGCTGCCATGACATGCTGCTGTGTGACATCCAGGTAATTGTAGCCATTGTTCCAGTACCTGTCCCTATCTGCCACGTTCATAAAGCCGCGGCAAAGTTGAGTGTACCTAAGAAATGGCTCCCGAAGCTGCGAAGATGTCTCTTGCTGCAGAATACTTTCCCAACTTGCCTCTGCGTCGAGTAAAATGGCCTGTATAACCGCAGAAAGATCTCCCCGAACACCCTCGCCATTGTCAGCAAAAACAGCAGCCACACGTGCCACATAACCAGGCGAAGGATTGGAAGTTGTCAGTCGCTGAATCAACCTGGCACTGACAAATGGCCCCGTATTTGGATGCTGGAACAAATAATCCACAGCAGCAATCACCTCGGCCATAGCAGATGTATCCGTGTAGGTAGCACTGCCTGGCAAGCTACATCCAAGAAATTGCTTGGGTCCTGGCTGGTGTGCCCAGCCAAACATTTTCAAGGGTGCTGTCTTGTCGAGACAATAGAGCTGTATGCCAAATTCAGGCGTTTTGGGACACCAGGAAATATTGGCCATCCTGCTCCCTCCGAGGCCGGTAAAAACCCGTGCCAGTTGTTTGACATCTTCATTGGAGTAAGTGGGAATCTCCCTTCCGGACACATCGAATCGGGTTGTACCATCAGGATGCAAATCTACGAGACCAATGGTAAATAACTGCATGATTTCACGCGCATAATTCTCATCAGGATGGATGTTGCGCGCCTCGTCTTCCGCAGGATTATTCAGGTGACTCAGGTAATAACCCATGGCTGGATGCAGCGTGACTTCCATCAACACATCCCTGTAATTACCAAACGCATTCCGGATAAAAATATCGTAATAAGAAGACAAACAGTCGCCCCAGCCTCCCAGGTCTGAATTGATTGATGTAACGAGAATCTGGCTGAGTGCATACGCCATGCGCTGCCTGACCAGATCACGGTTAGTCATGTTGGTCTGCCACCACCCATAATTGAAATGCAGGGCGTAGGGACCAAACGCATCCTTATCTTTCTGGTATATTTCATCCCAGATTTCCCTCATACGAGGAAGAATCTCGCTTGGCTTTTCAGCAATTTGTTTTGCAAGCCAGGCATGCTGGCCCAGGTCAAGGAGCTCGTCTATGTCGTCATCATCATAGCCCATGGTGGCTTTGGATAAAAATCGGCTGGCCTCCATTCGCCGGGCGTGCAGGCCACTGCCATCAATGGTGCTCAGTCCCTGGCTTTGCGCAGTCGGCACACTGGATGTCACCTTAATACCAGCAGAATGTCCCGCACCTATGTAATCTGTATACTTCGTTGTCTGGGCACGGAGTAAAAACACCGTGGGCATCAGAAGAATAGAAGCTAAAAGTAAGAGGATGTTTCTCATTTTCGATCAGCCTGGCTTAATGAATGATTTCCACCTGCGTGGTTGCATTAGTTTTGTCATGCACAACTTTTAGTATATAAAGACCAGGTGGATGCCCACCCGGCAACCAGAGATGAGAAGATTTTCCCTCAGATGAGTGGATTGTTTGTACAGACAAAAGACGGCCCGAAAGATCGATCAACTGAAAGTCTACCACACCTTCCGGAAATCCCTGCAATGTTACCAAGCTTTCTTGTGAAAACGGATTGGGCTGAACCAAAATCCCCGGCTTTGTTTCTGCATCAGTCGTCACAGAGGAAGGGGCTTCCTGCACATCAAACCGTACTTCACTTAGCCCAAAACAACTACCACCATGGTTACTTCCTATGGTGAGCATGAGATACCGGGTTTGCAGCCCTCCCAAATCAGGGCCAGTCTCCCCCGCATAAAAAGGAGAGGCAGGAGCCTTTTGCATCTCAAACCGGCCCCATTCTTTCCAAAGAATCCCATCAAAAGAATAGTCTACGATCACTTCCTTTGCCCCGTCTTCCGGCTTACCCTTCACACGCGACAAACTCCAGCTTTCATTATTATAACTATTGGTGCGCTCAGGAGTGTTGAAATTCCAGAAATGCGTGTTCGTCAGACGATATACCTGCCCAAAATCATACATCAACCAGTGACCTGCACCCCTGCTGGTGTTGGGATTGGGCACAGGAGTGCACGAAAGCCAGGCGTCCTGCAGGCTGGTAGAATGCCAGTTAGCAGGTTGGCCAACTGCGCTGAAAGTAAGAAAACAGGCAGTCAATACGAACAAATAAAAACCAATTCTCATCCTAAAACGATTAACGAGAATAAATATAAAAGGAAAAAGCAATACCACGCAGCTTACTTATCCAATGTCTTTGAATGTGATCAAAAAGAATAGGTGAATGTAAAAAAGGGCAACATACTTAGACCCCCTCTTCAAAAAAACCAACGCTACCGCCCACCCAGTCCTTATCCTTATTGTACTTGACACCAATCATTTTTCCTTTGGACAGCCTGACAAGATTGTTGACAATATAAGGAAAAGGTGCTTCATCAGGCCAGAGCATCAGCATGCGGATTTCTACTTTTACGGCTTCGCCAATGCCTTTCAGCACAGGAGAATAATCGACCTTGCGCTGTAAAATATAATGCGATGGCTCCGTGATTGCCCGAATATCTTCCTGCATGACATCAACCAGCACACCTGCACCAGCAAAAGAAAACAAGGGTTTCAGGACATAATTGGAAAGATCCTGGGGCGGCTGGCTTACTTCGTGCAAAAACCGACACTCAGGTACATATTTACTATGCAAAAAGGGCATGATGTATTTGCTTATCCGGTAAAACCAATTGGGGTGTCCAACCCACTTGACGTCAAGATCATCCGTAAACGAAAAGTCCAGTGACAAGTCTGTACGCTGAAACAACTCATCAAAAATAACCCGGTTATAGATGCGTCGAATGCATATTTCACGTCCTGAATCATGGGTATAATACAACTTTCGCCCCCTCTTTTTCACTTGCGTTACGCACACTACGGCGATACCCAGTTCAACCGCCGTACTCAGCATATCAATGTATGTTGTCTGCTTCTCAGGCTCAATTTCCAGCAAAATGGATTCCTCAGGCCGGGCATCCCCTACAATCAACTGATTCATAAGCTCCTTGTACGCTGTATTTGTCATGCCCTTCTGAAAAAAACAGGTAAGCTCGGCGGGTAGTGAATAGGCATTTTTATAGGCATCTGCCAGCAAGGCCTGGAAAAAATACACTGAAGGAAAACCTTGTATTTCAATCAGTTGAGGAAAAGGTTCACCGTTGTGATCCAGTGAAACAGCAAAATCCATCTGTAAAAATGTCGTATGTGCATCTTCACCAGGAACATTCACAGAAGCGTCGTAAATTGCTCCTTGCGTAATGGCTTTCAAATCAGGACGGGCAATTTGTCCTGCAATCTCCCGTGTGGCCTCAAGCAAGCGGTTTTTCAGTAGAGCTGGAATAAAAAATGGACTCTCCGCTACTCTGAATGCAGGCACACAACCATAGGCACTGGCAATCCTGTCCTGAAGGTCCTGGTATTTTGCCACGCTGAAACGCTGGTTGAATTGCTCTCGCAAATAGGAAATCATACCTCAACCGGTTTTTGCAAATAAAGGGCTGTCAGCGCATGATCCAAAAAGCGGGGCAGGATTGTAGTATGGGTCAACGCAATCTTATCCGGATCATCAATATGCGCCATCATGCTATCGTATTTCGCCCGACCAAACGTATCAATCACTGTTTGGCGAACCTCAGCCTGCCCAAAATGAATTTTCATACCGACCGGGTCCGCTTCCGGGTGAAATTGCGTACCCACCATTTCAGGAGAAAAACGCACGGCCATGATGGCCCTTTCATAATCGACATGCGTCCTGATTTTCTCCAGAGCCAGAATGGAGGCACCATGCTGCTCAAAGACATTCAGGTCGGGCTGCACCAACTGGTAATCCCGGCTGTCTACCACATAAAATGGATCAGGCAGATCGCTGAAAAGTGGATCCTGCTTGCCAGCATCAGTATGGTGCACTGGCATCACACCAAAGGAGGTAGACCTTCTCCGCGTAATTGAACCCAAAGCAAAGTGAAAACAAGCCATCTGAAAAGAATGGCATATAAAAAACACGTATTTTTTTTCCGCACCGCCTGACTGGTTGATTGCCCACAACTCACTAACCAGCGAATACCACGCTGTATCCCAGACGCCGTCACCTTCGAGTGGATTGCCCGGACCACCGGATGAAATGTACACGTCATAGTCAAGCCCCGGCAACTGGTGCTGGTTTCGCACTTCAAACTCATCAATATCAAATGCATATTCAAATGCCGCCACAATGTCACGAATACAGCGCATACCTTGGTTTGGCTTGCCCGCATTCATATCAAGAATGGCCATTCTAAGTTTTGTCTCCATTACCTGGAAGCGAAAGTATGCATCAACAGCATTGGAAAAGTCTTCTTGCTTTGCATGTTATGAAAATATGTCACTGATGAATCGACCCCAGGTCAAGTTCATCTGTCCGTCCTTGTGCTGCTTTGCCTTCTCAATGGCCATATTGGCAGCATTTTCCACGATCCAGTCAAAATTTTCCTGACCTACGGACGCAATATCAGCATCAGGCGCAGGGTTGCAAAAATCAATTGCAATTGGAATGCCGTCGCGCACAGCAAATTCAACTGTATTAAAATCGTATCCCAATGACTGGCAAAGCCGGATCGTATATTCCTTTACCGTCGCCAGCAACTTTTTATCTTTTGTCGGATTCTCCACAACATACCGTAAATGGTGAGGATTGCGCGGTTCGTAAGGCATGATATGTACCCTGTCACCTGAAAGATAATAACAACGGAAATAATGATCAAAGACAATCTCCTCCTGCAGCATCATCACCAGCTGGTTCGTTTCTGCATGCTTCCGCCAAAGATCAGCCGCATCATTGACACGATACACATTTTTCCAGCCACCGCCAGCAAACGGTTTCATGTAGGCGGGAAACTGGATGTAATCAAAGATCCTGTTCCAGTCGGTGGGGTATTTCAGGTTGCGAAATGATTGTTCCGATGTGTCATCAGGACGTTCGTGCGATGGCAAAAGGACCGTTTTTGGCACAGGCACCCCAATCTTGGTTGAAAGGCAATTATTGAAAAATTTCTCGTCCGCACTCCACCAGAATGGATTGTTGACAACCGCCGTCCCATTGAGCGCCGCATTTTTAAGATATGCCCTGTAGAATGGTACATCCTGCGATATACGGTCGATGATGACAGCATAATCCGTTGCCTCACCCTGTTCCAGTACATCAATCTGCACCGCTTCCGCAATGATACCTTTTGGTTTTTTTTCTTGAATCCGTTCCACAAAGGCAGCAGGAAACGTATTCTCTTTTCCAAATAAAATTCCGATTTTTTTCATTAAATCTAATTTATCGTACTTTGATTTGCGAAATTCCTGTCAGCTACAAAGATGGGAATTTGTTTTGACAAATAAAAGAATATGTAGGTTCAGCGCCATTTTATTCCCTTACTCCCGCACAACAATTTGCTCAAACCGACGCAAGAATGCCGGATCAAAATCAGCGCCATGTCCCGGTGTATCATCCACCGTCACCTGCCAGTCAGCATGGTATGTCATTCCCCCTGTCACCGGATCTTCCGACAACATCAACGGGCTGTCAAGATCGTGGTAAATGATATGATCCCATGCCATATCAAAATGCACCAGTGCCGTAATCCCCAGTCGCGATTCAGAAAATGAACCCACCTGGCAATACATATCGGCTGCCTGTGCAATGGCAGCGATTTTCATCGCATTGCAAATGCCGCCGGATTTGCCAAGTTTGATGTTGAACAAATGAGCCGCTTGCTGGCTGATAATCCTGGCCGCATCCCTGTGACTGAACACAGATTCGTCGGCCATGATGGGAATCAGACTGGATGCTGTGAGCCGGGCCTGGTCAGTCGTATTTCCTGCCTGTATAGGTTCTTCGCAATGCTCTATATTCAACTCTTCCATGGCGCGCAACGTACGAAGCGCATCCAGGTAATTCCATCCCTGATTGGCATCAATCCGCAACGGCAATTCCGGCCCAACGGCGTTCCTGATCGCCTCCATTCGCGCAACATCTTTGTCTACTCCCCGCTCACCCAGCTTTACCTTCAGCACAGGAAAACCCATCTCCTTGAATTTGAGGGCTTTCTCTGCCATCTTTTCTTTCCCAAGAAGGCTGACTGTATTGTCAGTGTAGATCTTTTTCTCCCTGTCACCATGAAGGTACTTATACAAAGGAAGATCACTTAACTTGGCAGACAAATCATACAAAGCCATATCAAAGGCCCCTTTTACTGAGGCATTGCCAACGATCATCTTATCCATCAGCGCTACGTGGCGATGTATTTCCCTGGGATCCTGGCCGAGCATCGCCTTGGCGAGGTCTTTGGCAAAGGCAACAGTCCCTGCTTGCGTTTCTCCATGGATCGATCGGTACGGACAGCATTCGCCCGTACCATACGTACCATCGTTGCAGTAAATCTTTACAATTGTATTGCGTGCATGCGTCAGTGCACCTTTCGAAATGACAAAAGGTTCATGCAATTGAATTTGTACGGGTATAATCTCAATGCGGTCAATGCGGGGTTGCTTCATGGTAATGCTTTTTTAAGTATCTGCAAAGGATGGTTTGATTTCACTGACCACCAGCATCTGCCAAAATCCCATTGGCAAATGACTGAGACAGTCTTCCTACAAATCGGGCGAACGTCATGCTTCAGTGAAGGGTGGTCAGCCCCTTTTTCAAAATCGTATAAAAATGCCAGACATCCTGAAATGTGTTGTAAAACGGCACCGGTGCTACCCTGATGACATCGGGTTCGCGCCAATCAGCCACAACACCTTCATTGGTGAGGTAGGCAAACAAATCTTTATTTGGTTGCAACATTTGAAGTGACACCTGACACCCGCGTTCTCCCGGCTTTTCAGGTGTAATCACACGGATAGCCTCGTCTTCGAGATGATTGACCAAGAAAAACAAATAGGCTGTCAGCTTTTCTGATTTTTGCCTGAGTGACGCCATTCCTGCCTTGTCAAACAAATCCAGCGATGCCCGGATGGCTGCCATTGACAGGATGGGCGGATTACTCATTTGCCAGGCTTCCGCGGTGGGCATTGGCTCAAAAGTAGCGCCCATCAAAAACCGGCTTTGCTTATCGTGACCCCACCAGCCCTCAAATCGTGGCAAATCCCTGTT
>JAUMBK010000078.1:0-20962 GCA_032115795.1 Saprospiraceae bacterium | reverse complement strand
GTTCTCGTGGTGGCGCTCGTGAATAAAGCAGCCCGACAAACTGCCAGGTCCGGAATTCAAATATTTGTATGTACACCAGACTGCAAAGTCCGGCCCGTCATCGTGCAACTGTAACCGAAGATTGCCAGCTGCATGCGCCAGATCAAAGCCCACAAGACAGCCATGCTGGTGACCCAAACGCGTGATTTCTCCCAGATCATAAGCCTGTCCCGTGTAGTAATTGACTCCCCCGATCAGGATCAGCGCAATTTCATGCCCCCGGCTTTCCAGTGTCTCACGAATTGTCTTTGCACTGACGTAGTCTCCTTGCGGATCAGGTGCCAGTTCGATCATGCATTCTTCCGGGTCAAGACCATGATAGCGCAGCTGGGAAGCAATGGCGTATCTGTCGGAAGGAAATGGCGAATAATCAAATAAAATTTTCGTCCTCTTGCCCGTGGGACGGAAAAAACTCACCATCATGAGGTGCAGATTGACCGTGAGGCTGTTCATCACAACAACTTCAGATGGCAAGGCACCAACCACCCTCGCCATAGCGTTTGTCAAAAATTCATGGTAAGGCAGCCAGGGGTGACGGGCATGCAAATGGCCTTCAACACCCAGGTTTTTCCAATCCTCCAGCTCCTGATTGACATACAGCGGGGTTTGCGTTGGCATCAGCCCCAAACTATTGCCACAAAGATAAATTGCGTCTTCCCCCTTCACTTGCGGAATGCAAAAAGCCGACCGAAAGTCTTGCAAACCATCCTCTGCATCCTGTGCTACGGCATATTCCAGTGAAACCTCCACGTCGTCAACTTTTTTGTAAAAATACATCTTTCAGCATCATTCACCAAAAAGCCAGTTCCTGACATTCTTATTCCATATATTTTTTCTGTCTTCCGCAGTGATGACTGCCGCTTCGACAGCATCATCAATGACTTTGCCGGGATAGCAGCCCCCCTCATCCGCCATCTCACCAAGCGGGTAAGGATCGTCGAGGCCGGCCACAACCTGAGAAACACCAGTCCGTCGTACCAACATCTCAAAAGAAAGCACATCATGCACAATCGAATCAAAAAAAACGTTTTTATAAGATGCCTCCTTTTCAGGACTGACTGCATCCTGAAATAAATCCGGCCGGCCAGTAAATCCCTTCTTCCGGCGGCCAAAGCCCACCATGCCAAACTGATTTCCATGTGCAAAACACGTGCGCACCATGGGAAATTGCGAAGGAAAATCCAGCAAACTGAAAAAATGCCAGGCATCTGCCGTTTGCGCACACATCCAGATCAGGTGAAATCGCCAGTAACGGTCATTCAGTTTGATCATCTCTTCAGCATTGTATGGATGGATCTCTACCGCCAGCTTATACTGGTTGGCCAAAGCAAAGAGAGGCATTGTCCATTGGTCTGCAATGGCCGTCCATTCATTGTCCTTGTTTAAAAAATGACTGGGAAGACAGAGCACTTTCAGGCCCAGATCATTGACACAACGCTCCATCTCAACCAATGCATCATCAAGATGCAGGGGCTGAACGACAAATCCGGGAATAAATTTATCCGGGTGGCTTTCCTGAAGCGAGGCGTGGTAATCATTCTGAAAGCGAATGACATCACTGGCGTCTGTACGATTGTACCCGTTGCAGTACAATTGTGACAGCGTAAGCAGTACTTCCTGGTCAATTCCATTTTCTGCCATCCATTCGAGCTTTGGCTCCAGAAAAAAACTGGCATCAGACACCGGCCTCCGCCATGTACCCTGGCACATGCACGACAGATCATCTTCTACCCAGAAAATTCCCCTGTCTTTCATAAACCGGGGAATTTGCCCGGGGTATGGCAATATATGGCCATGCGCGTTCACTCTCATACTATACTCACCCCCTCGTTTTTGACGGAGGAAGAAAGACAAAAGTACGTGAATCCGTTGCATCCATAGTAGAGGAATCCCATTTTCAATACAAGAAGATATATATACTAGTTTATATTAATTTGTATCTTTGTGATAGAAATAGAGTTATACGATGAATGCACCCTGGGTTTCAAATCTTACACCAGTTCAAAAAGACACTCAACCCGTTTTTTTTCAGGATAGCTATATAGAAAACGAGGCATTCCCGTCAGTCAAAGGACCCGGCCTGGCGTTCATCGCACTGGACGAGGCCACCGGGCAAGCTGTTCGTACCGCATTGCTGCCTTTTTATAATCATTTTCGGAATATCAAAATCATTGATGCCGGAAATGCTTACGAGCTCACAAACGAACAAATCCATCAGATTTGCACAGGATTGCGCGCGGAAGGCATGACACCCGTGCTGCTGGGTATGCAGCCAGAACTGACGGCATGGCTGGCATCCCGTGAAAAATGGACTGTGTACCAGGTATCAAACAAAGTGCGAAGAATACATTCCGCAGACCACGACATCTCCCAAAGTTTTATTGCATACCAAAGACACTTCTTGTCGCTGGAGGAGGTGTATGAAATAGAAGAGCATTCCTTCAATTCCATCAGCCTGGGCAAAATGCGCACATTTCCTACACTCCTCGAACCAGTAGTGCGCGATGCACAGCTTTTATTTATTGACTTAAATGCACTGCGAACAGCTGAAGCGCCCAACATAAAAGACACCCTGCCTACAGGCTTAAATGCAGAAGAACTTTGCCAGCTCGCCAAGTATGCAGGCATGGCTGACCAATTGCAATGCCTTGGCTTCCATTGTGCAGGACCTGTCGAAACAAATTCTCCGGAAGCAGCCATCATCGCTGAAAGTATTTGGTATTTTGCAGAGGGTCTGAACATGAATACACACGATCATCCTTTCGTCTCCAAAGACCTGAGTGAGTTTATCATCTACAGTGAATCAATGGAAGATGACCTGGAATTTGTTCGGCACAACCAAACGTTGAAATGGTGGTTGAGGGCAACATCAGACGCAGAAATAAAATACCTCGCCTGTTCACACGAAGAATACCAGGCAGCCATCGACAATGAATTGCCCAACCGCCTTGCCAGGTTTCTTGATGCACAGGAATAAGAGCAATCTATACACTCCCTGCCAGCATTTTTTCAATTGCCATGCCCCGCGACCCTTTCAGTAAGATCAAAGCATCAGAGTAGTTCTGACCATGAAAATATTGACTGGCCGTAGTTAAATTGTCAAAAAAATGTCCTGGAAGGCCCTTGCCAGCTTCACAAAAATGGGGACCTACAAACAAGACATGTTGCAATCCTAACTCCTCTGCAAGCTGGATAATCGCCCGGTGCTCACCAATTGTATAGTCACCGAGTTCAAGCATATCTCCAAGCACAGCAACCTTCTTTTGTGCAGGCATTTTCGCCAAACTTTCGAGGCTTGCCTTCATACTGGAAGGATTGGCATTGTAGGCATCGAGTATCAGCGAATTCGTGCCCCACTCAGTCAGTTGCGAACGATTGTTTTCAGGTGTATACGCCGCAATGGCCAACGCGATTTTCGACTTTTCAACACCAAAATACTCCCCGGCCGCAATGGCAAAGCCAATATTGGGAATATTATAGGCCCCATACAAATGCGTATGCACAAGTTGCTGGTTGTATTCAAATGATATGGTCGGGTCACTTCCACGTAAAATCAATGACCTGGAAGGCGAATACGACAGCTTGCCTATACCGTCCGGAAGCAAATTGGTTAGCACCTCGTCATCTGTATTTATGAATACAAATCCTCCGTGATCGGCCACGTAACGGTATAATTCAGACTTCCCCTTTTTAATGCCCTCTACACCTCCAAATCCTTCCAGATGTGCCTTTCCAATGTTTGTGATCATACCATACATTGGCTGCGCTATCATACAAAGTGCATCAATCTCTCCCTGATGATTGGCACCCATTTCAACCAGTAAAAACTCCGTCTCCGCAGGTGCGGAAAGGATAGTCAGCGGAACACCAATGTGGTTGTTTAAATTCCCTTTTGTCGCGTGTACACGATATTTTTGCGCTAGAACATCGCGTGTCAATTCCTTGGTTGTCGTCTTTCCATTCGACCCGGTCAGTGCCAGTACCGGCACGTTCAGGTGCTGCCGGTGTATCCTCGCCAATTGTTGCAAAGAATCAAGGACATTGGGAACCACAATGTACCTGGGCCCGTCTTTTACATCCCCATCATCCACGATGGCATAGGCCGCTCCCTTCGCAAGCGCTTCAGCTGCATACTTGTTGCCATCAAATCTGTCTCCACGAAGGGCAAAAAACAAACTATCCTTCTCAATACTTCGCGTGTCCGTAGAAATTCTTGGAAAATCCTGAAACAATGCATATAATGATTCCATACCTACAAACAAAAAACCCCTGCGAAATGCAAGGGCTTCTTTTTCTTTTGAATTAATTACTTATATCGTCGTTTGATATTTCTTCCTTTCTCCTGGAAGGTATTTCCACCCACATCTTCGTTTCCTGCCTGGCCACCCACACGAACCATAGCGCATCGGAATCCCAGATTTCTGTCGGACTTATCCTCATCCTTGAATCGTCTTGTACCCGGCTGCAACCAATACAACCTGTCAGACCAGCTACCTCCTTTGTATACTCTGGATTTATCTGATACCAGTGAACTTTCTCCATACAGATACTTAACATAGTCAGCATCTCCGTCAGTATGTGCAATCACATCCCCTCTGTTATAATTTTCGCGCAACTTGGACTCATCATCCGTCACATCTCTGTATTTCAAACTTCCTAGTGAATCTTTTTCAACAGGATTGCCATTTTCATCAATGACTAGTGTCTTGAACTTATTACCCCTGAATGGATTCAGGTCATGGTTTTCAGCATCATTCAGTGTTGTTGATGTCGTCGCTCTGTACACATCCAGCACCCACTCATTGACATTGCCGGCCATGTT
The DNA here is from genome assembly GCA_032115795.1 of Saprospiraceae bacterium. GTDB lineage: Bacteria > Bacteroidota > Bacteroidia > Chitinophagales > Saprospiraceae > OLB9. The sequence goes on along the minus strand of JAUMBK010000078.1, from coordinate 16,101 downwards.
GTAAAGGCCAAAGTCGTTAGGGAAATAAGCCCTTACAGGACCAGGGAAAGAAGCATTGTCATTCAAATTGCCGGAAACCCCCATATAATCACCCTCTCCACGCTTGAAGTTGGCAAGAATTCTGCCCTGGTTGGCAGTGCGCTTTTTATAGCGTACTGTATTCCCGTTCCACGGGAAGAAGCGCGACTCGGTATACACCTCATCATTAGAAGATGGCTGGTTTCCTGGAAGCGCAAGGGCAGCAAATTCCCATTCAGCTTCTGTAGGGAGCCTGTAATCAGGCAACAAAATACCATCATCAAACATAACCGGCCTTTCACCTCCTGTCACAATATCCGGGACATTCTTCTTCACACTACCCTGATACTGTCCGGATAAATATGCCTTAGTATCAAACACATCCGACCCTTTTGAATCAGGCGTCAGGTTGAGGATGCCTCTCTCAACCAGGATCATCTCGTTCACCCTGTTTGATCTCCACTTACAGAAATCATTTGCCTGCAACCAACTTACACCTACTACCGGGTAGTCGTCGTAAGCGGGGTGTCTGAAATACGTCTCAACATAAGGCTCATTGAATGTCAGTTCATCTCTCCACACCAGCGTATCCGGCAATGCCTTCCTGTAGACTTCAGGGTAAGTCTCATAATATTTGTCTTTCAACCACCAAAGATATTCTCTATAGTTAGAGTTGGTGACCTCCGTCTCATCCATGTAAAAAGAAGAAACGGTGACTCTTCTGGGTGTATAATTGTATTCCCATACGATGTCATCTTGTGTTTGACCCATCGTAAATGTACCTCCCTCAATCAACACAAGGTTTGGTCCATCAATCTGGCCTTCATACTGCTTTTTTTCAAAGCCTCCCCATTCTGCATCATTGTATTTCCACCCCGTAGCAGAAGAAGCCTCTCCCCCCTTGTTGCTGCAGGAAGAAATTACGATGGCTACGCAAGCCAACATACTGAATCCACTGAATAAATTTTTCATCGACTGATATTCTATTTTCTAAATTTAGCGCCCAAATATAAGGTAATTTTAAAAAAACCAAACTTATTTTCTAAAAAAATTCCAAATAGACAAATATGAAATAGTATTATATATTCTTTCCCAAATAAGAAATAGTATTTCGTTCCCTATCGAAAAATGGCAAAACAATCATTGTATTCCTGCCTTCCCGGATACAAATGGTCAAAATTGATTACCAGGCCCACTTCATGGCTGCCTCCCTGCCGGATACTCAACTTGGAAACAGTGTAATCAAAGCTATATGTCACTTTCAAAAACTGAGTTCTGAAACCTGCCGAAACAATCACAGCATCTCCATTCAATGTAGAATACCTGTACCAGCTCCCCGCCATAAATTGATTTAGTGACAAATAGGCCCCCCCGCTCACCTGCGTATATCCTCCCTGTGCTGCAATCAGGATATTTGGAGACACAAACGATGGGAATGTGTTTTTATTGCCTCCCCGAAAGACATATTGTGATCCCGCATGAAGAGTAAAGCGCGGAGGCAACGCTCTTTCTGATCCGAGCCCGGCTACATCGCTGGTTAAAAAAGACAAATTCGGTGAATTGATGTTCTTTACACTGATGCCCACATGCCAATACGGATCATATAATACAATGCCGGCCCCAAGATTGAGAAAACTGGCCGAGCCATCACCAAACGGCACCTCCCGAGATGGCAACGGAGTGCCTCCGGGACTGACCGGTCCTGTAAGCGGGTCAAGAGCATCACCAAAACGCAACTTGTTCCAGTCAAGAGCAACATTGCCATAACCCGCTTCAAGCCCTGCTTTCAAATACCTCTCCCTGGTGACACGCACCCGATAACTGTAATACCCCGTAAACATGGTGGACCGCAGCGTCCCATCACCGGCATTGTCAGTGAGCAACGCACAACCAACACCACTTTTAAGCCTGGAAAAATATTTATCAGCAGAAATAGAATAAGTGGTATATATATTGCCCAGGCCTGGCCATTGGTTTCTGTAATTCAATTGCAATAATGGCGTACGCGTATTCCCTGCCATCGCCGCATTCATTTGCAGATGCGCATTGTAAAACTGACTGTAGACAGGGTCCTGTCCAAAAACATCGCCCTGACCATACAAAAACAACAACATGACGAGAAGACAACTTCTCCAGTTTCTGATTCCGGCTGTGTTGGACTGATTCATGGACAGGCAATTATACATTCATGGCAATAACCTTAATACCCCTTTCGTTGTTTACACAAACGAATGCTTTTAGGTTTTTATTTTGGCAGACATCCTTCGTTTTACAGGGATCATTCGCAATAAATATACAACAGTTCCAGTAACCAAAGTTATTTTTTAATTGAACAACTGATTTTTATTTTTATGCCTCTATCCTTCAACAAAGGGAATGCCGACATTATGAAACATGTATACACGTTCCTGCTTTTTTGCCAAATTTCGGTTTTGTCTGGCCAGGTAAGACAAGAATGGACATTCGCGTTGCCCTGGCAAACCACCTCCTTGCCGGGAAAAGAACAAAGACACTTCGAAGAACATCCAACCCTTGCAGGTGTGCCGGTTTTTGTCTACGAACAAAAAGTAGCCGCCGCACTGGAAAGCAACACCCGGCTCACCGCACTCGAAATATCCGCCACAACTGTGGCAGACAGCGTGAAAGCCAGAATTACCAACCAGGAGTTTCTGCAACACATCTCCATTGATGAATCAAACGGAGCCTATTTCCTTCGTGCTACAATTCTGCCATTGCGCAGAAAACAAGATGGTTCAATCGAAAAGCTCCTTTCAGCCAGACTCGAATGTACACTCACTCCGCTGCACATCGCCAGTCAAAGGTCGCCGCAAACAACAAATTCTGTCCTGACGTCCGGCACCATTGTCAAAATTGCGGTCACACAAACCGGCATTCAGAAGATAGATAAAACCTTCCTGGAAAACAAACTGGGTATAGCCACTGCCGGACTCAATCCTAAGCACTTGCGCTTGTTTGGAGGAAGAGGAGGAAGGCTTCCCGAATCAAATGCAGCCAGCCGCATCGACGACCTGGCCGAACTCGCCATTCAGGTCACAGGCGAAGAAGACGGACGTTTTGATGCAGCCGATGCCCTGTTTTTTTACGGAGAAGGTCCTGATATCTGGAAATATGACGCCACAAGCCGGTCATTTGCATTTGACAAAAATATCTATGACAATGCCAATTATTATTTCCTTCTCATAAATGGCGAAAATGGCCTGCGAATTCCTGCCATTCCCGGCCCACAAGGCAATCCAGAAATATCCACCAAAGTATATGACCGCCTGCAGCGAATAGAAGAAGACAAAGTAAACTTGCTTGGTTCCTTTATCGGCGCAGAAGGAACAGGAAAAGATTGGTATGGCGAATACTTCAACAGTGCTGGAAGGGAAAAAAACCTGACCTCCCGCTTTGACTTCCAAAACCTGGCAGATACGGCAGCCCTCGAAGTGGAATTCGCCTTTGCCGGACGTAGTAAATTTTCTTCATCGATCGCACTCACCATTGGCACAAAAACCATTTCCAGACCCATTGCCTCCGTGAGCACACTTGACCAGGAATCTTTATACGCAAGAAGAATCAAATATGCCGAATCCCTGCTTCCTTCCTCAGTCTCTCCCGAAATAAAACTAACCTATCCTGTAGCAGGTAGCGACGCCGAAGGTTGGCTGGATTACCTGCAAATCATCACCAGCCAAAAACTGGTTGCAGGCACTGGCCAGTTTGCATTCAGAAACAGAAAAACCACCACTGCCAGCATCGCCGCTTTTATTTTTGACAATACACCTTCACAGGAAGTCTGGGACATTACCAACCCGCTTCGGCCAGTGCGACAGACACTCACCGGAAACACTCTCCCCTTCAGGCCAGAGGGCCTCGTCCGTGAATTTGTCTACTTCCCAAACCAATCTGCGGCGTTTGAACCGACCGCCATCGGTAAAGTACCAAACCAAAATCTCCATGGCATGGAGCCGGTGGATATGCTGGTGGTGTACCATCCTTTGTTTCAGACCGCGGCACAAAAATTGGCCGAACACCGTCAGTCACATTCTGGCATAACCGTTGCAGCCATTCAAACGTCAGCCATTTATAATGAATTCAGCAGCGGAAAAGCAGATCCTGCAGCAATCCGCGATTTTGCGAGAATGATGTACCTGAAAAATCCCGGTTTCAAATACCTCCTCTTATTTGGAGACGGCTCCTATGATTACAAGGGGCTGGTCAAAGAGGTGCCGGCGGAAAACTTTGTTCCCTCCTATCAGACCGACGAATCCTTGCATCCCATCGATGGCTTTCCCAGTGACGACTTTTATGGCTTGCTTGGCCTGACAGAAGGAGGTAATCTCACAGGAGAATTGGATATTTATGTGGGCCGCCTGCCTGCCAGAACAGCAGATGAAGCCATGGTGTACGTCGATAAAATTATCCATTACGAAACCTCTCCGGAGTGCTTTGGGGATTGGAAACTCAGGGCCGGCTATGTCGCAGATGATGAAGATGGCAATACACACCTGCGCGACATGGATGACGTCGCAAAACAGGACGAGGCAAGGCATCCGCTGCTCAACCAGCAAAAGGTTTACATAGATGCCTACAGACAGGTCTCTACTCCCGGCGAAAACAGGTATCCCGAGGTAAACAAAACCATTTTTGACAACATCTTCAAAGGGCAGCTTACATTGACCTATTTGGGCCATGGAGGGCCCCTGGGATGGTCTCAGGAACGGATTCTTACCGTACCGGAAATCCAGTCCTGGACAAATTACAACCGAATGCCCGTCATGGTGACTGCAACCTGCTCTTTCGGTGCCTTTGACGAACCTGCGGTCATTTCACCAGCGGAATATGCACTCGCCAACCCCAAAGGAGGTGCTATAGCCCTGATGACCACCACCCGAGCCGTGTACACAAACTCCAACAAACAGCTCACAGATGCCGTCCATGAAGAAATGTTTAAAAAGACCAACGGCAACGCACCTTCGCTGGGTTACATCATGACCCAGGGCAAAAACAAATACAAACAAAGCTTTTTCGTAACCAATTCACGCAAATTCACCTTGCTCGGAGATCCTTCCATGTCCATAGCTTTACCCGACATGGACATTGTCACAACCAAAATAAACGGCAGGGATGCTTCCGCGCTGAAAGACACACTGCACGCCCTGGAACTGGTTGAGGTAGAAGGCATAGTCGCCGGACCAGACGGATCAGTCGCTACAGGATTCAACGGCACCATCTACCCCACTGTCTTTGACAAAAAAGTCAGGCAACAAACATTGGCCAATGACGAATCATCCTCTAAGTATGAATTTACGCTCTACCGCAACACCCTGTTTAAAGGCGCAGCCAGCGTAAAAAACGGAAAATGGACGTTCCGCTTTTGGATACCAAAAAACATCAATTATACCATCGGCGAAGGCCGTATTTCCTATTATGCAACAAACGAGTCAAACCTGGATGCTGCCGGATTCTATGATTCACTAATCCTGGGAGGCTCATCAGAAAATGTCATCACCGATGATGAAGGGCCGGAGATGGCCCTGTATATGAATGATTTCCAGTTTGAAAATGGCGGTATCACAAATGCAAATCCTGTCCTGCTGATTGCCCTGAAAGATGACCTGGGCATTGACGTGACAGGCAACGCCATAGGACAGGACATCACAGCAGTCCTCGATGGAGATACAAAGTCGCAATTTATTCTGAATGATTTCTACTACGCCGAAAAGGACGATTTTACCAAAGGAATTGTTCGGTTTCCTCTCACAAATCTAAGCCCCGGCGAGCATGCCATACAAGCCAAGGCATGGGACATTTCAGGCAATTCAACCACCAAAAGCATTCGCTTTGTAGTGGCAGAGCCCACAACGGTAGCGTTGGCAAACGCAGTATGTTACCCTAACCCTTTTACAGATCAGGTACAGTTTCAATTTGAACATGACCTGACAGACCAACAGGTAATCATCCGTCTGGATATACTGGACGCAACCGGGAAAAAAGTAAAAAGTATTTCCCAAACACAATATTCTACCGGTTTCAAAGTTAATGATATCACTTGGGAAGGAAAAAACAGTCTTGGTGACGAGTTGGCAAAGGGCATGTACTTTTGTAAAATGGCAATTCAGACCCCAGATGGAAGCCAGTATCGGGAAAGCAGCTTTCTGAAACTGATCAAAATCTGATTCCGGATATTTGAATCTTTCCATACCCCGACGGTGACTCCACGGGGAATAGGAAAGGGAATAAACTTCGTTTATTTCTCCACCAGAATGAAATAGCGAAGCATTTAATTTTGTAATATTGTGCGATTTTCTAATTTTTTCTTATGATCATGAAGGCAAAACACATTATCCTTTTTTTACTTCTGTCTATATCTGTTCATCTGCATGCACAGGTATTTGATCCTACAAAAGGATGTGTCATAGACAATAACGGAGACTGTATTTCAAATACCTTGCTGACTGCGGTACCCTTTTTACGGATTACACCAGATGCCCGTTCAGGAGCGATGGGTGATGCCGGCCTTGCATTGGCGCCCAATGCGAATACCATGCACTTCAATCCTTCCAGCCTGGTTTTCGCGGAAGACAAATCCGCCTTTTCTTTTACGTACACACCCTGGTTGCGCAACTTGAATCTGAACGACATCTTTTTGTTGTACGTTTCCGGTTATTACAAGCTGGATGAGAACCAGGCAATCGGTGGAGGTATCCGCTTTTTCTCGCTGGGGGATATAGAATTTACGGATACGCAGGGAGGCTCTCTCGGTACAGGAAGACCACGTGAAGGAGAATTTACAGTGGCATACGCCAGGAAACTGGGAGATAAATTTTCAGCATCTTTGTCAGGCAAGTACATTTTCTCCAACCTGGCCTCAGGCCTGCAGGTGAATGGCGTCGATATCAATACCGCCTCCGCTTTTGCTGCCGATTTTGGCTTGAATTACCGCACCAAAACCACCCTGGGAGGATACAAAGGAGAATGGTCTTACGCCCTGGCATTCACCAACATCGGCTCGAAAGTGTCCTATACGCGCGACAACCTTGTAAGGGACTTTATACCCGCCAATATGGGCTTGGGAACGGCGTTAAAACTCGATCTGGACAAATACAATGCATTGACCTTCGCCCTCGATTTAAACAAACTGATGGTACCAACACCCATCAGTAAAAAAATCATCAACAGTGCAGGCACCTTTGAAAACAACCCGGAATGGGACAAGGATGGCAACGGCACAGCAGATTACAGAGAAAAATCACTTTTTTCTGGCATGCTGGGCTCTTTCAATGACGCCCAGGGAGGCATCACCGAAGAAATCAAAGAAGTGTCCATCAGCATTGGTGCGGAATATTGGTATGACAAGCAATTTGCTTTCAGAGGCGGGAAAAAGGAAACAGGCGATTTTTTACAGTAGGTGCCGGTATCAAATACAATGTGTTCGGTATCGATTTGTCTTACCTGATACCTACTTCTGTTTTACCCAACCCTTTGGACAACACACTTCGGTTTTCACTGTTATTTGATTTTTCAGTATTCAAAGCAGAAGTACAGGAATAACGTCGTACTTTTGTAGAGAAGTAAACAAAACATGAGTTCAATGTATCAATCTGATGTAGAGGCGGTAGACGCCATGGCACAATCATTCAAGGAATTGCAAAGCGAAATTGGAAAAGTGATTGTTGGCCAGGATGATGTGGTAAAAACGGTCATTATCTCCTTGTTTAGCAATGGCCATAGCTTGCTGGTCGGCGTACCGGGTCTGGCAAAAACACTCCTCGTGTCCACCATTGCCAATGTACTTGACCTGGACTTCAAACGCATTCAGTTTACACCGGATTTAATGCCCTCAGACATCACAGGATCTGAAATTCTGGATGAAAACAGGCATTTCAAATTCAATAAAGGACCCTTATTTACCAACATCCTGCTCGCTGACGAAATCAACAGAACTCCTCCCAAAACACAGGCAGCCCTGCTTGAAGCAATGCAGGAACGATCCGTGACCGTCGCTGGGACCAACCACATCCTGCCAAAACCGTTTTTCGTTCTGGCAACACAAAACCCCATTGAACAGGAAGGAACTTACCCCCTTCCAGAAGCCCAGCTGGACAGGTTTATGTTTAATATTCCCCTGGATTACCCTTCCTACCAGGAAGAAGTTCTCGTGGTCAAATCCACCACATCCAACCAGCAGGTTTCACTCAAAAATATCCTCACAGGTGAGCAAATACTCGACTTCCAGGCACTGGTCAGGAAAATTCCAATTGCCGATAATGTCCTGGAATATGCCGTATCACTCGCCTCGAAAACACGTCCGGGTACAGCCATGGCCACCAAAGATGTAAATAATTACATTTCCTGGGGAGCAGGGCCCCGTGCCTCGCAATACCTGGTGCTCGGAGCAAAGTGCCATGCCGCTATCCAGGGCAAATACTCTCCCGACAGAGAAGACGTACAAGCCATCGCAAATTATGTTTTGCGACACAGAATCGTACGAAATTATAAAGCCGAAGCAGAAGGCATCTCTGAAGAACACGTCATCAAATCATTGTTTTGACAAAGTGCTCTCCTTTGAAAACCATGGTACTCCCAAGTTTATTCCAGGATTGATATGAAACACTGGGGTGAATGCATCTCGTACGACAGGTTTGGCTACCAGGGTTCTTCCTCGCAGGGAAGCAGGTCAGAATTTACGAGAGATTACGATAGGATCATTTTCTTATCCGCTTTCAGACGACTCCAGAATAAAACACAGGTTTTTCCTCTGCCTGGAAATGTGTTTGTCCATAACCGCCTCACGCATTCCCTGGAAGTGGCCTCCGTTGGCAGATCCCTGGGAAGCATGGCAGGCCAGGCCATTTGTGATCATTATGGCAGCCAGCTGACAGACGCGCAACGCAATTTTTTTCATTATGAACTCTCTGGCGTTGTCGCTTCAGCCTGCCTGGCGCATGATGTAGGCAATCCCGCCTTTGGTCATTCAGGAGAAAAAGCCATATCCAATTTTTTTGTCAGCCACCAGCAAAAAACACTCAACGGCAGCACACTCAAAAGCCATTTTTCACCGGAAGAATGGAATGACCTGATTCACTTCGAAGGCAATGCAAACGCACTCAGGCTGTTGACAAGGCAATTTAAGGGAAAATTGGAAGGGGGCCAGAGACTCATGCAGATCACACTCGCATCCATTCTCAAATACCCCTGCCATTCTTCAGAAATGGATAAATCCACCGTCCATAAAAAAAAGTATGGCTACTTTCAGTCAGACAGAGCCGCATTTGAGCAAATAGTGACTGCCACCAATATGAGGGAGGCAGAAGGAACCGTCATCAGACACCCATTTGTCTACCTCGTGGAAGCAGCGGACGACATTTGTTACCGCATCATCGACATGGAAGATGCGCACCGCATCGGCATCCTCCCGCAAGAAGTCACAGAACACGCTTTTTTAGCATTGCTGAGCGAGATCGGCGATAACCTCACCCGAACTAAAGAAATATTGACCAGGCTCACCGATCCCAATGAAGCCATCTCATTCCTGCGGGCCAAATGCATCAATGGCCTCGTAGGCCTGTCAGCTGAAACATTTCACCACCACGCCGAAGCAATTTTGACAGGCGCTTTCAACAGCACATTGCTGGATGAAATTGAAAGGAAGTGCCCCTATTTGCAAAAAATGAACGACATTTCTGTCAAAAAAATATACAACCACCCCTCAGTAGTCGAAGTAGAGCTGGCCGGATACAATGTAATGTCGGAAGTTCTCGCCGTATTTATAGATGCCATGCTTTCCACTGACCGTTCCTCGCTGCAAAAAAAGTTCCTGCAACTGATACCTGAACAATACATGCCAGCAGAAAAACATGCCAGCGCCTACGAAAAAACAATGTGCGTCCTTGACTATGTATCAGGCATGACAGATGGCTTTGCCACCGAACTGTACCGTAAACTGAAGGGAATTGATATCCCGACACACAAATGAGCTCCTGGGAAGCGTTATTTTTACGTTAAACCCCTGTTTTTCCTAAACTTTTTATCCTTTTTTTAGTTGTTTAATCCTGATTTTCTACTGATTTCATGCATCAAATATCCCTCCTTTTTGTCTTTTCGCTGGTCGCAAACACTGTGTTCACACAAGCGGATACAGTCCGATTACGCAATCCCAGTTTTGAAGACAGCCCAAAGAGAGGGGGAGAAAACCTGGATGGCATCGCTGGGTGGTTTGATTGTGGTCGGATAAACTTTCCAGCAGAAACACCGCCTGATATCCACCCCAATGGATATTGGGAAAACAACCTGCCTGCGTCTGACAAAAAAACATACCTGGGCATGGTGGTCAGAGACAATGCCACATACGAATCCGTCTCTCAAAGACTGGACACATTTCTGGAAGCAGGTAAATGCTACCGTTTCACCATTCACCTGGCCAAGGCAGCACGCTACATCAGCCGCACCAGAACAACCGGAGAAGAAGCCAACTACATTACACCCATTGTTCTCCGTATCTGGGGTGGTTCAGGGTATTGCAACGAACGTGAACTGCTTGCAGAATCTGCACCAGTCAACAACACTTCCTGGCAAATCAATACCTTCGAGTTCAGACCCAAAAACAACATTCGTTCTGTCACATTCAGTGCGTATTATAAAACCCCCACCCTTGTACCGTACAACGGAAATCTCCTAATCGACGGAGCCTCCGACATCGTGCGCATTGCCTGCCCCGGCGAACCGCCACTGGTCGCAGACAAATCCAAGCTTCCCCCACATAAAAGAAAAAAGCAGCCGGCGCCCACCGCTACCAACAACCCAATCCCTGTTTCTCCACAAGAAGCAGAACCGGCAAAACCCTACAAGCCGAAAATCATGCAGGAACTGGCCTCAGCAAATATACGAGAAGGGCAAACCATTGAAATCAAAAACCTCCAATTCAAAGCAGACTCCTCGACCATCGATGCAAGTTCGTATGAAACACTCAACGAAGTACTTGACTTTCTGCAAAACCGAAGCGATATTGTCATTGAAATAGGGGGGCACACAAACAACATTCCTTCAGAAGAATATTGCGACCGCCTATCTACCGCACGAGCCAAGTCCGTAGCCGAATACCTGGTTTCTAAGGGTGCTGACGCAACACGCATTCAATTTAAAGGTTACGGAAAAAAGAAACCCCTCGCTGATAACACAACGAAATACGGCCGAAGCAGAAACCAGCGCGTGGAAATTAAAATTTTGAGTATCAGAAAATAAAACATCCCCGTCAGTGCCCTGAGCTGAGCAAATCCCGCACCGCTTTTCCTACTTCCGTAAATTCCCAGTTGAATCCCGCACGCTGCAATCGGCCCGCGTCTGCGCGATTCGAATTTAAGACAACCCGGGACATTTCCCCCATTGCCAGCCGCAAAAGGAAAGCAGGAGCGGGCATCAATATCCCTTTAAAACCACAGGCATCCATAATTGATGACATCATTTCCTTATTGGGAATTTGCTGCGGTGACACCGCATTGTACACCCCCTCATATTTCGTTTCATTGATACATGCAAGTAAGAGCCGGACCAAATCATCAATATGAATCCAGGGATAATATTGCCGGCCATTGCCAAAGTAGGTAAAAAGAGATACGCTCCGGGTCATCAGCATCTTTGGCAAGGCCCCGCCAAGCATAGAAAGGACAATGCCAATACGCAGAATTACGGTGCGCTGGCATTGTCGGCCAGCCAGCACAGCTGCCTTTTCCCACTCCCCGCAACAGTCAGACATGAATTCATGCCCCTGCGCACTGTCTTCAGTCAATAGGGAATTCCCCCGGTCCCCGTAATACCCTACCGCTGACGCAGAAAGATATAACTCGGGTTTTAATCCGTTCTGAATCAGGTATTTTTCAATAGTTTCAGCACTCCTGACCCGACTTGACACAAGCAATGATTTGCGTTTTGCCGTCCACCTTCCATCTGCGATACCCGCGCCCGCCAGGTTAAGAATGATGTCAGGCACTAGATCAGAGGCAATCGTTCCTGCCTCAGTATCCCAGTGAATAAAGTGCACTCCATCGCGCTCAGCCAGGTTTTGCTTGCGGGTGAGTATATATACTTTGAACTTTTCTCTGTCAGCCATGGCAGCGAGTTGCCTACCGACCAAACCGTCTCCCCCTGCAATCCAGAGATTTTTCCGCACTTGCGTATCCATACGAAATTCGTCTTTGGACAGCCTAACAATCCATTTCCAAGACAGTTGCCGGGAAATACACAGATTTTTGTCTTTCATTTCATTCCTGTTTCTGTACATTCCCCTGATTATCTTCGATATACGGAAAAAGTTCTGAACAACCTTTCGTTTTTTTTTGATATATTTGTCTTGACTAATTCACTTTTTATGCGTTTTATTCGATTTCTGGCGGTCGTGCTTGTCCCCGCAATGCTCCTTACCTGTAAAGACAATCAACGTAACGACAACAGTGTCATCCACATCCGACTGAAGAAAGACCCTGAACGCCTCCACCCTCTCGTATTTCCCACACCCACCGCCAGAGAAGTATACCAATACATTCACGTTCCCCTCGCAGAACTGGATCCAGAAACACAAGATCTTGTGCCCGTACTGGCAACTGAAATACCTCGGGAACTGGCCATAGATACTGGCAAATACGCGGGTGGCGTATACCTGGACGTTGAAATCGACGCTGACGCCAGCTGGGACAATGGCAGCCCCGTCACAGCAAAAGACTATGCCTTTTCACTCAAAAGTATCCTATTGCCCCTGACCGCTGCCGGCAATTACCGAGATCTGGCACAACATATTGCTGATGTGCAGCTGGATAATGGCAACCCCAGAAAATGCAGGGTTATCTTTGCCAAAGAAAATATTCTCGCCAAAGAAATTGCAATGACCATTGAGGTCTACCCGCAATATGTCTATGACTCGTTGTACGTCCTGGACAAATACCCTTTTACCCAGCTCGCAACCGCCACAGAAGAATGGGCCTCTGCCGATTCAACCCTGGTACGGTATGCAGATTCGTTTAATGGGGCCGTGTTTTCACGTGAGAAAGTAGCAGGCGCAGGTCCGTACAGACTCGTAAGCTGGACCACAGATGAACAAATCGTGTTGGAACGAAAAGACAATTACTGGGGTGCCGCAAAAAACCAAGCGTCCCTCCGGCAAGGTCCGAAGACGATCGTATTTCACGTCCTTCCTGACGAACTTACCGCAGTAACGCAACTCAAAGCCGGCGCTCTGGATGTGGTAAATGAACTTTCAGCCGACTATTACAAGGAATTGCAGGATGACCCGGTCTTATCACCCAGGTTTCACTTTTTCCACCCCGCTTTGATGAAGCAGTATTATATCGCTTTAAACAATACCGACCCCATACTCACAGATCCTTTGGTAAGAAAAGCAGTCGCCCACCTGGTAGAAACCGAAAACATCATCCAATCAGTTGAAATGGGCATGGGCTTGCGTAGTGCCGGTCCCGTCCACCCTCTAAAAAAAACGTACAATTCATCCCTGGTACCCATACCCTACGATATTGAAAAAGCCAAAGAATTGCTTGCACAGGCAGGCTGGAAAGACACAGACGGCGACGGAGTCCTGGACAAAGTACTACAGGGAAAGAAAACCCCCTTGCAGCTGGATATCCTGATTTCAGGGCAGGCACTGGGTAAGAAAATTTCCTTGCTCCTCCAGGAAAGCGCAGCCAGGGCAGGCATGAAAATTACCATTACGGAAAAAGACTTTAAGCTCATTCGGGCGGAACACCTCAAAACCAGAAAATACCAGCTGATACCCTCCGTACAATCCCAGGACATTGTAAAATGGGATGATTTAAGCAAATGGACGTCTGAAAATGACAGCCCGGAAGGCAACAATGATGTCTCTTACCACAACGCCGCTATCGATGCTATGATTTCCAGTATCCTGACCGTAAAGGACGAAGGCGAAAGAATCAATCTCTATAAGAAAATTCAACAGCAAATCTACGATGACCAGCCTGTTATTTTTCTGTATGCGCCTGAGGAACGGTTGATTGTCAGCAAAAAGTGGCAGGCAGGTGCCAGTATCCGCAGACCGGGTTACCAGGCGAATACATTTGTGCTGAACAGCCAGTAATCAATCAGACCATGAGCGGTTTTTTTGCCCGAAGGATCCTGTTATTGCTTCCTACCATGCTTGTCGTGGTTTGCCTGGCCTTCTTGTTGAGCCAGTCAGTACCTGGTGATCAGGCTGAGGCAAGCCTGGTTCTTCAGGGAATTCAGCCGGACAGCAAGCGCGCTTCAACAGAATATGCCAGAAATTACAAACAACTCGGACTGGACAAACCAGTATTTTATATGACGATTTTGCCGTCATATTATCCAAAAAACAGGCATAGCATTATATCAAAAGAGGACAGGCAGCTCACAGACGAATTGCTGCAATTCAGAATTCCTTTCCAATACATAGCCCCTTATTTAAAAGCAAAAAAAAACTACATTTCCCATGCATCAATCATACCCCACGATACCATTTCCAATACGTTTGTTAGAAATTTGCGCTTTGCTGCTGACCCAGATGCACTAAAAACACTGCTACCTGAACTTCATACCCAGACAAGCACATCAGCGCAAGCAGCAGTGCTTGTACGGACCATCAGCCAAATGCTCGATCATCGGGTCGATTTTTTCTATCCCGTTTTGCATTGGCATGGATCGGCAAACAGATTTCATGAAAAGCTGGTTGGCCTGTGCCGGGGAGACTTGGGCACATCGATCCGTGACGGCTTGCCTGTCCGAGACAAAATCAGCAAAGCACTTACCTGGACAGGATTCTTAGCGTTGACAAACATCCTTCTCTCTTTTCTGATTGCAATTCCTTCAGGAATGTATGCAGGGTACCACATTGACGGGAAGTGGGATAAGATGACACACATCCTCTGGCTTTGGCTCTACTCTATGCCTGTCTTCTGGCTGGCATCCCTCCTGATCATCTATTTCACTACTGATCGGTACGGATCGTGGATGTCCTTGTTTCCCCTTCCCGGAGCATGGTATATTCCTTCCGGCCAGACTTTCTGGCAAACACTCAGCCTGTATGCAGGACAAATGGTATTGCCGGTCATTTGCCTGATTGCCAACGACCTGGCCTTTCTGACGAGGATTGTCAGAAACAATACCCAGGTAGTCAAAGGAAAGTATTTTATTCTGACTGCAATAGCGAGCGGCCAATCTGACAAAACGATCATGAAAAAACACATTCTTCCCCATATTTTGATTCCAATGATCACGGTACTCGCAGGCAGGTTGCCGTCCAGCGTGGCAGGTGCACTGATTGTGGAAGTCATTTTCGGCATACCCGGCATGGGTCGGCTCCTGCATCTGAGCATCTCCGGTGAAGATTGGCAGGTTGTCATGGGTATCCTGCTTTTCGTCAGTTCCATTTCCATGATCGCCATGTTGCTGGCCGACATTGTACAATCATGGCTGAATCCTAGAATGAAAACTGCCTTTGTATGAAAAAAATATGGCGACGCTGGGATTATATCATTCTCATTGCCTTTGGGCTGATGGCGTTGACGGCACCGTTTCTGGCCGGAAATAAGCCCATTGCCTGCGTCTGCTCCACGGGTGTTGCACTGCCTCTATTGGAAGCACCGGGGGGACAACAATGGCTGCAACTCCAGGCATGCACCAACGGATGGCAATGGCTGCCTTTGATTGGGTATGCCCCCGGAGACATTGACAGAAAACACAGAGGTGCAAGCCCTGCCACCGCACTTCAGCCAAATGCATGGAGATACCGGCATTGGCTGGGCACCGACGACCTGGGACGGGATGTTGCTGCCGGAATGATTCACGGCAGTACCGTCGCCCTGATTACGGGCGTTCTGGCTGTTTTCATCGCCTTCATCATTGGTGTTTTTGCAGGTATGATTGCTGCCTATAGCCGGTACACAAAACCAAGGATTGGACTTTTTCAACTTGTGTCCGGAATGCTGGGAGGAGTACTCATCTGGTTTTATGGCATCAGCAGCTGGTCGGTTTACGGTGAGGTACTCTTGTTCAAGTGTCTTTCTTTCGGCCTCCTAATGGCCTGGCTTGGGGTTTGTG
>JAUMBK010000077.1:0-35115 GCA_032115795.1 Saprospiraceae bacterium | reverse complement strand
CAAGTCCTATCTCGTCAATCTGGACTATGCCGACCGAATACTGACAGGCAATGTCCTCGTTTTAAAAGATGATACTGAACTGCAAATTTCGCGAGAAAAAAAGGAGTCACTGATACATTATTTGCAAAATCCAGAGCATTAACAAAATTCATACATCGATTTGGATTTCAATTAAAATTGATTTCATAGATTGAAATGTTACAGATTTTCCTCTTGATAGATTAATTCTCTCTTTTTCCCTGACAACGACCACCCCAGCAGCGCCATAGGAATATAGGCAAGCACAAGATCGCAAGCGGTAAACCAGACTGGAGAAGGCACAATCGCAACCATATATGCACCTCCTGCCAGAAACAGTACGCCGACAACCATTGCTGACCACAAGGCATGATTCTTTGCTAATCGGGCGGTGAGCCATGCCCCGGCAAGCGTACCGATAGCATGTGCTGCAAATGGCGTGATGAAATGGACTGGCATTAACATGGGCATTGATCTGGCAATTTCTTCGGGAGTAGACATATCTGCACCTTCAGGCAGGGCAATAACAGCATTCCCGAGGGAAAGAACCAAAAAATTGACCAGACTACCTGCCGCCAATCCAACCAGAACAACAACGATTCGCAAGAAAAAAGAAAGCATACGGAAGATATTTAAAATGTCCAAATATATATATAAAACACGTTCTGATGGTTTAGATCGAGTGATTATTTTAAGAGTTCCACGGTCATTTTTCGTATCCGATCCTCCAGCTTTTCTGAAGACAGTTTTTCCCTAAGCCTGTCCACCATGATTGGAAATGCAAATGGCGTGGCTTTCTGCGGAAAAACAAGTCGTATCCGGCTCGCAGATATTTTTTGCATCGCCCTGCGCAACCGCGCTTCCTCAAGCTGAAACGTCATTACCTCATCGTACGTTTGTAAAAAAAGCAGGTTGTCAGGTTCATATTCTCTGAATACCTCAAATAGCAACTGGCTGGAAGATTGGAGGTGACGCTCCTTTTTCATCCTGCCCGGAAAACCACTGAATAGTAAGCCTGAAATACGGGCAATATCCCTGAACTTTCTCCTCGCCATTTCCACACTATTGAGGCTGGACTGAATATCGGCAGACAAATTCCTGGTGGAAAACAATGCTGGGTTGATCAGTGTGACCACATCCAAAGGTTGATCTGACAACAATTCGAAGCCCAGATCATTCATCGCCAGTGTAAATGTAATCGGATGGATAGCGGATATTCGTTTTGCGAGAAGGACAGCCATGCCTTCATGCACATTCCGGCCTTCAAAAGGATACATGACAAGGTGATATCCTTCCTTGCTTTCAAAATACTCAATCAAAAATTCATCGCGGGACGGAATCATGGAACGGCCTTGCTGTGTAGCAAAAACCGGCTTGAGCGCTTCTATTTCCGGGTCCACAATCTCCCCGGCGACAAACTGGTGCATCTTTTCCTGCAAAACCGCCGACAATTGCGAACTGAGAGGCATCCGCCCTCCCATGTAGGCAGGCACTTTGCCTGTTTTTGACTTACTCAACCGCACTTGTGCCACCATCTCCTTTACACGAACCAATTCAAGTGCCTTCCCGGCAAACCAAAACACATCGCCGGGCTGGAGCTGCGATACAAACCACTCTTCGATGCTGCCCAGTCTTGTCCCTCGCAATAACTGGATGCTTATCATGGCATCGGACACGATGGTGCCGATAGACAGCCGGTGGCGCAGCGCTTTCCGCTTGTCTGTCACCCGATACACCCCTTTTTCGTCAATCTCCACCTTTTGGTATTCGTCATACGCCCTCAGTGAATCACTGCCATACAACAAAAACGCCAATATCCGCCGCCATTCATCGTCTGTCATCGAAGCAAAACAATGGGTTGATCTGATTTCCTCTACCACTATATTTGGCACAAAGCCTTCCGATACCGCCAATGTCATCAGGTATTGGATCAATACATCAAAGCTCCGGATGTAAGGAATGCGTTCTTCCAGTTCCCGATTCGCCACAGCTTTACGCAAGCCTGCGGCCTCAATCAATTCCAGCGCGTGCGTAGGAACAAACCAGATCGTGCTCTCTGCGCCGGGCTGGTGTCCGCTTCTGCCTGCCCGTTGAATAAAACGGGATACCCCTTTCGGGCTGCCTACCTGAATAATGGTTTCGACCGGCCTGAAATCGACACCCAGATCCAGGCTGGAAGTACACACCACTGCCCGGATTCTGCCTTCATACAGGGCTTCTTCCACCCATTCACGAATGTCACGGGAGATAGAACCATGGTGCATCGCCATTTGCCCTGCAAGTTCCGGATCTAGTTCCAGTAAGCGCTGGTACCATATTTCGCACTGGGCACGTGTATTTGTAAAAATCAATGTAGACGCACTGCCGCGAACAATCTCTGCTACCCTGTCCGCCAGTTTGAGACCAAGGTGACCCGCCCAGGGAAATTTGTCAATTTCATCCGGGATGACACTCTTCAGTGTGATGCGTTTTTCTATCGAAGCTTTGATGACCTTGCGCATGCTCTTCGGCACACCATACAACAAAACATCGGTGGCTTCTTCCAGATTGCCAATGGTCGCAGAAATGCCCCAAACAAGCAAGCTTTCATGCATTGCACGCAGCCGGGAGAGGGCAAGCTCTG
The DNA here is from genome assembly GCA_032115795.1 of Saprospiraceae bacterium. Taxonomy (GTDB): domain Bacteria; phylum Bacteroidota; class Bacteroidia; order Chitinophagales; family Saprospiraceae; genus OLB9. The sequence goes on along the minus strand of JAUMBK010000077.1, from coordinate 32,474 downwards.
TCTGCACACCCCGTTTGGATCCCAGCAGTTCATGCCATTCATCCACTACAACCATTTCAATGCCCTTGAAAAAGGAAGGATATCCATTTGTCGCCAGCAGGACGTGAAGGCTTTCCGGCGTTGTCACCAGAATGTGCGGAGGCCTTAGGAACTGGGACTTTCTTTCCTTACCTGTAGAATCTCCTGTCCGCGTTTCAACTACCCAATTCAATCCCATGCCCTTGATCGCCCGTTCACAGGAAAGTTGGATTTCCCGGGCCAGCGCCTTGATGGGCGTAATCCAGATCAGCCGCAAACAGCGTTCCGGACTATCCTGATTTGCCGATATCCGATTGATTTGCCGAATCAAAGCCGGTATTAGCAGCGAATACGTCTTCCCACTGCCCGTCGGAGCGTTGACAATGCCCGACCTTCCCCCGAGGCAATTCTCCCACGCTTCCTGCTGGAAAGGCAGGGGCTTCCAACCCTGGTGGCTGAAAAAAGCCAAAGCGCGGTGCCAACCCTCGCTGGTTTTTATCTTTGTCAAAATTCCGGATATGATTTGCCAACAAATATACACTTCATCCAGATACGAGTCCATCTTTCATTGTTTGGATTTGCGTATCTTTGCCCCTCAATGAATTTTTATTCACCTATGCACATGATCAATATTACCTTGCCCGATGGTTCAGTGAGACAATATGCCGCGGGCACTACATCCATGCAAATTGCGCTGTCCATCAGTGAAGGGCTGGCGCGCAATGTATTGTCAGCTACCGTAAACGGCGAAGTGTGGGACGCGACACGCCCCATTCACCAGGATGCCACCGTCAAACTGCATACCTGGCAGGACAAGGAAGGAAAATCTGCCTATTGGCATTCCTCTGCACACTTGATGGCGGAAGCCCTGGAAACGCTCTACCCGGGGACAAAATTTGGAATCGGTCCGGCAATTGACAACGGATATTATTATGATGTGGATACCGGTGAACATACATTGACACCGGCTGACCTTCCAAAAATCGAAGAAAAAATGCTTGAGCTGGCAAAAAGCAAGAGCCAGTATATCCGAAAGGAAGTGTCAAAGCAAGAAGCAATCGCCTACTTTACGGACAAAGGAGATGAATACAAACTCGAATTGCTGGAAGGTCTCGAGGACGGAACCATTACCTTCTACAATCAGGGAAATTTCACTGATTTGTGCCGGGGACCACACATTCCAGACACATCATCTATCAAAGCAGTCAAGCTGACGAGTCTGGCGGGAGCCTATTGGCGGGGAGATGAAAAGCGCAAACAATTGACCCGTATCTACGGCATTACCTTCCCCAAGGCACAGGAGTTGAAAGACTATCTTGAGCTTATCGAAGAGGCAAAAAAACGTGACCACCGCAAATTGGGCGCTGAGCTGGAATTGTTTATGTTTTCGGAAAAAGTGGGCCAGGGCTTGCCCATTTGGTTGCCCAAAGGCACGCAACTTCGGGAGCGGCTCCAGAATTTCCTCCGCACTGAACAGGAAAAACAGGGCTACCAAATGGTTGTCACACCGCACATCGGAAGTAAAAACCTCTATGTTACTTCAGGTCATTATGCCAAGTACGGGGCAGATAGTTTCCAGCCCATTCACACACCAAGAGAAGGGGAAGAGTTTTTGCTGAAGCCAATGAATTGCCCCCACCATTGTGAAATTTTCGGCCACAGACCACGGTCTTACAAAGAACTGCCCTTGCGGATAGGTGAGTTTGGCACAGTGTACAGGTATGAACAAAGCGGAGAACTCCATGGCCTCTCCAGGGTTCGGGGTTTTACACAGGACGATGCCCACATTTTCTGTACTGTCGATCAGGTAAAAGGGGAGTTTTTAAAAGTACTCGAACTGACACAACTGGTCATCCGCAAGATGGGCTTTGAAAACTTTACAGCCCAGATATCCCTGAGAGATCCGGAAAAACCAGAGAAATATATTGGTTCAGATGCCAACTGGGAAGCAGCCGAACGCGCCATCATTGAAGCCACGGCCGAAGTTGACATGGAGACTACCACCGCCTATGGCGAAGCCGCCTTCTATGGTCCCAAACTTGATTTCATGATCAAGGATGCCTTAGGCAGGTCCTGGCAACTGGGGACAATCCAGGTAGATTACAACCTGCCTGAACGGTTTGAGCTTGAATACATTGGCTCTGACAACCAGGCGCACCGGCCGGTGATGATTCACAGAGCCCCTTTTGGTTCAATGGAAAGGTTTATCAGCATCCTGATCGAACATACCGCTGGCAAATTCCCTCTGTGGCTCGCACCTGATCAATTTGCATTATTGCCTATTTCAGACAGGCTGATACCCTATTGTGAAGAGATCAAGCTGGCGCTGGCCAACCACGACATTCGCGGATTTGTGGATGAAAGGGCAGAATCCATTGGCCGAAAAATACGGGATACCGAACTCAAACGCGTGCCCATCATGTTGGTCATTGGAGACAAGGAGGCTGAAGCAGGAAAAGTATCTGTTCGCTTACAGGGCCAGGGAGATATTGGCACGATGACGGTCGCAGAATTCGTTGACTGGTTTCAGGCGCAACTGTAAGCGGGAGAAACATGATCAACCATATTGAGGCGGCAATCCAGTCTTTGGCAATACACCACATCGGCAACCGCGCCGAAGGAGAGGACATTCACTATTCTGCTGCACTGGCAGACATCAGCGATCCCGCCCTTGAGGCGACGTTACTGAAATTTATGACCAGGCAGTTTCGTGACCCGGAATTTTATCAGTTCCATTACCCCACGGGTGAGCTCGAACTGAATGCTGTGTATAATTTTGTAGCCAATATCGTTGACGACCCGAGGTCCCTGCATGAGCAATCGGTACACATTGCCCGGCAATTGTTTGACAAATCACCGCAAGAGGGCAACAAAGCAGGTCACTTGCTGGTCGCATACCTGACCAACCTGCTGATAGACGAAGAAATGTGCCATGCTGTGGCCATTATCAAAATTGAGAGCAGTGAACCCTTCTTTCAGATTGGCGAAGAAGGGGGACAGCGCAATATCTGGCAAATGCAGGGGATTCCGGCTGGGAAAATCGAGAAAGGATGCCTGGTGTTTGATATTGACCGCGAAGAAGGTTTCCGAATTGTAAACATAGACAACAGCCAGAAAAACAAAGATGCCCTGTATTGGCGCAATGACTTTCTCAAGCTGACTCCCAGGAATGATGACTACCACCAGACCAGGCACTATATCCAGGCTACCAAGCAATTTATCCAGGAGCGTATGCCCAAAGAGTTTGACACAGACAAGGCAGATGAATCGGCAGCCATGCAGCGTTCCTATGACTATTTTAGTAAAAATGACAATTTTCAGGCAAAAGAATATGCCGTCAAGGTATTTGAAGACGACCGGGTAGTAGATGCGTTTAAGGAATATACGGACGAATACAGCCGAAGCAAAGCCATGCCTCTTGACGATGTCTTCGACATCTCAGAAATGGCAGTGAAGAAGCAATCAAAAGTGTTCAAAAGTGTCATCAAGCTGGATAAGAATTTTCATATTTACGTTCACGGAGACCGCAACAAAATACTGAAGGGCACAGATGAGGAAGGCAGGAAATATTACCTGCTTTACTACGATACCGAGATATGATTGTTGTTGTATAGTTACTTATTTGATCACCCAATCCATTCACCCTACCTATGAATCAACCATCATCCGTGAAGGCTTTCGGCACCAATGCGGCCAACGCACCCTTGCAACACATGCACATCCAGCGCAGAGATGTCACGCCTCATGACGTACAAATTTCGATTTTGTATTGAGGTATATGCCACTCAGACCTGCACCAGGCCAGAAATGAATGGCATGGTACAACTTACCCCTGTGTGCCCGGTCATGAAATCGTAGGTCGAGTGACTGCGGTGGGAACCAATGTGACGCGATTTGCCCTGAATGACATCGTTGCCGTAGGATGTATGGTGGACAGCTGTCGTAGGTGTTCGAACTGCCAGGAAGGCCTGCAGCAATACTGCGAAAACGGGGCCACATATACCTACAATTCGAATGACGCTCACCTGAACACCCAAACGTACGGGGGATATTCTGAACGCATGGTTGTGGATGAGAGTTTCGTTCTGCGTGTTCCCGAAAACCTGGATCTGGCAGCAGCAGCGCCTTTGCTATGTGCAGGGATAACGACCTATTCACCACTGAAACACTGGCAGGCGGGGCCCGGAAAAAAAGTGGGCATTCTGGGCATTGGTGGCCTTGGACACATGGGTATCAAACTGGCGAAAGCCATGGGTGCACATGTGGTAATGATTACCACCTCTCCTGAAAAAATGGCCCAAGCCAGTCAACTCGGTGCGGATGAGGTCATTTTGTCCACTCGGCAGGAAGACATGCAAATGCACGCAGGCACGTTTCACCTGATTTTGGATTGTGTGTCCGCGGCCCATGATCTCAATGCCTATATGTCCCTGCTCAAAACCGACGGTTCGCTGGTCCTTGTGGGTCTGCCGGAAGAGGCACTTCCCGTGGCACCATTCAGCCTTGTCGCAGGCCGCAAACGATTGTCTGGTTCCAGCATCGGAGGTATCCAGGAAACGCAGGAAATGCTCGACTTTTGTGGAAAACACAACATCACATCCGATATTGAATTAATTTCAGTCAGCGATGTCAATACTGCCTTCGAAAGGCTGTTGAAAGGCGATGTCCAATATAGGTTTGTCATCGATATGTCTTCATTGAAGTAAGGCGTCGACCCGCTTCTTCCATGGTGAATCAGAAAGAAAGAATGGACTAGCGCTCCTCGGCTTCTGCCTCCTGCACGGAGACAGGCATATTCCAGTTGACAAAATTACACCACTGGCAATCCGCGTCGCCACAGCCGGGCGTAAATTCATGCGCCAGAATGGCCGCATATGTATTCTGGAGCTGCTCCCCAACTTTTTCGATTTCAAATGATTCAATGGAGAATTCTTTGCGTTGAAATTTTCCGTCCTTGTTTTTCTCGACAAAGTCCATGATGCCTTTTTTCATCACCCAGTTGTGCTTTCGGTCGCCGTCAAGCAAAAGGCGATAAAAAATAATCTGGCGCCAGTAATCTCCGCCATTGTCCTCTTCACCTGTGGGTTCCTTCAGCTTTTTGCTATCGTACTTGCCTGTTTTATAATCTGTTACAGAAACATGGTCGTCAAAAATATTGACCCTGTCGAGTTTACCTGAAATGGGTATTCCCTTGAATTCAGTCATTGGAATGTCTATTTCAGGCTCGTGTTTTCGGGCAGCCCACCATTCCTGGTTATATTGATCATAGTATTCTGCCAATACGTTCATCCCATGTTTCAGGTGGTTGTCATATTCCTGGGCAGTAAAATGTGACCGGTACTTGTCCAGGCCTTTGACGTAGTAATCCGAGAGCCGGGCAACTGACGGAAGCGACCTTGGAACCGCATTTTCAAAATCCTGAAAATAATGCTCCAGCGCATAATGGATGGCATTCCCAAAGCCCATAGAGGCACTTCGGCCCATCGGTACGCGAAGGAGGTTCTCAAAGTAAAAGGCTAGCCTGCACCGCAAAAATTTATTCAATGAGGTAGCGCTCATTTTGAAATTTTCCAAAAGCCGATCTACCAGGTCATGGTCTATCAAAGAAAGCGTACCCTGGTTGTATTTCATGACCTCCGCCTTATATTCGGTCACCAACTCTGGAGATACCTTTTCTGTTTTCTTGTTTTCAAGGTGGGTAATTTCGGTGATGAATCTGGATGGCTCCAATGATTTTTCACTGTCTGAAGCGATGGGCCAGGTAATGTAAAGGTAATTTTTCGCCCGTGTCATCGCGACGTACATAAGTCGGCGGTCATCTTCAATGCTGGCGGCATGCATGCTTGAGGAAAGTGTGGGCAAGAGGGGATACGCACCATTGGCACCTTGCTTTTTCTCCCACTGGTTGCTGTTGGTCCGTATAATAAACACATGATTGAATTCCAGTCCTTTGGCACCGTGGGCTGTCAGGAAGTGAATGCCATTTTGGCTGTTGATGATGCGGGATACCGGCAATTCGAGGTCGTTTTCATCCATCATCCCGAGAAGATACATGACTTCCTTCAGAGAAAGGTCGCCTGCCTTTGCCGCTTCTTCCTTGACAAAGTCAAAAAATGTATTTACAAGTTGCAACTTCCACGCTTTGTCCTCACTGCGCAGCCAAAGAGAAAGCATGCCACTGTCAGAAATGATTTTTTCGATGAGCGTTTGAATCGTTACATTGGGAATATCTGCCAGCCAGCCTTCCAGCATGGAAGCAACTGCATGGATTCTCTCGGGATTGCGCACCCCTGCCCTAATCAGCATTGCCGTGTTTGAGAGCACAGGTCGCCACTGTAAAAAGTCTTCCTCCCCCTGTTTTCTGCGGCAGAAAACCGTAACAGCAGCAATGTCCAGAGCAGAAAGGCCAAAGCAGGCATAATGCATGATTTCAAACAGCTGGTCTTCTGCGCTGAATGGTTTTGTAAACTCCTGATTCAAATAAGAAAGGATGGTGATGAGCTGCGCTACTTCCTTTTCCTTGAGTACATTCACCCTTTTTTTGACGTTGACGGGTATGCCCTTCTGGATGCAGTAGCGCACCAAATTTTCCACTATCCGGTGCTTTGTGTAGATGATGGCAATTTCGTTAAGCTCTGTACCCGATGCCTTCAAATCTGCAATTTTTTGCATGACCCATGCCTCTTCCTGGCTTGAGTTTTCAAAGCTGTGCAGCTGAGGTTCGGGAGATTCTGTGGGTTTGTCAAATCGCTTTTCCACCAACACCTTCATTAGGTGAGAGTACCTGTTTGCAAGCCGTTCCTGGTTATTTTCTATCAGTTTGCGGCTTTGGTCAAGGATGACCTGACTGGAACGGTAATTTTCTGTTAAGACAATTTCGAGTGGCTGAAATTTCTCTTTGAATTCGAGAATGCTGTTCATATTTGCCCCCTGAAAACGGAAGATACTCTGGTCGTCATCACCTACGATAAACACATTTGGGTCTTCCCAGTAATCGGCCAGTAAGAAGAGTAGTGTATTTTGCGCTCCGTTGGTATCCTGGTATTCATCTACAAGAATGTACTGAAACCTCTCCTGGTACTTTGCCAGCAAATCGTCGTGTTGCCGGAATTTTTCGATTACCCACAGGATCATATCCTGGTAGTCAAAACGCTGGCGTACTGCCAGCAGGGCATTGTATTCATCGAGCAACCTTGCTGCTGGAACAAGCGATTCAAACCGGGCCAGTTCTTCTTTTACCAGTCGAGGGTTAAGGTCGCCTGGATGGTGCGTGATTCCGGTATTTTTGTCTGTGGATTTTCTTTTGAACAAAAATTTCTCTCCGGCAGTTGCAGGGTCCTGAAGCAACGCACAATATTGCTGGTATTGCTCTTCGATAAATGCGGGTGTCCATCCCTCCTGTTTCATGGTATTGAACAGGTTTTTGAGCCGGCTGCCCTCGTAATAAATGTCTCCCTTGAGTCGTTTTATGATATGCTCGTCCGGCAGAGCGTCCAATAGGGTACGGAACACCTCTATTTCCTCAATTTCAGACAAGAGCTGCAAATCACGGTAGTTGCCAAAATACTGGCCGTTCTCACGTATGATGGCGTTGCAAAAGGCGTGAAAGGTATGGATATTCACATTGTATGCTTCCGGACCAATAAACGAGGCCAGTCGCTGCCGCATCGCAACGGCCCCCGCATCTGTGTATGTCAGGCAGAGGATGTTGTGAGGATCTGCGTGTGTATCGTTGAGTATTTTGCCAATGCGCACGGCCAGAAGTTGCGTTTTGCCAGTCCCCGGCCCTGCAATGGCCATGATGGCGCCTTCGGTCTGATTTACTGCCTGTTTTTGTGCCTCATTGAGTTCATTATACGCTTTTTCCCAGATGGCATGGTATTTTTCCCTGTTCATATTCTTATTTTCCTTTTTTTCAACGATCCGATTGTCCATGAGAAAGGAAACCACTTCCTGATTGAAAGAACACGCCCCCCTTGGCAGGGCGACCTTTTTCTCCTTCAGTTTGTGCGTGGAACACGTTACCGCAAATACGGTAAAATCAGACCACGGGCATTTCTCAGTTTACTTATATTATAATTTTTCATAAAGATACGCAATCGTTTTTGATCATTCGACCGCAACGCAGTGTAATTCTTTCTTTTGAACAAAAGAGCTTAAAACGTAAAATCGAAGTAAAAAGTTCCCCAAAACGTTCCTTTTTCTCATCCAATGGATTTGCGGGTCTGTGGACCAGGGTACGCTAGCTAAAGGAAAGAATGGTTGATTTTCTCATGACCACTCTCACTCTGGATTCATCGCCTCTTGCCTCACCTGAAAACAAAGTACCTGTTGATGAGGAAATTAAAAAACATGCCTACGACGAGGGCGACAATGACTCTGCTGGCGACAAACGAAATATGGAAATTTTCTTTAAAAAAAAAGACGGCAGTGGAATTGACAAAAATGGTAAACAGATGAATGATTGAAAAACGAAAAGCCTGTTTCCGCAATTTTCCCTTCTTATTTTTAAAAGCCCAATTACGCCCCAACACAAAGCTGGTGACAGCGCCGAAGCTTGAACCCAGGGAGGTTGCTGTCACATAATACACATCCAGCAAACCATGCAAGGCAAGTGAAATTGAAAAATCCACCGAAGTGGCTGTCAGGCTCACTACCTGGGACCGTAAGAATGTCTTTTTCAGCGGTGCCTTCTGTGTCTGTGGTTGCAATGGCTGCTCCATCAGGGTATCCATTGAAAATAGTGACCAATCTGAACTAAAATCAACGTGTAGAATCCGGCAAGGACGTCATCCAGCATGACAGCGTGGGGCGAATGCATGCGATCGATGTGTCTGATGCCCAAAGGCTTGACAATGTCAAAAAATCGAAACAAAACCAAAACCACAAGCAATGTTTTGGCTGACAGAGGGACAAACAACAAGCCGATCCAATAGCCGATGGCTTCATCAACCACAACGCGGGAAGGGTCTTTGCCCCAGGCCGTTTCCAGGTTGCGGCATGCCCATACACCTGCCATGTAGAAAAACACGATCAAACAGAGGTGTATGCCCGAAAGAAGGAATACATCCTTCGTCAGCTGTGATAACAGGAAAGACAAGCCCAACGCACCGATGGCGCCAAAGGTACCGGGCGCAAGCGGCATGTACCCTAATCCAAAAAAAGTGGCAATCCATTTTGATAATCGCATAGGTAAAAAAACGGGGCTGGTGCCCCGTTCGTTTTATTCGTAATCCAGGCCGAGATTGGTAATCAACTCCTCTCCGGCTATGTATCTCAATGTGTTTTCCAGTTTATTCAACTGCTTAAAAATATCATGCATTGGATGGACGCCTTTGGGGGCCTGGGGTGATTTTAGGTAAAAAGACAACCACTCCTGGATACCCGACATACCGGATCGCTTGGCAAGGTCAAGGAATATGGCCAGATCCAGAACCAACGGTGCCGCCAGGATAGAGTCGCGGCAAAGGAAATCGACTTTGATCTGCATCGGATAATTGAGCCACCCACGAATGTCAATGTTGTCCCACCCCTCTTTGTTATCACCTCTGGGCGGATAATAGTTGATGCGTACTTTATGATACAATTTACCGTAGAGTTCAGGATACATCTCTGGTTCCAGTATATTTTCCAGTACACCAAGCTTGGAAACTTCCTTAGATTTAAAATTATCGGGGTCGTCAAGCACCTCTCCGTCCCTGTTGCCCAGAATGTTGGTTGAAAACCATCCCTCAATGCCAATAGCCCGTGCCTTGAGTCCAGGTGCCAGAACTGTTTTCATCAGCGTCTGTCCGGTTTTAAAATCTTTCCCGGCAATTGGGGTACCCGTTTTCTTTGCCAGTTCAACCATGGCGGGCACATCACAGGATAGGTTTGGCGCACCATTGGCATAGGGTATGCCCATTTTTATGGCAGCATAGGCATAAATCATGCTTGGTGGGATATCCTTGTGATTTTCCTTTAGCCCTTTCTCCAGGGAAGCCAGTGACTGATGGACTTCGGACTCTTTTATATAAATTTCAGTCGAACCGCACCACACCATCACGAGGCGATCGCAGTCATTTTCCTTTTTAAATTTCTCAATATCCTTCATCAAAGCTTCCGCCAGTTCCATTTTGGTTTTGGCTTTTTTTACATGTTTTCCGTCCAGGCGTTTGACATACTCATGATCAAAAACAGCCTTCATTGGTTTGATTTTTTCCAACTGAGGCTTGAGCTTTTTCAACAAGTCCTTTTCCAATACCTCAGCATGAATCGCTGATTCATAGGCATTGTCATCAAATACATCACACCCACCAAAAACTATGTTTTTTAACGGATGTAACGGCACGATGTCCTTTATGAATGGCTGTTTATTCTCAGTTCTTTTTCCTACACGCATCCTTCCCATCTGGGTCAGTGAGCCTATGGGTAGGCCCAATCCTTTGTTGATGGCCAACACGCCTGCAATCGTCGTTGTAGCCACGGCACCCATTCCTGGAAGAAGAATGCCCAATTTTCCTTTCGGTTTTTCCACCTTAATTTTTGTTTTCATTACAAATCCTGATTGATGATAAAAATAATATAGGATTAACAGAGAGGTAACAAATGATGTTTAACAACACACCACATTCTTTACCAAAGGTATAAAAATTACTTCACCCCCCTGCCTTCATTGTGCATAAAGTTGTGTCCCTTCATAAAGGTTTCATACTGTTGTAACCAGGTTGCTGCGCGCCCGGCCATGATGATGCGCTCAAATAAAATGATGGCACTGACCGCACACAATGCGCCCAGCAGAACATCAATGATGTAATGATGAAAAGAATACACTGCTGCAAACCAAATGCCGAGAATATCGATAAGTACTAACCAGGAAACAGCGGTCAGGCCGGATTTTCTTGCATAATACCAGGTGATGACAGGATATGCCGCATGCAGTGAGGGAATGGCTGCAAATACGTTTGCATTTTTTGTGTACATGTTTTTAAACAACGGAAATCCAATGATGGTGTCAAAACGCAGCAATTGTGCTGCATTCCCTGGTATATCATACCTCTGTATTGCACCATACATGTCTACATACCACGGTGGTGCAGCAGGATAGAGGTAATACAGACAAAAACCCAGCAGGTTTGCAAACAGATAGGCAGCACTAAACCTGAGCAGCCAGGACGGGTTGTAGAAAAACAAATACATGCCCATCGCCAATGGTACAGGCACCCACGTCAGGTAAAAAAAACCAGACAAAACATCCAATATTGGGTGTGCTTGCATTCGCAGGAATTCATTGGGCGTGTGCACCTCATTGTTATGCCAGATTCCAAAAAACGATTTTTCCCATAGATAGGGCTGCATGATGTGGACCTGATTTACTTCGTAATTTGGAAGGATCCGCATGGAGTCATAAATCACCCAGAATAAAATAAAAAAGACAAAACCGTACGTCAAAGAACGGGTCCACACGTGACCGAGCATCATTGTCAAAAGAAACAAAAGAAAATACACATGGTCCTGCCGTAAACCAACTACCCATCCTGTCCATATCAGGTACAGAACAGCCACGGCAGCAGCGACGGTCAGGTGAACCGGCTGCCAGGGAAAGAAACCATTTCGGGGAAGGCCTGATGCTACCATTTATTTCCCTTCTTTCAACTGGCTTTCCGCATATCGCAGTCTTGAAATCGCAGTCACGTTGGATAGAATTGCAAGAATAAAGATGGGAAATGTAAATACGGTGATGGTCTCAATCAAAGGAAATGGGAGAAAGGAAACCTCGACTTTAAAATCCGGTCCCGCCCACAAGGAAAAGACGCCACATAAAATGCCGCTGATTCCAATCAATAAAATTCGTTCAGGTCGTTGCATGAAGCCAACATCGGCCATCTTTAATCCCAGCCCCTCTGCCCTGGCGCGGGTATAACTGACCATCACCGAGCCAATCATGGCAATAAACGCAAAGAGGGAACTTAAAAAATAGTGATGGGCTATGAGGTAATAACAAATGCCTAAGAACATGATCATCTCGCTATACCTATCCAAGACGGAATCGTACAACGCGCCATAGGTTGATTCCTGCTGCCCTACCCTGGCAAGCCTGCCATCAATCATATCAAACAGCCCGGCAAACAAAACTACGGCTGATGCAATCCCAACAATGGCATGCTGGTACCGGGGCAATGCTTCTGCCCCATAGACAAACACACCGGCAGCAATGATGTTGATCATGAGACCCGTAAGTGTAATTCCATTGGGCGTAATCCCAACACGAATACACCAATGTATAAACGGGTCGATCCATCCATATACCCATTGTTGCGCAGTTACTTTCCAATCCGGCATGAAATACAATTTAATCTACCCAGTAAACAACAATTAGTCTACCAGTGTTCCGATAGTTTCACCTATTGCGATCCTGACCAGGTGTCCGGGCTGGTTGATATCAAACACAATGATAGGCAGGTTATTTTCCTGGCAAAGTGTAAATGCAGTCATATCCATGACGGAAAGGCCCATGCTGATTACCTTAGAGAAAGAGATACGGTCAAACCTGACGGCCGCAGGATTTTTTTCCGGGTCGCTGTCATAAATTCCATCGACCCGTGTTCCTTTTAAGATTACATCCGCATTGATTTCATTTGCCCTCAGTGCTGCCGCTGAATCTGTGGTAAAGTACGGACTCCCTGTCCCTGCTGAGAAAATGACCACCCTGCCCTTTTCAAGGTGCCTGATAGCCCTTCTGCGAATATATGGTTCGGCAATCTGCCGCATTTCAATGGCAGTGATGAGACGGGTATACACTCCCAGAGATTCGAGGGCACTTTGGAGGGCCATGCCATTGATGCATGTGGCCAGCATGCCCATATAATCTCCTGTAACGCGTTCGATTCCTGAAGACTCGGCACTCAGGCCTCGAAAGATATTCCCACCACCGATCACGATGGCTACCTGTGCTTTTTGGGTAACGAGGGATTGAATTTCGAGTGCGTAATAATTCAGCATATCTGACGAGATGCCAAACTTTTGATCACCCATGAGTGACTCGCCACTCAGTTTGAGAAGAATCCGTTTATATTTTATCTCCATGTGGCCGGTTTATTTCTGTACACCATTGACAATGGTGTGTTTGTTCATTTAAAAGTAAAAAAAAAGAGCGGAAAACCGCTCTTTTTTATTTTATCCCAACTTAACGTGTCTGAAACCGATCACGGTCAAATCTGGACTTTTTGTTTTCAGGTATTCTGCAACGCTCATTTTTCCATCCTTTACAAAGACCTGATTGAGCAATGTATTATCCTTAAAAAAGCGATTCAATTTACCCTGGGCAATTTTCTCCAGCATGTCCTCTGGCTTACCTTCCTGGCGAGCGATCTCTTTTCCGATTTCGATTTCCTTTTCAATGATGTCTGTTGGTACATCGTCTTTATCAAGAGCCACTGGCTTCATTGCTGCCACCTGCATGGCGACATCTCTTCCTGCCTCAACAAACTTCTGGTCTGCATGATTGAGTCCGACAAGGACACCTGCCTTATTGCCCATGTGAATGTAAGAAGTAACCAAAGGTGCTTCCAGTTTTTGGTAATCAGAGATTTCAATTTTTTCTCCGATTTTTGCTACTTGCTCGGACATTACGGTGTCCAGTGTGATGCCGTGCAGGGTTTTGGTATACAACGCATCCCGGTCAGCAGGAAACTCGTTGAGAGCGATGGCTGCAATTTGTTTTGTCAGGTTTATGAAATCCTCATTTTTAGCCACGAAGTCCGTTTCACAACTGAGTCTTATGACAATCCCTTTATTCTGGGCATCGTTTACCATAGCAATCACAACCCCTTCCTTAGCATCCCTGTCTGCCCGTTTTTCTGACATTTTTTGACCGCGCAAGCGAAGCAATTCGATGGCCTTCTCAAAATCACCGTTGGCTTCCACCAATGCTTTTTTACAATCCATCATTCCTGCCCCTGTCTGATCGCGCAGGTCTTTTACAGCCGTAGCTGATATATTTATTTCACTCATTGTTTCTGTTGATTTGACTGGGTTACAAATAAATTACTCTTCTTTTGAGTCTACTTTGGCAAGCCTGCGTTCTTCGAGGCCTTCCTTGATGGCGCTGACTACATAGTCAGTGATCAATTTTACTGATTTTGATGCGTCATCATTTGCTGGGATGGCAAAATCCACTTTGTTTGGATCGGAATTGGTATCGACCATAGCGATGGTCTTCATTCCAAGTCTCTTGGCTTCAGCCAGAGCGATATGTTCGTGGTGAATATCCACCATGAAAACGGCGCTTGGCAGTCTGTTGAGGTTTGCAACCCCTCCGAGTACTTTTTCCAGTTTTTCTTTTTCTCTGGAAAGAGTGAGCCTTTCTTTCTTGGTAATGGAGATAGCCGGGTCGGTCAGCATTTTGTCAATGCTATTCATTTTCTTTACTGACTTCCGGATAGTTGAAAAATTGGTCATCATACCTCCCAACCATCGCTCGGTCACATAAGGCATTTCAGCGCTTCTGGCTGCATCTGCCACGATATCCTTGGCTTGTTTTTTGGTAGCGACAAACAGGATTTTCTTGCCAGACTTTGCCATTTGCTTCATTGCATAGGCAGCCCTGTCGAGGCATTCGGAGGTCCTGTTCAGATCGATTATATGGATGCCCTTTCGTTCCATGAAAATGTAAGGAAGCATTTTAGGGTTCCACTTGCGTTTCAAGTGGCCGTAGTGGACTCCTGCCTCTAACATTTCATTATATGTCGGCTTATTCATTGCTTAACGAGTTTAATTTGACTGTAAAATAATAGGATTACAAAGAGATTAACGCTTGGAGAACTGGAAGCTCTTTCTTGCCTTTGGCTTACCAAATTTCTTCCTTTCTACCTCTCTTGAGTCTCGGGTAAGGTATTTTTTCTCCTTCAAGCCCTTTTTAAAATCTTCACTGATTTTGACAAGGGAACGCGAGATACCCAATCTTATTGCCTCAGACTGGCCTTTAAAGCCGCCACCATCCACAGTCACTTTGATATCGTACTGGCCCTCTGACTGTGCCACTTTGAGTGGATCAAGCACGGTTGCCTGGGTGCTGGGCATTGGGAAATACTCTTTCAGGTCTTTTCCGTTGATGGTGATTTTTCCTGATCCTTTTGTTACATATACTCTGGCAGTTGAAGCTTTTCTTCTGCCAATGCTGTTTATCATTTCCATATTCGATTAGAATTTAAATGGTTCAGGTTTCTGTGCCGCATGCGGATGGTTTGCATCGGTATAAAGAAACAATTTCTTAATCATGGCTCTTCCCAGCTTTGTTTTTGGGAGCATGCCTTTCACGGCCAGTTCAAGTACCATTTCTGGTCTTTTATCAAGCATTTCTCTGGCAGTTCGTCTTCGCAGACCGCCTGGGTAGCCCGTGTAGCGCTGGTATTCTTTTGCATCCAGCTTGTCGCCGGTAAAGCGAACCTTATCTGCATTGACCACAATCACATAATCTCCGGCGTCCACGTGAGGGGTATAGTCCGGTCTGTGTTTTCCTCTCAATACAGAGGCAATACGGGTAGCAAGCCTGCCCACTACCTCGCCTTCTGCGTCCAACACATACCACTTGTGTGTCACGGTAGCCGCATTGGCTGATTTTGTTTTGTAACTCAGTGTATCCACTCTTTTATGATTTTAATGGTAAGGCTACTGATTTCAATAGCGGCCGCAAAGGTAAGGTCTTTGAATAAAAAATCAAATGATTCTATACTTTTTTTTCTAATAAAAATACATAACTCTTTGAAATACAGCTAAATTTTTGTCAATTTATTTAATCAACAATGAAATTTCAAACCCAAGCTGGTCTTGTGACAGGAGTGAAAATCAAGCAAAATGTGGGATTTTATGGTATCTAATAATATATAAAAACCACAATGCGAATGAAGTACATAATAAAATCTGCATCATATGCTTTGTTGGTCTCCCTAATTTTGTATATTTGCCAGTACTTAAATTGACCGGCTTATCAAAACGAAATACTACGGACATGGCAAACTGCTGCTCACGGGTGAGTATGCAGTACTGGATGGGGCAAAAGCGCTGGGGCTTCCCACAAAAATGGGGCAAAAGCTGGTTGTAAAACGGACAACCAGTTCGGATTTAATATGGGAAAGTCTGGATATGCACGGCAAGCCTTGGTTTGAGTCAACATTATCTCTGTTTGATTTTTCTCCCCTGACGACTACAAACCCTGAAATCTCAGGTTATTTGCAAAAAGTGCTGAAAAACGCCGTCAGGTTGAATTCAGAATTTTTATCACAGTGGAACGGCTTTAAGATTGAGACGCAGCTAGAATTCCCTCTGGACTGGGGTCTTGGCTCGAGCAGCACATTGATCTACCTTGTGGCAGAGTGGGCAGAAGTCAATCCATTGCTCTTGTATTTTAAAACTGAGGATGGGTCTGGTTATGATGTTGCCTGTGCCTTTTCGGAAGGCCCTGTAGAATATATCAATTCGCCTGATGAGGTATCCTACACGGAAGTAGATTTTTATCCTAAATTTCGTGAAAACCTGCATTTTGTTCACCTCGGAAAGAAGCAGGACAGCCGCCAGGGTATCCGGGAATACCTGAAAGCAGTAAAAAACAAAAGCGGTCTGGTAAAGTCAGTCACACGGATCACGGAGGAAATACGCAGTGCTTCTTCACTGAGCGATTTTTGTCAGCTGATCGACAGCCACGAAGAGTCAATTGCCTCTCACACCGGGTTCTCGAAAGTAAAAGATACCCATTTTTCAGACTTTCAAGGGTCTGTAAAAAGCCTGGGCGCATGGGGAGGGGACTTTGTTCTTGTCGCAAGCGCACAACCAACGGACAAGGTGAAAGAATACTTTCACGGCAAAGGTTACAGCACAATACTTCCTTACAAGGAATTGATTTTGGGATAATTCCCAAACCTTTACTATGCTTTCCATTTGCAGGTGTCTGCTGGAAAATGAGTTTCCATTTAGGTTTTGTACAACGATCCCTCCGATTGCAGATCAGTGAAAGTCAACCTACTTACAAGCAATTGGTCCTTCCTCCGTCGACCGGGATACTTACCCCTGTAACATAGGATGCAGATGGTGATGCTAGGAAGGCTACGACCGCGGCGATTTCTTCTGGTAAGCCAAAGCGGGCCATGGGGATTTCATGGATCATTTCATCCGTTACCGCCTCTTTGGATTGCTGCAACTTGGTCGCTTTACTAGCAATGATTTCATGCAGACGGTCTGTGGCTGTTGCACCTGGAAGGACATTGTTGACAGTGATGCCAAATGGAGCTAATTCCAGAGACAGGGTTTTAGCCCAGGAAGCCACGGCACCCCGGGTGGTATTGCTGACACCAAGCCCTTTCAACGGCATCTTTACCGAGGTAGAAATGATATTCAAAATACGCCCATAACCTGCCTTTTTCATACCGGGAACAAGAAGTTGTGCCAGGGTATGGTTGGCGAGCAAATGTTGCGTATAGGCCTGTAAAAAATCATCGCTGCCTGCCTGAAGCAATGCTCCTGCCGGCGGGCCACCCGTATTATTTACCAAAATCTGAACCGGGAAATGGGCGATATGCAGTTTGACCCGGTCGTGGAGCTGCGCCGTATCGGCAGTGTCGGCCACAATCATGCGGTGGTCCTGTCCTGCAGGACGCGGCAGGTGGCTGAGCGCTTCTACCAGCTTTTCCGGACTTCGGGATAGCAATGTGACCTCACATCCCATTGCAGCAAGTACCATGGCAGACGCCTTGCCAATCCCTTTTGATGCGCCACATACCAGGGCGTGTTTCCCTTTCAGATCTAGATTCATCTTCCGCGAGTTAAAACGGGGTCAAGATAGCGAAATCCTGCATTTGATGGGACGTCGTTCGCAAATACTTTTTATATTTACGCCTATCTAACCAAGCTAAAATAAAGTGCAATCACCAAATTCGATTTTACTTACTGACCGGGCCAGGCCCCGGGGAAAGTACCCACACCTGAAAATTGCGGGACCCTTTATTTTTGTATCAGGCACCAGCAGCCGGAAAGCCGACAATACCTTTGCAGGAGTAGAGGTGGATGAGATGGGTACAACCAACCTCGATATCCGACTGCAGACCAGGGCAGTCATTGAAAACATTCAATTTCTGCTGCAAACAGTCGGTGCTGACCTGAAAGACATCGTGGATGTCACCACCTTTCTTGTAAACATGAATGACTTTGCAGGATATAATGCGGTGTATGGCGAATTTTTTGATTTCGACGGACCCAGCCGCACGACGGTGGCGGTGCATCAGCTTCCTCATCCACATCTATTGATTGAAATCAAGGCGGTTGCCTATTTAACCACAATGACAATTCCCTCACATGATTGAAAATCTGAAATATTCGTCGATACATTATAATTCATATCTGCAGGTCGACAAGATCACCTCTGCGCAGTCGTTGCGAAGTGTAGAATTGGGAGTGGAAGCACACGATGAAATGCTGTTTATCATCACGCACCAGGTGTATGAATTGTGGTTTAAGCAAATCAATTACGAACTCAGGTCCATCGTGAAGTATTTCAGCAGCCAGCGGGTCAACGAAACAACAGTGGGCGTCGCGGTTGCCAGAATGGGTAGAATTTCTGAGATCATGCAATTGCTGGTCCAGCAGATCGGCATAATGGAAACGATGACGCCCTTGGATTTTCTCGATTTTCGTAATTTTTTGTTTCCAGCATCCGGATTTCAAAGTTTCCAGTTCAGAGAAATGGAAGTGTTGCTTGGATTAAAAGAAACCAGACGGATCACGTACAACAACAAGCCTTACCACTGTGTGTTTGCTTCCGATAAAAAAGAGGAGCTCGCATCAATGGAAAAAAGCGACTCATTGTTTGACCTGGTTGAGGACTGGCTGGAGAGGATTCCTTTTCTAGAATTTGGCGAATACAATTTTGTAGCAGCATACCGACAGGCTGTAGAGCAAATGCTGGAAAAAGAACGGAAAGCCATCCTGAACACAGACATTCTGACTGAGGAAACCAAGCAAATGCGACTGGCGATGCTGGGCGACACAAGCACCTATTTTTCAGGCATTATGGATGAAAAAAGGCATGATGCGATGCGAATGGAGGGGAAAGTGCAGCTTTCATACAAGGCGACGCTGGCCGCATTATTTATTAATTTGTACAGAGACGAGCCAATTCTCCACAACCCGTTTTTATTGTTGTCATCGCTGGTGGACCTCGATGACAACCTGACCACCTGGCGGTACAGACATGCCCAAATGGTTATGCGTATGCTGGGTCGTAAAATAGGAACCGGCGGATCTTCCGGGCATGAGTATCTGGCCACGACGGCGGCAAAGCACTTGATTTTTTCGGATTTTCACAACATAAGTACACTGCTCATACCCCGATCAGAGTTGCCTTTGCTGCCGCAGGAATTCCGCAAAAACCTGGGCTTTTATTTTACAGAAAAGGGAGGATAAGATGGAGCGCATTCTCAATTATATCGGTGGCAGGCTGACAGAGCCCAGGGAGGGCAACTGGCTTGACAATTCAGAACCGGCGACGGGAGATGTGTATTGCCAGATACCTGACTCTGGCGAACAGGACATCGCTGATGCCATTGAAAGTGCCCGTCAGGCTTTCGAGGGATGGTCGTCAATCTCTGCGGAGGAACGCAGTCGCTGGTTGATGACCCTGGCGGATGCCATCGAACAGAAACTGGATGTGCTTGCTGCGGCTGAAAGCAAAGACAATGGCAAGCCTGTTTCACTTGCAAAAGCAGTGGATATTCCGCGCGCCGTTTCGAATTTTCGGTTTTTTGCGCATGCAATTACCCAGTTTAGTTCAGAGGCACACTCCATGGGAGACGAGGGCTTGAATTATACGCTCCGGCAATCGTTGGGGGTTGTGGCGTGCATTTCTCCCTGGAACCTACCGTTGTATTTGCTTACCTGGAAGCTGGCTCCAGCCCTGGCTGCGGGAAATACAGTGGTGGCCAAGCCCTCTGAAATTACGCCGTACACCGCATACCTGCTGGCCGAAATTTGTATGGAAACTGGATTTCCTCCTGGGGTGCTGAACATCGTGCATGGCCAGGGTGGCCGGGCTGGTGAAGCGTTGTGCAGGCACAGGGAAATCAAGGCAATTTCCTTCACTGGGGGGACCGCTACCGGACGCCGGATTGCGGGCATTGCAGCCCCGTTATTCAAGAAAATGTCACTTGAATTGGGTGGGAAGAATCCAACCATCATTTTTGCAGATTGTGATTATGAGACTATGCTGTCAACCACCGTTCGTTCTTCGTTTGCCAACCAAGGACAAATTTGCCTATGCGGATCAAGAATTTACGTGGAACGGCCGATCTATGAGCGGTTCAAGGCAGATTTTGTGGCGAAGGTGTCTGCCTTAAAGCCGGGTGATCCCTCACTTGCAGCGACAAAAACAGGTGCTGTTGTTTCTGAGGCGCACCTTCATAAAGTACTGGGGTATATCCGGCTCGCGCAGGAAGAAGGAGGGAAAGTGCTGGCAGGGGGGAAACAAGCGATACTGGAAGGAAGGTGCACACATGGCTGGTTTATTGAACCCACGGTGATTGAAGGTCTTCCTGCAGACTGCCGTACAAACCAAGAAGAGATTTTTGGTCCGGTAGTAACGATTGCTCCGTTTGACAAGGAGGAAGAAGTGTTGTCGTGGGCCAACGGTACAGAATATGGCCTTGCGTCCGTTGTGTGGACAGAAAATATCTCCAGGGCACACAAGATGGCAGCACGGCTGGAAACGGGCATCGTCTGGATCAACTGCTGGCTTGTGCGTGATTTACGTACGCCATTTGGTGGTGTGAAGCAAAGTGGCGTGGGCAGGGAAGGGGGTATGGAAGCCCTCCATTTCTTTACCGAACCTAAAAATGTATGTATCCGTTATGGGGATTACAGTTTTTCCCGGTAAAAAAGCAGCGCCTCTCTTACAACCTGGTCAGAAACAGACTCATTATATACAGCTGTACCAATTCCAGCCAGGAGTGCCAGTCTGAATTTACCTCCTTCATTTTTCTTATCAACACGCATAAGGCGCAGGATCTCGTCAGTATCTTTCACGAGCTTTGGATGATGGCCAAAGATACGCAGGATCCCTTTCCGTATTTCAAACAGGGATTCTTCTGATAACAGGCCTTTATGGTACGAAATGAATGCTTCTGCTATCATGCCAATGGCGATTGCCTCACCATGAGAAAGGGAATGGGCTGTATGGAGCCACAATGACTCCAAAGCGTGGCCAATTGTGTGCCCAAAATTCAGGATTTTTCGTATCCCTTTTTCATAGGGGTCTTTTTCTGTGATGCCTTTTTTAATTTCCACCGACGTGATCACTTCCTTTCCCCAGGCTTGTGGGCCAGACGGCAGTCCGGTACAGAGGCGATGCCACACCGACTGATCGGCAATCAGGCCATGCTTGAGCATTTCAGCATACCCACTCCTGATTTGTTTTTCTGGCAATGTGGCTAGGAAATCGGTAAAAATATGAACAGAATAAGGCTGCTGGACTACGCCAATCATGTTTTTCATATCCATGAAATCAATCCCTACTTTTCCGCCTATGGAGGCGTCTACCTGACTCAGCAGCGTAGTTGGTATTTGGATAAATGGAATGCCCCGCATGTATGTGGCTGCGCAAAAGCCACCCAGGTCTCCTACAACCCCTCCTCCCAGATTGACCAGGAGTGATTTCCTGTCTGCTCCGCCCTCCATGAG
The DNA here is from genome assembly GCA_032115795.1 of Saprospiraceae bacterium. GTDB lineage: Bacteria > Bacteroidota > Bacteroidia > Chitinophagales > Saprospiraceae > OLB9. The sequence goes on along the minus strand of JAUMBK010000077.1, from coordinate 10,757 downwards.
CTGAGACCATACATACTGGCAGGTCTGTAATTGCTTGTTTGCCTCGCCTGCTGGAATGGAAATGATATTGACTTTTGTCTGAATTTGCTCCAGAAAAAGGTGAAGGCAATATTTTTCAGTCAGTTGATCTGTCAGTAAAAACACGGAAGAAGGCTGTATTTCCTGGATATCTGTCACAAGTGCCTGCCACTGATTCACATGGATCGTATAATTTTTACAGTTGATTTTGCGTATTTCCACAGCAGGCCTGGAGGCGTGATGAAAAAGTAGCATTGGATTTTTTTCTTTGATTGTCATTGTAAATCAACCTATCCACTCTGTTGAGTGCTGCAAGAAATTAAAAATTCCAGCAACTTCGGCATAAATGAACAGGGACCTCCTTGCCTGGTGTAATCTTCCCTTTTCTATCATCCCCATTCTGTAAAAGGTTGCTAACAGGCAACAAGTTAGGGTAAAATGAAATATATGCAAAAAATTATATGTAAATAATTGATTATATTTTGCGATTTTGTTTTATCCGAGGATTATTGAAAATCGACAAGAGAGTATGCTTCTGCTTTTTCGTGAAACATGGCTTTGGTTTTTGCCCATGTTTCTTGAAAAAGTGGGGATTGTCGGTATGCGTCCAGTGCGTCAAGGGATGTCCATGTGCTCAGTGTGTAATACACATGAGGGTTTGTAGCGTCTTTTTTAAGAGAAAGGCTGAGACAGCCTGGCATTGTCTGGATTTTTGGACTGGCAGCCATGTATAGCGCCTCAAATTCGGCACATCGGTTTAACTGAAAGGAGAGTCTGACGATTCTGGTAATTTTTTCCACTATTTAAAATTGATTTGGATGGTTTCATTTTTGTGCAAATTCAACATGGAACTGGCTTTATCCATATTGAGTGCAATTTCGAGGTAGCCCGAAGTATTAAAAAAGGCAAGGGCTTCGCCTACGGATACATCGCCATAATTGATTGAAAGTGTGGTGATTGGTTCGTTTGGTTTGTAATAGATTTCAAAATTTCGCCCATTGCGTGTTTTCTCAAACACGTCTTTTTTCAAATTGACAATGACATTTTCAAAATGGTCAATGTGCATGATGGTGGCACGAATCTGACTTGACGTGACTACGGGCTGGATGACCAATTTGCGTGTCAGCTGGGAAACGGAGGGGCCAATCTCCTTTAGCGGAAGCTGATGACTGAGATAGGCTGTCGCATGCGCAATCAAGGCATTCAAAGAAAGTACCTTGTCTCCTGGAGAGGTTATTGTGACTACTTCATTTTCGTGAAGGTCATCAAATACTAGACTGAGGATGCCATTATTTGGCCCTATAAAGAAGTGACCATTTCGTTCAAATCCAATCAATTCCGGGTGGCTGGTGTAATGGCAATGCACGGCAAGTACATGGATGGTGCCCAGAGGAAAGGAAGGGATCACATTTTTAATAAAAAAAGAAGCCTGAACGATATCGAATCTGTCCACATCATTACTGACATCGACTAACTGTACCCGGTTTCCGGTGCTGAGAATCGCGGCTTTGAGTTCTGCCAGATAATAATCCCGCGTTCCATAATCAGATGTGAGGGAAACTATTTGCATTAAAAAATGGTTAGTTCGCAAAAAAGATTGGAAATTGGTCAGATTAAATCCAAAGAATATCCAATATTTGCGGATAAAGATAGGTCTTTTTTATATACATTAAAAATAATTACTATATAATAACCCATTGCGCCGGATGAAGGGAAGGCAAGGTTGCTGAAATGCGCTCTATTCATGTCCCGCCCGGTATGAGAAACCAAAAACATTTGAATATTGAGTGAAATAGTATTAACCATTGAGGGCATTGACCCGTTGGAATTGTACGGGGAAAACAATAGTAAGCTGAACCTTGTCAAAAAGGCTTACCCTGATGTACAAATCACATCCAGAGGAAACCAGATCAAGCTGAAAGGAGACAAACGAGGCACAGAACAAGTAAAATCAAAACTGGAAATCATGGTCAGAATGATCCAGGAAAAGCACGATGTTTCGTCTCAGGTGGTGGAGGATTTGCTGGTGAGTGACCATGCTGCCGACAATAAAATCAGCCAGCACTCGTCCGGCGGTGTCATAGTGTATGGCAAAAATGGAAGCCCGATAAAAGCCAAGACCCGCAATCAAAAAATGCTTGTCGAATGTAGTGAAGCGAACGACATAGTCTTTGCCATCGGTCCGGCGGGTACTGGTAAGACGTACACTGCAGTGGCACTTGCCATACGTGCCTTAAAGTCCAAACTAATCAAAAAAATCATTCTCACAAGACCTGCCGTTGAGGCAGGAGAACACCTTGGTTTCCTTCCCGGCGACATGAAAGAGAAAGTCGACCCCTATCTCCGGCCTCTTTATGATGCGCTTGACGATATGCTGCCTGCCGAAAAACTGGCTTTTTTTATCACCAACCGAATCATTGAAGTTGCCCCACTTGCCTTTATGCGAGGCCGGACACTTGATCATGCCTTTATCATTCTGGATGAAGCGCAAAATTGCACTACAACGCAATTGAAGATGTTTCTTACCCGAATTGGCCCCAATGCCAAGGCAATCATTACCGGCGACCTTTCTCAGATAGATTTGCCGGGGCACCAGAAATCCGGACTGCGCAAAGCACTGCACATTCTGGCCCCGATTGAAGGTATTGGGCAGTTGTATCTCACAGCGGAAGATGTTGTCAGACACAGGCTTGTCAAGGAAATTATCAAATCCTACGACCTGGCGGACGAACTTGATGAAGCTGAAAAATTAAAAAAGAGGGAAGAGAAAGAAAAGGAAAAAGAACAAGCAGCCAATACAGAAGAAAAACAGACAGGCTTATGACTTCAAAGATAACGTATCTGGGTGATTTACGCACTGAATGCACGCACATTCGTTCAGGGCAGACCTGGATTACAGATGCACCTCCTGACAACCAGGGAAAAGGGGAAGCGTTTTCTCCGACAGATCTGACAGCAACGTCCTTGGGCGCATGTATGGCGACAATCATGGGTATCTCTGCCCGTGAACACAATCTGGATATTGCGGGTATGTATATTGAAATTACCAAGCACATGGCGGTGGGTCCCCGAAGAATTGCAGGTATTGATGTCGATGTATTCATGCCAAAACATGCGATAGAGTCAAGAAGCAGGAAAATTCTTGAAGCTGCCGGACGATCCTGCCCGGTCGCATTGAGCCTTCATCCTGATTTGGTCCAAAATATCGTCTTCCACTGGTAGCTTAAAACAGGTGTATTATGGCAGCCTTGCGGCTTTCTCATCCAAATGGATGCCTGAAGGGAACAATCAGGCTCAGTGGCTCAAAGAGCATTTCAAACAGGGTATTGCTTATTCAGGCCATCGCGGGTATGCCTTTCCCCATTTCAAACTTGTCAGACAGCGATGATACCCGTGTCTTACAGCATTTGTTGCAGAGCAACGACGAACTTCTTGATGCAGAACATGCGGGTACATCATTTCGCTTTATGACTGCCTTGCTGGCATTTGGAGAGAAAAAGCGCATGCTGACAGGGTCCGAACGAATGAAACAGCGTCCGATTGGGGTGCTTGTGGATGCGCTTCGCTCACTTGGTGCTCGGATTACATATGCAGAAAAGGAGGGATATCCTCCGATTATTTTTGAACAAGGGGCATTGGGAGAGGTTCCGGGTCAGGTAACACTGGATGCCGGGGTAAGTTCACAGTTTATTTCCTCGCTCATGATGATTGCCCCCACATTGCCTGGTGGTCTTGTGATTCACCTTGATGGCAACGTAGTTTCGGCACCTTACATTGGCATGACAAAAAACGTCATGGCCTCCTTTGGTGTTGAATGCACATGGGAGGGTTCGTCGGTGTCTATCCCAGCTGCATCCTACCAGCCTGGCCCTTTTCATGTAGAGGCGGACTGGTCAGCTGCTTCTTATTATTACACTATGGCAGCACTCAGCCGTGAGGCGGATATCACGTTGCTGGGTTTGTTTGAAAAAAGTATGCAGGGAGATGCAGAAATTAGCCAGATTTGCGGTCAGTTTGGTGTTCAGACCGAATTTATTCAAGGCGGCATTCGGATAAGAAAGGAAATGGATACAAGAGTGATTCCATTTTTTGAGAAAGATTTTATCTCTATTCCTGACCTGGCACAGAGCATCTTCGTCATGATGGCGGGATTGGTATGTCCGGGCCTCTTCACTGGACTACACACGCTGAAAATGAAGGAAACAGACAGAATTCAGGCAATGCAAGCAGAACTGGCAAAAACCCAGGTATTTCTTTCCAGAGTACCAGATCGATTTTCAAAAGCCAACTCTGGCGAGATATACATGCTGGAGGGCAAAGCCTTGCAGTCTGAAGACCTTTGTTTTCATACGTACCAGGATCATCGAATGGCGATGGCATTGGCTGCGTTGGGATCGTTGTTTCCTGTGTCAATCGATGACCCCGGCGTGGTTTCCAAATCTTATCCTGCATTTTGGAATGATATTGCAACATTAGGCTTTTCTATGGAATGGATTTCTTGATCTTTCCGTGGCCGATTTTTATGTAGGCTAAGGATGTGTTTATGCGCGCATCTCCGTATATTTGTCCCTAGTATAGACATTGATGAGCACACTTATTCCCGCCTTTTTTACATCCCTGATTGTCACATTTTTGTCTTTGCCATCATTGATAAAATTAGCACACAAGTTACATTTGCTTGATGTACCTGACGATCGCAGTTCGCATCAGGTGAGCACTCCGTTTTTGGGAGGAATCGCTGTATTTGGTGGTACATTTTTATCAGTCATTCTGTGGCTTCCATTCTCCAATTTGGTTGCTTTAAAGTACATTTTGGGATCGTATCTGATTATTTTCATGCTTGGTGCCAGAGATGATGTTGAGCCATTGACCCCTCTTGTTAAAATTCTGGGACAGTTACTGGTTTCTTGCATTCTTGTTTTTGGAGCCGGTATTCGATTGACCAGTTTGTATGGTATGTTTGGGATTTGGGAAATTCCGTACCTATTCAGTCTGTTTTTGACATTATTTACGATAATTGTGATTATAAATGCTGTCAATTTGATTGATGGCATCGATGCGCTGTGCAGCAGTTTTGGTCTGGTTGCCATGGCCGCTTTTGGAACCTGGTTTTACCTTACCGACAACATGGCATATGCCATTTTAGCAGCAACTCTGGGGGGGTCTTTGATTGCTTTTTTACGCTTCAACTTTCCCCCGGCAAAGATATTTATGGGAGATACCGGTTCCTTATTCATCGGGCTTACCTGTGCCGTTATGGCCATTCAATTTATCGAGGCCAATGGACAAACCCCCTTACATCATGTCCGCTTTGCCTCAGCTCCTGCGATTGCTATGGCAGTGTTGATATTGCCTTTGTCAGACCTATTGCGCGTATTTTTTCTGCGGATTATGGAGGGATCATCCCCTTTTATCCCCGACAGAAAACACATTCACCATATTTTGACTGACCTGGGAAACAGCCATGCAAGGACTACTTTGATTCTGGTGGGGTGGAATATAGCTTCGCTGATATTGGCAATCAGCCTCCACAAGCATGGTAATTTGGCTATTGTCTGCCTGACTTTCAGCATGATGGCCATTTTTTCACAGCTGGCTGCATGGAGGTTGCATAAGAAAAAAACGACCTGAAAACGTGGTACATTGGCTCTTAATAATTAGTGGAGGCGGATTGGGTGCCTTGCTGCGGTGGTGGTTGTATGAAAAGTCACTGCAGTGGCAGCTTGTTTTTCATGGCATTGCTCTCGGTACGTTTGGTGCCAATATAATTGGGTGCTTCTTGCTGGGCATCTTTTTTACAAAGGTGCAGTCAGGCACACTTCCTCCCTGGTCCTGGTATCTGTTTGCCACCGGTTTCTGTGGCGGATTGACTACTTTTTCCACGCTGATGCTGGAAATATACCAGCTAAATCAAAAGGCCAGTCCCGCATTTGCTGCCCTGTATGTGCTCATTTCCGTCTTGGCAGGCCTGCTATGCCTGTGGGCAGGAATGAGATGCGCTGTCTCTGCTATTTGACTTTGACAAAATGGACTCGTGTACGGTCTCCTCGCTTTGAGGTCAACACCAGCTGGTACCATCCAGGCAATAGTTGGCTTATGTCTACTGTGGATCCTGAAACCATTCCGTTTCCATTCCCCAAAAGCCATTCCCGTCCATATGAGTCAAAGATTTGTACGTGAACAATTTGATTCTCCAACAGATTGGAAACCCGGAGTACACTTGTCGCCGGATTGGGCCATAGGCGGATCTGCAGATCGAGATCTGTGACATTGTTTGTACATGCGGTCCGGAAGGTATCCCTGACAGAAGGCATGGACATGATTTTCCCACAAAAACTTCTGTACTCTACCTCATACAGGGTGCACTCGCTCAATCCCGTCAAACGAATGCTATCAGTGCCTGTCACTTGCTGCCATTCTGATTCGCCCCGTTTTCGGTAGCGAATAAAAACAGTATCTGGCATACTCTCCTTTTGGGCTATGGCAAAACGCATGGATTCTTTGTCAGCGTCAAGCCATTTGACATTGGCATCGAAGGGACAGGACCTCCCCGAAAGGAAAATACAATGATCTTCCACTTCGCCGTACTCAAATTTATCCGAATCGCACGCCCCTTCAAATGATTCGTAAGACAAAATTACGCGCAATCGTGTGTAGCCAAGCTGGCTGTTTTCCGGAATGTATATGCGTCCATTGATCGCCTCAGTAATGGGGGCCGGTGTCGAAAAAAGGGTTTCCTCAGACTGAAAATTTCCATCCTGGTTGAGGTCTGCAAATAGGCGTACAAAGTCGGGAAAGGGCGTTGCGGCATAGCCTACCGTGATTGTAAAGGGGTATTCATTGCCCGGGACGATTTCCATTTGGCCAATACCGGCAAAATTACTGTAGCCCTGTCCGGAAGAGCCGGATGCGGTGATTGTTCCGGCCAATGAAATTGCTTCTATCCATTCCTGTGAATCATCTTTTTTTGAGAACCCGCAGTAGGGCAATTCTGTACAATTGCCACATGGTGTACTTGTGCTGCGTGTCTGGGTGGAAGGCGAAGCATTGCCATACGTCTTGCACTCCGCCTGAAGCCGAAAGTAAACAGCCCTGCACAAAGGAATGCCTTGCCATACGACACTGTTTTCACTTGCCAGTGTATCGCGCCATGTTTCTCCATCCAGGCTATAGGAAATGGTCACTTGCGCGTCTTTTTGTGCACCAAAATCCAGCCTTACCTCTGTCGAGTCTGCCGTCAGACTGGTAATGACAGGTATGGCGCAACAGCCGGTAGTTTTCACAAAACGGGAGTACTGATAGCTGAACTCACCTTCGCCACAATGTGCGCCGATCTGCACCTCATATTCAGAGCAAATTTGCAGGTCAATGATTTCTGATCCAGGGTATATGCCCTCCTTGATTGTCCACCTTGATTCCCCGGCCTGTCTGTAGCGAACGGCAACCTGCTGCGTAGCCAGGCCAGGCCAATCAATGAGCAAAGCCTGGTCCCGGGACGTCAGTGTGACGCCCATAGGAGAGGCACATGAATCACACAATGCCTGCACGTGTTTTATTGCGTTGAAGGCATTCAAAACACCACCCGAGGTCGTAATTTGTTGTAAGGTCACATTTGTTTTTACCCCATTGAGAATGGCATCCCTGATGATTCTGGCCCCTAATTCAGGGTTTCTGTGCGACAGGGAGTCGAAAACCTGGCATGGCAGGGCATACAACAGACCAATGACGCCGGCTACATGAGGTGTCGCCCCTGAGGTTCCTCCAAAAGTACCATATCCTGTCCTGGTTACAGTATAAATCTGGTGTCCATAAGATCCAAGGTCGATGGATTTGGTTCCATACCCCGAATTTGTAACCCGTATATTGGACCGGTTCATGTTCGTTACCGAAATAAGAAAATCACTTTCGCATGATGTAGGCAGGTCACCTTCGCTATCCACATCTGTATCAGAATTGGTTGTTGCCCCGCAACTGACAATACCTACCCTTCCCAGCGAATCATATAAAGCACACCACAAAGGCGCCTCATCCGCTGTTGTTTTGTCAACACCCCATGACGCGTTGGTAGCCACGACATATGCCCCTTTTTTACCACCAGTATGATTATACATTTTACGCATCGTATAAGCATAGCCGTATGATGCGAGTGCGTTTGCCTCAGTGGGACTGCCATAATTGACAATCATCAGTTTCACGTTCCAGTTGACGCCACTCACTCCCGTGCCATTGTTTCCACGAGCACCTACGACACCGGCCACAGGTGTACCATGGCCACCACCGGTGTATACATCGTCCGTGTTTGTTACCACATTCCATCCCAGCAAATCATCTGCATATCCGTTACCATCATCATCAATGCCATTGTCAGGCACTTCCTGGTGATTCAACCACAGATTTTGCCGCATATCTTCATGGGACCCGTTGATGCCATCATCAATGATACAGACGACAATCGTATCACCGGAAGGAGTGACACCTCCGGTTGTAATGTTCCACGCCAAATCCATATCGATGTCTGCGTTTTCGGTTCCGCCATTCCCTCCCGGATTGATGTATTGCCACTGTTTATTTATTTCAGGGTCATTCGGCAATACCCGTTCCTTCAATGACCTATTTGGGTATACCCCTGTAAAATCGGAGTACGATGTCAGTACTTGTTTCCAGTACGATGCCGTTTTCTCTTCTGCACTACACTGGAAAAGCCACAACGAGAATGGCTCTTTCATGATTTGGTACATCTGAATGTTGCCGTAAGCTGCATTGCGTGACTGCAGTAATTGTTGCCTGAACGCTTGGATTGTTTGGTCATCCTGTACATGAATGATAAATTGACCGGAAATAAGGTCAGCACGCTGTGCAACCAGGTATTGCCAAAAAAATAAACAAATCAACACATTGAATGCAGGCCTGCGCGTCATCATCAGATATTTAGATAAAAATACAACTATTCTTTAAATAAGCAGAAACAGGTAGATGTAACTTGGTAAATATGAACAACTTTAAAAAGTTAGTCCGTTAATATATTATAATATTTTATAATGCATAATATATTATTTTACAATGATAATGTTTACTTTTGCACAGTTACCCCCAAAAAATCGAAAACATATGCGTTCTTTCTTTTCCTGGTGTTCAGTTGTGTTCCAGCTGATGCTTTGCTTTCCCGTTTGGACCCAATCGACCATCTGTGCAGAACCAACGGACAGCCAGCAAATGCATGACCCGAAATTGGTTGTCGGCCATTTCAGTGACTTGTGCATGATGGCAGATTCACTGGAACGTGAAGGTAAGTACGACAAGGCCCTACAGATCTATACCCAGTGTTTGGATACAACCGTTGTTGCTCCGGTTGTATTGGAAGCAATGGGCAACATATACAGAAAAACTGGCAACTGGAAGGAAGCTCGCCAGTGTTTTACGGAGTTGGCGAAGCGAAACCCTATGGCAGCCGAAATGGGACTTGCCCATTGTGACTTTGCCACAACAAGCCTGAGCCGCTCTCAAGAATATGATGCCATTCTTCTTCCATTCAACACGGAGGCGTCGGAATGCAACATGTCATTTTTTCAGGACAATCCCTGCTTCAGCACCTTTCGATGTGCAGGATATACGCCAACCGATCAGAAATCCCAATGCAATACCCAACCAATACCTCTAATCTACAACCCGGATGTAAGTGGCTTGGTACGCTGGAAACAATCCGGGCCCGAGTATCCCGACTTTGACTTTATCTCCGTATCACAAAACGGAAGGTCGGCCATTGCCCTTGCAGGGGGGAAGAGCGATCGCGTTTGCCTTGGAAGAATTGACAATAAAACGACACTTACCATTTTGAGTCTGGATGATACTGGTACGATTACAAAGGCATTTTTATTCCCATTTTCTGCTAACCATCCGTTTATTCATTCTGCCTGTCTCTCAGAGGACGGCCGGGAACTGGTTTTTTCGTCCCGTAATGATGGTAAAAACCAGGGATTTGATTTGTATAAATCAATTCTGATAGAAAATGAATGGAGTAAACCTGAAAATTTGGGCATGCCTGTCAATACGATTGGCAATGAAATTACACCATTCTATCAAAATAACGTGTTGTACTTTGCGTCAGATGCCCATCCCGGCCTTGGAGGATTCGATATTTTTGTGAGTGGCATTCATTATGGTGAGTGGCTACCCCCACGCAATGTCGGAACTGGCATTAATTCCATTGGTGATGACTATTATCCTGCACTGGACGGAATTGGAAAAATATATTTTACATCCAACAGGCAAGGTGGCAAGGGTAGAAATGACATATATTATGGATTTCGGTTGGTCGACCAGCATGTGCCCGCATCAGAAATCCCAAAGGCCATAGCACTGCACCAGCATGACCCGGTCAGAGCAACCATTTGGACCCAAAACCAATTTGCCAAAGCCGTAGCATATACAGAAACTGGCAAAAATGAAGATGTCCCGAAGCGTTTGTTTCAAAAAAGATCAGGTACTGAGAAGGAGACAATTGAAAAGAAGGTAGGCGACAATGGCAAAAAGGAGAATACATTGGAGGAAGGTAACAGGGTACGAAATCAAAGCCGTGATTACGATCACCCCACTGCAAATGCACAAAACAATGGAATAATACAACCCACAAATACTGATACGGCCTATTTTATCCAGTTAATCTCAATCATGGCAAACGAAGTAGATCATGTTGGACTTGACCACGTTCGTCATTTAGGCAACCTTTATACAGTGGACAT